>NZ_CP185370.1:2526540-2842357 GCF_049177115.1 Microbacterium phosphatis | reverse complement strand
GACCCAGAGCATCGCCACCGTTCCGATGACGCTGATCACCCGGAAGACCGCGGGCATCCCGGCGACGATGCGCGCACCGGTGCGGCGGACCCTGCGCGAGGCGCTCTTCATGAGCCGAAGGCCGATGTCGTCGATCTTCACCAGAAGCGCCACGGCGCCGTAGACCGCCACCGTCATGGCGAATCCGATCACGAGCAGCGCGCCGAGCGTCATCCAGATCCCGAAATCGGCATCGAGGCTGGCGAGCGAGATGAGCATGATCTCGGTGCTGAGGATGAGGTCGGTGCGGATGGCTCCGAACACCAGCTTTCTCTCATCACGCGGCCCGTCGTCGGCCACCGCGTGGTGCATCCCGAACCACTCGAGCACCTTCTCCGCCCCCTCGAAGCAGAGGAAGCCGCCGCCGATGATGAGCAGATAGGGCAGGATCCACGGTGCGAACGCGGTGAGCAGGAGAGCGATCGGGATGATGATCACGAACTTGTTCACCAGGCTGCCGAGGGCGATCTTCCACACGACAGGCAGCTCTCGCGCCGGGGTGAGGCCCTGCACGTACTGCGGAGTCACCGCGGCGTCGTCGATGACCACGCCGGCGGTCTTCGCGCTGGCCTTCATGGCCGCGGCCAGGATGTCGTCAACGACGGCAAGAAGTCCGACGGACATGAGTGATTCTCCTCGAGTAGGGCTTCGGGATGACCGGCGGCCATCGAGGGGCGTCCCTCGTGACCGGGTGCCACCGCCATCGACGCTCCGGTTGGGCGGCGGCGGCTGACTCAACGGTAGCGTCACAACATTGCGGCGCCCGAGTGGCGAAAACATGATGCGTGCAATGTTTTGGTGTTAGCCTGGCCAGGTCTTCGGGCGCGTGCTGAGCGCCCGCCTGCGACGGACGAAAGTGAGATGACGATGGACGCCGCTCCGACGGTTCACGGTGTGCTCTCTCCTGCCGGACCGCGTCGCATGCGCGGCCCGGCGCGACGGCTCGTCATCGACAACGACTGGGCGGGCGATCCGGACGGCCTTCTGGCGCTGGCCCACCACCTTCTGTCGTCGGATCGCGTCGACGGAGTGACCAGCTCGCTCACGTCCCCGATGTTCCCCGGGGCCGACAGCGGGGCGGTTCGCGGCGTCGAGGCGGCTCGGGCGCTCATCGCCGTCGCGGCACCGGAGTCCGCGGGGCGCACCGCCGCCGGTGCTGAGCGGGCGGGAGGCGGGCCGTCCGAGGCGTCGCGGCTCATCGTCGACGCGGCGCGGCGCGACGATCCGCTGCCGCTGACCATCGTCTGCGCGGGGCCCCTCACCAACGTGGCAGCAGCGCTCGCCGAAGACCCGTCCATCGCCGCTCGCGCGCGTCTCGTGTGGGTGGGCGGCGCGGTGGGCGACGTCTTCGAATACAACCGCGACACCGATCCGGAGGCCGCCGCCGCGGTGTTCGCCACCGAGATCGCGATCGAGCAGTACCCCCTCGAGACCTATCGGGCGTGCACCTTCTCGCTGGCCGAGCTCGAGGCCGAGCTCACCCGCACCGCGGTGGGCGGGGCGGTCTGGGACGCGTTCACCGCCCTGGAGTTCCCGACCCGGTTCCCGGTGGGCGAGGTCTGGCATCTCGGCGACAGCCTCCCCCTGCTGGCGACCTCGCTTGCCGCCGGCGATCCGCCGTCGGCACCTCGCGTGGTGCACACCGAGGTCGACTTCCGCCTCATCGTCGGCGACATGGCCGCGAAGTTCGCGCTGCACGACCGACGCCTCGCGGGCGCGCCCACGCACTGACCCGTTCGCGGTGCAGGCGCCGTCGCGGGTTCGCCGCTCGCCGCGTAAGGGTTGTGATGCATAAGGGCATGACAACAGGCTGGTTCCATGACGACCACCCGCGAGCACGCCCGCACCCATGCCCTCGTCAGTGCGGGGTGCGAGCACGGATGGCTCACCGAATCGCGGCACGCCACCTCCGAGGGCGTGGTGCTCTATGTGCGGTGCAGTTCGTGCGGCGCGCGCCGCGTCGATCTCCTGCCGGCCGCGGTGGTCATCCCCGTGCCGCTGTCGGGCGTCGTCGCCGGCTGACCGCGCGGGGTCACCCCTCCTTGTCGAGGACGAGGTGGAACTCGACGAAGCCCTCGGGCTCGACACTGACGAACCCGAGGCTCGGGGCCTGCACCCCGTAGTCGGCGAAGGTGACGGGAATGCTTCCGGCGACCTCGGCGGTGCGGCCGTCGAAGGCCACCTGCAGCTCCGCGGTCACCGCCTGGGTGACGCCGTGCAGGGTCAGCTCACCCGCCGCCTCGACCGTCTGCTCACTGCCGGCCTCGGGTGCGGACGTCGCCTCCAGGGGCTCCGTGAGGGTGAACGTCGCGGTGGGGAAGTCGCTCACCTGCAGGGCGTTGTCGCGGAAGTACGCGTCGCGTGCTCCCTCGTCGGTCGCGATCGAGCCGACGTCGACGGTGACCGTCGCAGCGGTCACCGCGAGGGCGGCGACCTCCACCTCCGCCTCGACGTCCTCCGTGCGCCCGACGACAGTGACATCGGTCCCGTTCAGCACCTCGTCGACGCGGTAGCCGGCGAACGACCCCTCCGACGCCGCCCAGGATCCGTCGAGCCCCGCGAGCGGATCGCCCGCGGGCGCGGGACTCGACTCGGCCGCGGGAGTGGAGCCGCCGACGGTCGGGGCGGGAGGCGCCTCCCCTACGATCACGTCGCGATAGAAGGCGGGGCCGAACACCGCGGCGGCGGCACCGAGGGCGACGATGCCGCCGACCACCGCGACGATCACGGTCAGGCGGCGGTTGCCGCCGTGGCTGGGAGAGGGGGAGCTCATGACGGGATTGTGCCGTGCGGCCGCGCGCGGCGACCAGGGCTCACAGCGGATCCATCAGCGCCTCGCAGGCGCGACACGCCCGACCCCGGCCCCGGTTTGCCCGACCCCCGGGATCCACGTAATGTAATCCCTTGTCGCCGCCAAGCGGTGAGGTTGAGCCGGAAGGTTCCCACCCCAGGTCAGCGACAACCACCCCGATCAAGACCCACCTGGAAACAGGTGCGGTGCGGGGTGTTCTGAACGGGTTCCGGCCGGTTCGGGACGCGGTTCTCACCCCGGTGAGCACGGCGTGTCGGATTTGCGAAACGAACTCCGACAGGTAAGATAGAGAAGTTGCCCCGGAGGGCTGCGGCGGGAGTCGCAGGGCTGGGAGCATCCGATCCTTGAGAACTCAACAGCGTGCACTTGTCAAATGCCAAATAACCTCGTCGGCCGACTTTTGTCGGTTCGGCAAGATTCCTTTGGATCAATTTTGGAAGTCAGTAATGACATCCGTTTTGGTCAGCATCAAACTCGTTGCTTCCCCGTTTTCCCGGTGGTGGCAGCATTGTTCTTTTACGGAGAGTTTGATCCTGGCTCAGGATGAACGCTGGCGGCGTGCTTAACACATGCAAGTCGAACGGTGAAGCAGGAGCTTGCTCTTGTGGATCAGTGGCGAACGGGTGAGTAACACGTGAGCAACCTGCCCCGAACTCTGGGATAAGCGCTGGAAACGGCGTCTAATACTGGATATGCACCAGGAAGGCATCTTCTCTGGTGGGAAAGATTTTTTGGTTCGGGATGGGCTCGCGGCCTATCAGCTTGTTGGTGAGGTAATGGCTCACCAAGGCGTCGACGGGTAGCCGGCCTGAGAGGGTGACCGGCCACACTGGGACTGAGACACGGCCCAGACTCCTACGGGAGGCAGCAGTGGGGAATATTGCACAATGGGCGGAAGCCTGATGCAGCAACGCCGCGTGAGGGACGACGGCCTTCGGGTTGTAAACCTCTTTTAGCAGGGAAGAAGCGAAAGTGACGGTACCTGCAGAAAAAGCGCCGGCTAACTACGTGCCAGCAGCCGCGGTAATACGTAGGGCGCAAGCGTTATCCGGAATTATTGGGCGTAAAGAGCTCGTAGGCGGTCTGTCGCGTCTGCTGTGAAAACCCGAGGCTCAACCTCGGGCCTGCAGTGGGTACGGGCAGACTAGAGTGCGGTAGGGGAGATTGGAATTCCTGGTGTAGCGGTGGAATGCGCAGATATCAGGAGGAACACCGATGGCGAAGGCAGATCTCTGGGCCGTAACTGACGCTGAGGAGCGAAAGGGTGGGGAGCAAACAGGCTTAGATACCCTGGTAGTCCACCCCGTAAACGTTGGGAACTAGTTGTGGGGGCCTTTCCACGGTCTCCGTGACGCAGCTAACGCATTAAGTTCCCCGCCTGGGGAGTACGGCCGCAAGGCTAAAACTCAAAGGAATTGACGGGGACCCGCACAAGCGGCGGAGCATGCGGATTAATTCGATGCAACGCGAAGAACCTTACCAAGGCTTGACATATTCGAGAACGCTGCAGAAATGCAGAACTCTTTGGACACTCGTATACAGGTGGTGCATGGTTGTCGTCAGCTCGTGTCGTGAGATGTTGGGTTAAGTCCCGCAACGAGCGCAACCCTCGTTCTATGTTGCCAGCACGTAATGGTGGGAACTCATGGGATACTGCCGGGGTCAACTCGGAGGAAGGTGGGGATGACGTCAAATCATCATGCCCCTTATGTCTTGGGCTTCACGCATGCTACAATGGCCGGTACAAAGGGCTGCAATACCGCGAGGTGGAGCGAATCCCAAAAAGCCGGTCCCAGTTCGGATTGAGGTCTGCAACTCGACCTCATGAAGTCGGAGTCGCTAGTAATCGCAGATCAGCAACGCTGCGGTGAATACGTTCCCGGGTCTTGTACACACCGCCCGTCAAGTCATGAAAGTCGGTAACACCTGAAGCCGGTGGCCTAACCCTTGTGGAGGGAGCCGTCGAAGGTGGGATCGGTAATTAGGACTAAGTCGTAACAAGGTAGCCGTACCGGAAGGTGCGGCTGGATCACCTCCTTTCTAAGGAGCATCTGGCACCAGTTCTTCGGAGCTTTGGTGTCCAGGCGCCAGTCCGAGACCGAATGTGTCTCGCTGGTAGCTCATGGGTGGAACATTTGACATGCCGTCAGCGCTGCTGACTGGAACTAGTACGACTCGCTTGCGGGTTGGGAACGTTCTGGTGAGCGAAGCGGGTCGGCTGCACGCTGTTGGGTCCTGAAGGACCGGATCATTTCGATCCCTCCTTCTGGGCCTCTTCTGGTCCCTGCCGTTGGTGGGGGGAGGGAGGGGTTCCGCCCGTACTTTGAGAACTACACAGTGGACGCGAGCATCTTTAAAGATAGCGAACGTAGATCATTTATGGTTTACGGCTCATGTGATTTCAAGTCTTTAAGAGCAGACGGTGGATGCCTTGGCATCTGGAGCCGAAGAAGGACGTAGCAATCTGCGATAAGCCTCGGGGAGCTGATAAGCGAGCCCTGATCCGAGGATGTCCGAATGGGGAAACCCCGCCAGGATCAACACCTGGTGACTCCCGCCTGAATATATAGGGCGGGTAGAGGGAACGTGGGGAAGTGAAACATCTCAGTACCCACAGGAAGAGAAAACAACAGTGATTCCGTGAGTAGTGGCGAGCGAAACCGGAAGAGGCTAAACCGGGCGTGTGTGATAGCCGGCAGGCGTTGCACGTTCGGGGTTGTGGGACTCACCTGACTTTTCTGCCGAAGAGTCGACGTGACAGCAGCGTATAGACGAACGGTCTTGAATGGCCGGCCAGAGTGGGTGGAAGCCCCGTAGTCGAAATGCGTGTGCTGGCGTGGAGAGTATCCCAAGTAGCACGGGGCCCGAGAAATCCCGTGTGAATCCGCCAGGACCACCTGGTAAGCCTAAATACTCCCAGATGACCGATAGCGGACAAGTACCGTGAGGGAAAGGTGAAAAGTACCCCGGGAGGGGAGTGAAATAGTACCTGAAACCGTCTGCTTACAAACCGTTGGAGCACCCCTGGTAGGTGTGACAGCGTGCCTTTTGAAGAATGAGCCTGCGAGTTAGCGATACGTGGCGAGGTTAACCCGTGTGGGGTAGCCGTAGCGAAAGCGAGTCTGAATAGGGCGATTCAGTCGCGTGTCCTAGACCCGAAGCGAAGTGATCTATCCATGGCCAGGCTGAAGCGACGGTAAGACGTCGTGGAGGGCCGAACCCACTTAGGTTGAAAACTGAGGGGATGAGCTGTGGATAGGGGTGAAAGGCCAATCAAACTTCGTGATAGCTGGTTCTCTCCGAAATGCATTTAGGTGCAGCGTTGCGTGTTTCTTGCCGGAGGTAGAGCTACTGGATGGCCGATGGGCCCTACAAGGTTACTGACGTCAGCCAAACTCCGAATGCCGGTAAGTGAGAGCGCAGCAGTGAGACTGTGGGGGATAAGCTTCATAGTCGAGAGGGAAACAACCCAGACCACCAACTAAGGTCCCAAAGCGCGTGCTAAGTGGGAAAGGATGTGGAGTTGCTTTGACAACCAGGAGGTTGGCTTAGAAGCAGCCACCCTTGAAAGAGTGCGTAATAGCTCACTGGTCAAGTGATTCCGCGCCGACAATGTAACGGGGCTCAAGCACGCCACCGAAGTTGTGGCATTGACATTTATAGGTAGGCCTTCGTGGTCCAGCCGTGTTGATGGGTAGGAGAGCGTCGTGTGGCGAGTGAAGCGGCGGTGTGAACCAGCCGTGGACGCCACACGAGTGAGAATGCAGGCATGAGTAGCGAATGACGTGTGAGAAACACGTCCTCCGAAAGACCAAGGGTTCCAGGGTCAAGCTAATCTTCCCTGGGTAAGTCGGGACCTAAGGCGAGGCCGACAGGCGTAGTCGATGGACAACGGGTTGATATTCCCGTACCGGCGAAGAACCGCCCAAGCTAATCCAGTGGTGCTAAGCGCCCGAAACCATTCATCGTCGCCTTCGGGTGACACCGGGTGGTGGAGCGCGCGACCCCATGCTGGTGCGGTTAGCGTATTAACAGGTGTGACGCAGGAAGGTAGCCCATGCCAGGCGATGGTTGTCCTGGTGCAAGTGCGTAGGCCGAGAGATAGGCAAATCCGTCTCTCATTCAGGCTGAGACACGATGCGGATGAAAAGTGGGTGATCCTATGCTGCCAAGAAAAGCATCGACGCGAGGTTCCAGCCGCCCGTACCCCAAACCGACTCAGGTGGTCAGGTAGAGAATACCAAGGAGATCGAGAGAATCGTGGTTAAGGAACTCGGCAAAATGCCCCCGTAACTTCGGGAGAAGGGGGGCCCAGCTCGTATTAGGACTTGCTCCGAAAGCGTGTGTGGGCCGCAGAGACCAGTGGGTAGCGACTGTTTATTAAAAACACAGGTCCGTGCCAAGTCGCAAGACGATGTATACGGACTGACGCCTGCCCGGTGCCGGAAGGTTAAGAGGACCGGTTAGCCGCAAGGCGAAGCTGAGAATTTAAGCCCCGGTAAACGGCGGTGGTAACTATAACCATCCTAAGGTAGCGAAATTCCTTGTCGGGTAAGTTCCGACCTGCACGAATGGCGTAACGACTTCCCAACTGTCTCAACCGCGAACTCGGCGAAATTGCATTACGAGTAAAGATGCTCGTTACGCGCAGCAGGACGGAAAGACCCCGTGACCTTTACTACAGCTTGGTATTGGTGTTCGGTGTGGCTTGTGTAGGATAGGTGGGAGACTTTGAAGCAGTGACGCCAGTTACTGTGGAGTCGTTGTTGAAATACCACTCTGGTCACTCTGGATATCTAACTTCGAACCGTGATCCGGTTCAGGGACAGTGCCTGGTGGGTAGTTTAACTGGGGCGGTTGCCTCCCAAAATGTAACGGAGGCGCCCAAAGGTTCCCTCAACCTGGTTGGCAATCAGGTGGCGAGTGTAAGTGCACAAGGGAGCTTGACTGTGAGACTGACAGGTCGAGCAGGGACGAAAGTCGGGACTAGTGATCCGGCAGTGGCTTGTGGAAGCGCTGTCGCTCAACGGATAAAAGGTACCTCGGGGATAACAGGCTGATCTTGCCCAAGAGTCCATATCGACGGCATGGTTTGGCACCTCGATGTCGGCTCGTCGCATCCTGGGGCTGGAGTAGGTCCCAAGGGTTGGGCTGTTCGCCCATTAAAGCGGTACGCGAGCTGGGTTTAGAACGTCGTGAGACAGTTCGGTCCCTATCCGCTGCGCGCGTAGGAAGTTTGAGAGGATCTGACCCTAGTACGAGAGGACCGGGTTGGACGAACCTCTGGTGTGTCAGTTGTCCTGCCAAGGGCACCGCTGATTAGCTACGTTCGGGATGGATAACCGCTGAAAGCATCTAAGCGGGAAGCCGGCCTCAAGATGAGACTTCCATACCTTCGGGTGAGAGGCTCCCAGCCAGACTACTGGGTTGATAGGCCAGATGTGGAAGTGCAGCAATGCATGCAGCTGACTGGTACTAATAAGCCGATGACTTGATAACACCTCGCTTTCCTTTGAAGCGCCCGCGTCCACTGAGTGGTTCTCGATGTACGGTCGAGAATCAGCAACACACATTTTCATAGTGTGCTATTGATTTCGGAACACATCCATAGTGTTTCGGCGGTCATAGCGAGAGGGAAACGCCCGGTCACATTCCGAACCCGGAAGCTAAGCCTCTCAGCGCCGATGGTACTGCAGGGGGGACCCTGTGGGAGAGTAGGACACCGCCGGACTTCTTTTACCAAAAAGGCCACCCAACGCTGGGTGGCCTTTTTGCATTTCCCGGGGTCTGCCAAGATGGCACCCATGAGCGATCAGCGGCCGACCCGCACGATCGGCGGGATCCTGCGCCAGCCCTTCGCGTCGGGCTTCCTGCTGACGCTCGGCGGCCTCGCGGCGGTGGCACTCGGCATCGCGATCGTGAACCTCTCGACCGTGCTGGTGTACATCGCCTTCGCGTTGTTCATCGCCCTCGGCCTGAACCCGCTCGTCGAGCTGCTGCAACGGCGCGGCCTGAAACGGGCGTGGTCGATCGCCATCGTCTGCGCCGGTGTGTCCGTGGTGCTCACCACCATCCTGCTGCTGGTGATCCCGACGGTCGTCGACCAGGTCGCGCAGTTCATCCGCAGCATCCCCGAGCGGATCGCCGCCTTCGAGCGCTCGGACGCCTACCTCTGGCTCGCCGATCAGTTCGGCGACCAGGTGGGGACGTTCCTCGATGAGGCCCAGACCTTCCTCACCAACCCGGCGAACCTCGCGGCCATCGGCGGCGGGGTGCTGCAGGTGGGCGCCAGCGTGGCCACCGGTCTCTCCGGCATCGTGATCGTGATCGTGCTGAGCCTGTACTTCCTGGCGTCGCTGCCCAGCATGAAGGTGGGGCTTGTGCGCCTCGCTCCGGCGCGCAGCCGGGAGCGGGTGCTCGACATCGCACAACGGATCGCGGCGTCCATCGGCGCCTACCTCGGCGGCATGGTTGTGCTCGCCTTGGTGAATGCGGTCTTCGTCTTCCTGCTCCACCTTGCGCTCGGGCTGCCGTTCCCGCAGCTCATGGCGGTGCTCGCGTTCTGCATCACGCTGATCCCGCTGGTGGGCTCCGTGGTGTTCTGGGTGGTGGCGACGGCCCTCGCCCTGGCCACCAGTCCGCTGACCGCGTTGATCTTCGCCGCCGTCTATCTCGTCTACATGCAGCTCGAGGCGTACCTGCTGACCCCGCGGGTGATGAGCCATGCGATCGCGGTGCCGGGGGCCCTCGTCGTCATCGGGGCGCTGGTGGGGGGCACGCTGCTCGGGCTGCTGGGCGCGCTCGTCGCGATCCCCGTGACCGCGTCGATCCTGCTCATCGTGAAGCAGGTCGTCATCCCCCGGCAGGACGCGAAGATCGCGACCTAGCCGCCGGCGGTGAGGACGGCCACGCACACGCCGAAGACGATGATCGGCGTCGCCGCCACGCTGATGAGCAGGCCGGTGCCGAGGCCGCGGGTGCGCGCGAAGAACATGCACACGATGCCGGCCACGGCGACGACCACCATGGCGATCAGCGCGTAGCCGAGCGCGATGCCTGATGAGTAGTCGTTCAGGGCCGCGTCGATGGCGTTCGCCACGAAGAACAGGGCGACCGGCAGGACGATGCCGAGCGCGATGCCCACCGCCACCCAGGCGCCGAACGACCATCCCCACAGGCGCGGCGCGGGCGCGGGGGTGGGCGCCCACCCCGGGGGCGGGGGCTGCTGCGCGTAGGGCTGCTGCGCGTAGGCCGGGGGCGCGGGCTGCTGTGCGTACGGCTGCTGCCCGTACCCCGGCGCGGCCTGCGCCCCCTGCGCCGGGGCGGGTGGCAGGGGCGGCATCGGCGGCACGGGAGGAACCGGCGGCACGGCGGGGCGTTCGTCCTCGGGGCCGGGGCCGGGGGCTGGCTGGTCAGGCGTGCTGTTCACGAGGGGCGGTCCTCTCTTGCGGGGCGGCGACGGAAGTGGAGACCGGGGCGCGGAAGCGTCCGGTGCGGATCATCCAGATGATCCGGGCGAACAGGATCGGCAGCGTCACGGCAAGGAAGAGCTGCGGCCGCGACAGGCCCAGCCACACGACCTCGTTGCCGCGGACGAACTCGATCAGGAAGCGGAAGACCCCGTAGGCGGCGACGTACAGCGTGAGCAGCTCGCCCGGGGCGATGGGGCGCCAGCGCAGCCAGAACCACAGCAGGGCGAACGCGGCGGCGTGGAAGGCGATCTCGTAGACGAAGCTCGGGTGCAGCGGCACCCCGGCGGGGCCGCCCGTGTAGGCGGCGGCCTCGGGGGTGAGCACCAGGCCCCAGGCCGATCCGGTGGGGGTCCCCGGCTTCTCCGTGAGGAGGCAGCCGATGCGCCCGATCGCCATCGCCAGAGCGACGGCGGGGGCGAACAGGTCGCCCGACCGATCCGGATAGCGGACGATCCGCTTCGCGACGTGCACACCCAGCCACGCACCCACCAGCGCCGAGAGCATCGAGGCGTTGCCGAAAGAGAGCTGCTCGAGGAGGGTCAGGTTCTTCGTCGGGTCGAGGTGCTGCGCCCAGGTGCCCAGCCGCGCCAGCACCGAGGCGCCGACGAGCGCCCCGAGCACGAGGTACCAGATGCGGTGGTCGGTGACCCCGCGGCGGCGGCGCTCGATGAGGAAGACCACACCGGCGGCCAGCATGCCCAGCGCCACGAACACCGAGTGGGTGTCGAGAGGCGGGCCCCCGCCCAGCAGATCCTGCAGCGTCGGGAACACGGTCAGCCCCCGAACAGCCGGATGAGCATCAGGATCCACAACGGGACCGCGGCGGCGGCGAGCACCGCGACCACCGACAGATAGGCCAGCACCAGGCGCGTGTCGCCCAGCTTGCAGCGCGAGCGGAGGAGGCCTCGGCGCCGCGCCTTGGCGTAGCCCGCGATCGCCACGAGGGAGAAGCCGAGCAGGGCCAGCGGTCCGAGGATCACCGTGATCAGGGCGACCGTGGTGAACACGCACAGCTTCAGCGGATCGAAGGCGGCGGGCGGATCGCCGACGCTCGCGTCGAACTGGTTCAGGTGGTCGTACGTGCTCATGACAGCACCGGCAGCTGGACCCGCCCCGTCGCGCGCACGTCGCCGAGCGCCGCGGCCGGGGTGCCGGTCGCGGTCGACAGGCGTCGGCGGCCCAGCGGCGCCCACGCCTGCACCGCGCAGAAGGGTGCGCACTGGTGGGCGTCGGTCGTCTCGTTGACCGTGGCGACGTGCACGCAGCACTGGATCAGGCGCTCCTCGATCATCGTATTGATGTCCATAAAGGGCTTGATGGTGATCCGCTTGACGCGCTCGCCCATCATCTTCCGCAGGCGCTGGTGCTGACCGGGCAGCTGCGATGCCGCCAGCGTCGCGAGCGTGCCGATGCCGAGGTCGCAGCTTGTGCAGATGTCCTTCCAGATGTCGACCATGGACGGGTGCGACAGCGACGACTGCTCGCTCAGCAGGTCGAGCAGCGAGGTCTTCACGACCTCCCGGATCTTCTTGTTCACCCCGGAGTCGGCGATCCGGTTGGCGAGCAGATCCGGTTCGAGATCGAGGAAGTCCTTGAGGCGGTCGTGGCCGATCAGCCCCACCAGCGACTTCCACTCGCCGGAGTCGTCCTCGAGGAGGTAGCCGACCGAGCAGCAGTGCGGGTGGCTGCAGGGAAGGGCCGTGAGGTCGCGCCAGGTGACCTTGCCACCGGTCTGCGCCTCGAGGCGCTTCAGCACCCCGCCGTGGGTGAGGCGCGCATCCGGGTCGACCCCCGCGGAGCGGCCGGATCCGAACACGGGCTGGATCGTGACGCCGCCGACGAAGGGCGTGTCCATCGCGCGCTGGATGACCGCGCCGATCTCGTCGTCGTTGACGCCGAGGGCCGCGGTCATCGTGAGCGTCGTGAAGACCCCCGCGGCGGAGAGCCGCTCGAGCGCGCGCTCCTTGAAGCGGCGGATGTCGGCGCCGCGGTGATAGGCCGACGCCTCCTTCGACTCGCCGTCGTACTGCAGGTAGATCTCGACCCGCTGGCGGTGCTTTTTCAGCACCTCGACGAACGCGTCGTCCTGCGCGATCCGGAGGCCGTTCGAGTTGATCAGGATCCGCACCACCGGCCGGGCGACGAGGTGGTCGAGGAGCTGCTCGAGCCAGGGGTACAGCGTCGGCTCGCCGCCCGAGAGCATCAGCACGTCGATGCGGTTGTTCTCGCGGGCGAGCCGCGCGTCGACCGAGGCCAGCACCTCGGCCAGCGGCGCCACCGCGCTCGCCGCGGGGCTCGACTCGGCGAAGCAGGTGGGGCAGCGCAGGTTGCAGTGGTCGGTGATGTCCTGGAGAAGGATGCAGGTGTGCTGCGTCTGCATCGCCGGCAGGCCGTCCTCGTAGGCCGAGGGGATCGGCTTGAAGTTGCCCATCACGTCCGGCGTGTGGGCCTTGGTCGGCGCCGTCCACTGCTCGAGGTAGCTCAGGATCTCGGCCGACTCGTCGTAGAGCGTGCGGATCAGGCCGTGATCGGGACAGCCGCGCTCGAGCCAGACCACCCCGTCGCGGTCGGCCAGCCAGCCCGACAGCCGCCGCACCTCCGCGAGCGGGCGATCCGGATCCTCCTCGTTGCAGCGCGGGCAGAAGGCGTTGACGTAGCGGTGCACGCGGTAGTCGCGCAGCGGCATGCCGGAGGACGGGGCCTGGGTCATGCGCTCAGGGTATTGCCCGGGCGCCCGCGCGTGCGTCGGACATCCTGTGGCGACCTAGGCTCGGAGCATGGCGCTTCCCGCAACGATCCACACGTTCACCGTCCAGCTGGCGGACGTCGACCGCGGGGTGTACGACGAGCTGAGCCTGCGCATCGCGCGGCACCCCTCCGAGACCGAGACCTACATGATGACCCGTCTGCTCGCGTACTGCCTCGAGTACGAGGAGGGCATCGCCTTCAGCGACGGGCTGTCGCAGACGGACGAGCCCGCCGTGCTCGTGCGCGACATGACCGGATCGATCACCGCGTGGATCGAGGTCGGGGCGCCCGACGCCGACCGGATCCACTTCGCGTCGAAGGCCGCGGGCCGGGTGGCCGTCTACACGCACCGCGACCCCGCGAAGGTGCTCGCCTCGTGGGCGGGCAAGAAGATCCACCGCTCCGAGGATGTTGTGCTGCACTCGTTCGACGACGGGCTGGTCGAGGGCGCCGTGGCGGCGCTGGACCGCCGCAACACCATGACCCTGTCGGTGACCGAGCGGCAGATCTACCTCGAGCTCAACGGCGCGCACCTCAGCGGCGCGGTCCACGAGCACCGCATCGAGTGAGCTCGCCCGACCGGCGAGACGACGAACGCCCCGGCGCGGCTGGCCGGGGCATTCGTCGTCGGATCAGTGCTGCGGGGCGTTGGCGGCTGCGAGCAGCTGGTCGATGGCCTCGGGCGGGAAGCCGTCGCCGGCGATCATGCCGACGCGCCCGATCGGGAACGACCCCATCATCTGCATCATGTCGACACCCTCGGGCATGACCGACGAGGCGCCGTCGAGCAGGCCGCCGCCCATCTGCGCGAGCGCCTGCTGCACGATCGGTCCGGCCACCGGGTGCGCGATCACCTCGGCCAGCGACGACTCGCGGCTCAGGGGCGTCGTCTGGGCGTCGCCCTCGACGGACACCGTCGCCCGGGCCCGGAGGTCGCGACTGGAGGCCGCGACGTCGACGACATAGTCGCCGCCCTCGACGGTCCACGCCTGCGCGCGCACGTTCCAGTACGCGAGATCCTGGCGGCGCACCGCCATCACCACCTCGCGGCTCTCCCCCGCCTCCAGCGCCACCGAGGCGAACGCCTTGAGCTCGCGCACGGGGCGCTGCACGTCGCTGGACGGAAGCGACGTGTAGACCTGGACGACCTCGCGCCCTGCGACCGCGCCCGTGTTCGTGATTGTGACCCGCACCTCGACGTCGCCGTCGGCGCCGACCGACGCCGTCGCGTCCCCGTACGCGAAGGTGGTGTAGGAGAGGCCGTGGCCGAACGGGTAGGCGACCTCGAGCTCGCGGGCGTCGTACCAGCGGTACCCCACGAACAGGCCCTCGCCGTAACGGACGTGCCCGTCGAGGGCGCCGAAGCTCAGGTACGCCGGGGTGTCCGCCAGGCGCAGCGGGATGGTCTCGGTGAGCTTGCCGGAGGGGTTCACCTCGCCGAAGAGCACGTCGGCGGTCGCCCCGCCCCCGGCCTGGCCGAGCAGCCAGCCCTCGACGATCGCGGGGACGCGGTCGGCGAAGGGAAGCGCGACCACGCTGCCGTTGGAGAGCACCACGACGGTGCGGGGGTTCACCTCGAGCACGGCGTCGAGCAGGGTGAGCTGCTCGGACGGCAGGTCGATGTGCTCGCGGTCGTAGCCCTCCGACTCGGCCGCCGCGGGGAGACCGAGGAACACGACCGCCACGTCCTGGGCCGCCGCGAGCTCGACCGCGGCCGCGCGCAGCTCGGCGGCGTCGGCGGTGTCGCGCGGGCTGATCGTGAAGCCCTGGGCGTACGCCGTGTTCTCGGCGCCCGCGTAGGCGGCGATCTCGTCGAGAGCCTTGTCGAGCCGGGTGGGGCTGATCATCGACGAGCCGGCGCCCTGGTACCGCGGGTTCTCGGCGAACGCGCCGATGACCGCGACGGAGGCGGTGCGGTCGAGCGGCAGGATCCCGCCCTCGTTCTTGAGCAGCACGATCGCCCGGCCGGCGGCCTCGCGGGCGAGGGCGTGATGCGCGTCCACGTCGAGCGGCCCCGCGATCGTACCGGCGGTGGCCTGCGTCTTGCGGACGAGGTCGAGGACGCGACCGGCGGCGACATCGACGACGCCCTCGTCGAGCGAGCCGTCCTTCACCGCGGCGACGATCTCGGCATCCGTGCGGCCGCCGGAGGACGGCATCTCCAGATCCATGCCCGCGGCGATCGAGGGCACGCGCTCGTTGACCGCGCCCCAGTCCGAGACCACCAGGCCCTCGAACCCCCACTCCTCGCGCAGCACCTGCGTCAGCAGCCACGGATCCTCCGACGCGTAGACGCCGTTGATCCGGTTGTACGAGCACATCACCGTCCACGGCTGGGCGTCCTCGACCACACGCTGGAAGCCGCGCAGGTAGATCTCGCGCAGCGGGCGCTCGTCGACGTCGCTCGAGGAGCGCATGCGGTCGTTCTCCTGGTTGTTCGCCGCGAAGTGCTTGAGCGAGGTGCCCACGCCCTTCGACTGGATGCCCCGGACCAGCGCCGCACCGAGCACGCCCGAGACGAGCGGGTCCTCGGAGAGGTACTCGAAGTTGCGCCCGCACAGCGGGGAGCGCTTGATGTTGATGCCGGGGCCGAGCAGCACGCCGACGTTCTCGATCGCCGTCTCGACCCCGAGCGCCTCGCCGACGCGGGTGACGAGCTCGGTGTCCCAGGACGAGCCGAGGCCGACCGCGGGCGGGAAGCAGGTCGCAGGGACGCTGTCGCCCAGGCCGAGGTGGTCGCCGCCCTCGCGCTGCTTGCGCAGGCCGTGCGGGCCGTCGGTGACCATGATGGGCGGGATCCCGGCGCGGTCGACGGGCTTTGTGTACCAGAAGCTCGCGCCGCTGGTCAGGGAGGCCTTCTCCTCGAGCGTGAGGTCGGCGACCGATGCCGGCAGGGGGGTGGGGGTCGAATCTGTCATGATCTCTCCGGTTTCGTGTGGGTGACGTATGCGAGGGGGCCGGCGTACGTCAGCGGGTCGCCTTGATCGGCCAGACGGCGAAGGCGCCGAGGACGCTGAGGCCGATGCCCACGGGGAACAGCCCCGCGTAGCCGAAGACCAGCACGATCGCGCCGGCGACGGCGGGGGCGAGGGTCTGCGGCAGGGTCGCCGCGATGTTCACCACGCCCAGGTCCTTGGCGAACGACTTGGCCGAGGGCAGCACCTCGCTCATCAGCGCCGTGTCGACGGCCTGGAACATGCCGAACCCGAGGCCGACGAGGAAGGTCATGAGCATCCACGCCTCCATCGTGGGGAAGACCCACGGCAGCAGCATCGCGAGGCCCAAGACGAGCGAGGAGCCGAACACGAAGGGCTTCCGGCGGCCGATCCTGTCCGACAGCGGCCCGGAGACCACGGTCGAGATCAGGATGCCGCCGAGGCTGATCAGCCCCAGCAGCGGAATGACCGTCTGCGGCGCCGCGACGCCGATGTAGTCGGTGAGGATGAACAGCTGGTACCCGGTGACGGCGAAGTAGCCGGTGTACAGCAGCAGGCGCCCGGTGAATGCCCAGAAGAAGTCGGGGTGCGCGATCGGGCTGACCCAGAACGTGCGGAGGAAGTCGCCGATGCGGAACGGCTCGCGGGCGAGGGTCGTGCTGGGGTGATCGGGGTTGAACGCGACGAACAGCGTCAGCACGACCACCGAGATCGCGGCGAAGGTGATGTAGCCGGCCGTGATGCTCTCGAAGAAGAGCGCCGCGACGATGGATCCGCCGAGCGATCCGATCATCAGCCCGAGCCCGGACAGCGCGGCGAAGGTGCCGCGGCGGGCGAGCGGGACGCGGTCGGGCAGGATCGCGCTGAGGGGGCCCTGCGTGAAGTTGTACGACACCTGCACGAGCACCCAGGCGATCGTGATGCCGACCAGGGTGTTCGCGAACGCCAGCCCGATGAGCGACAGCGCTCCGGCGAGGGCGCCGATGATGATCCACGGCGCGCGGCGCCCGAAGCGGGTGCGGGTGCGGTCCGAGATCTGGCCGGCGACGGGCTGCGCGATCATCGCCGCGAGGGCGCCGATCGTGGCCACGATCGCGAGGTTGGCGACCTTGTCGGCCTCGCCGAACAGCACGGTGATCTGCTGCGGCAGCAGGATTCCCGGCACGGCGCCCCAGATCAGGAACACACCGAGGTTCGCGGGGATGATCCATCCGAGCAGTCGGCGCAGACCCGTGCGGGGCGGCGGCGGATCGTCGTTGCCCGCCGCGGTCGCGAGGAACGTGTTCTCGGTCATCGGGGTGGGCGAGGCGGGTGGCGCAGACGGCGTTGTCATGTGCGGTCCTTCGGGTGGGTGAGGGCGATCGACGGTGATCGCGTGAAAACCGTATGCCATTTGGTTTTGAACATCAAGCGCCATTCGGTTTACTGGTCCCATGACCCCAGCGCCCCAGGACCGACGCGGCGCCTACGCGAAAGGCGTGGCCAAACGCGAGGAGATCCTCCAGACCGCGCTCGAGGTCATCGCCCGCGAGGGATATCGCGGGGCGTCGGTGAAGGAGATCGCCGAGGCCGTGGGCCTCAGCCAGGCCGGCGTGCTGCACTACTTCGACAGCAAGGAGGAGCTCTTCACGGAGGTGCTCCGCCGGCGCGACAACCTCGACCGGGCCGACTTCATGCCGGGCGAGGGCTGGCCGGGCGGCTTCGAGGGGATGCGCGAGTCGTTCGTCGAGGTGATCCGGCACAACGGCGACGTGCCGGGCCTGGTCCAGCTGTTCTCGCGCCTGGCCGTCGACGCCGCCGATGCGACCCACCCCGCCCACGCGTACTTCATCGAGCGCGGACGGGAGCTGCGCGAGGGGCTGTCGACCGTGATCGCCGAGCAGCAGCGGGCCGGGGCGATCACCGACCGCATCGACGCCGAGACGCTCGCGCGCGTCCTGCAGGCCGTCGCCGACGGGCTGCAGCTGCAGTGGGCGCTCGAGCGGGACGTCGACATGGCCGCGACGATGGACGCGCTCTTCGCCGCCCTGCTCACCGAGGGCGGCCCCGCCCGCGACGCCTGATCAGCCGCGCAGCAGGCCGCGGAGCGCGCCGATGGTGTCGGCCTGCTCGGCGGGCTTGTCGGGGCGGTAGGCCTTGACCCGCGCGAAGCGCAGGGCGACGCCGCCCGGGTAGCGCGACGAGCGCTGCACGCCGTCGATCGCGATCTCGACGACGGTCTCGGGGCGCACGTGCACCGCGTGGGCCGAACGGTGGGTCTCGATCGTGGGGAAGTGCTCGGTCTGCCACCGCAGCGTGGCATCGGTCAGGCCCTTGAACGTCTTCCCCACCATCACGAAGCCGCCCGGCTCGCCGAACGCGCCCTCCGGATCTCGCGCGCCCAGGTGCAGGTTCGAGAGCATCCCGGTGCGGCGCCCGGAGCCCCATTCGACGGCGAGCACCACCAGGTCGAACGTCAGCACCGGTTTCACCTTGAGCCAGCTCTTGCCGCGACGCCCCGCCGCGTAGGGCGAGTCGAGCGCCTTGACCATGATGCCCTCGTGCCCGGCGGCGAGGGCCTCCCGGGCGAACTCCTCGGCGCGCTCGGCGTCGGAGGTGACGACTCCCGGCATACGCAGCGCGCCCACGACGTCCTCGAGGATCGCGAGGCGGGTGGACAGGGGCTCGTCGATGAGGTCGCGCCCGTCGACGTGCAGGATGTCGAAGAACCAGGGGCGCAGCGCGATGGCCGCCGCGGTCTCGGAGCCGAAGCGGGCCATGGTGTCCTGGAAGGCACGCGGGGCGCCGTCCTCGTCGAGCGAGAGCGTCTCGCCGTCGAGGATCACCCGCTCGACGGGGAGCGCGCGCACGGCCTCGACGAGCTCCGGGACACGCGCGGTGACCTCGGCGAGGCTGCGGGTGTAGACGTGCACCTCGTCGCCGTCGCGGTGCACCTGGATGCGCGCGCCGTCGAGCTTGTACTCGACCGACGCGGTGCGGTCGAGCGTGGCGACCGCCTCGGATGCGGTGGACGCCGTGGAGGCGAGCATGGGCATCACGGGCCGGCCGACGCGGAGGCCGACCTGCTCGAGATCGGCGGGCGATCCCGTCAGCGCGATCCGCGCGGTCTCGCCCAGGTCGCCCGACAGCATCGCCGCCCGTCGCACCGCCGGCGCCGGGCGCTCGCCCGCCGACGCGATCGCGTCCAGCAGCACGCCCTCGAGCGCGCCGGTGCGCAGCTCTCCCAGGATGACGCGCGAGAGGAAGCCCCACTCGGTGGCCGTCGCGGCGCGCGCGAGCGTCTCGAGCTGCTGACGACGCGCGTCGACGGATCCTGGCCCGGATGAGGCCGCGATGCGCTCGAGCGCCGCGTCGACGTCGAGGATCGAGAGGGCCGGCTCCTCGGCATGCGGGACCGCCAGGCCCGTCAGCCCTCGCCATCCGACGCCGATGCGCCCCTGCCGCGGGCTCGCGAGGAGGAAGCCGATGGCCGGCGCGGTCTCGTCGTCGTCGAGCTCGCGCAGCACCTCGGCGAGGGCGGCGACCTTCTTGAGGCGGGACGACGTGGCGGCGACCGCCTCGGTCGCCTGGACGAGCTCGCTCAGCAGCATGCCGCCATTGTCCGCCGGGCCGCCGACATCCGGCAGGTGCTGGACATCGGCGCCGCGAGCGGCAAGGGGATCACGGAGCCGGCATCACCAGCGAGAGCAGCATCACCCAGACGCAGACCACGCCGAGCATCGCGAGGCTCCAGCCGATGACCGCGCGCAGGATCTCCCCCTCGCGCCCCGTGAGCCCCACGGCTCCGGCGGCGATCGCGATCGACTGCGGCGAGACGAGCTTGGCCACCGCGCCACCGGATGTGTTGGCGGCGACCAGCAGCGTCGGATCCACGCCGATGCCCTGCGCGGTCACCGTCTGCAGGCCGGCGAAGAGCGTGTTGTTGTTCACGACCGATCCGGTGATGAAGACGCCGAACCAGCCGATCACCGGCGCGAACAGCGGGAAGATGAAGCCGATCTCCGAGATGGCCGTGCCGATGCCGGTCGAGCCGCCCGAGTGGTTCGCGACGTTGGCCACGATCAGCACGAGCGCGATCAGCACAATCGGCTGCCACAGCATCTTCAGCGTCGCCCCCAGCTCGCGCCACAGATCCGCCGAGCGCAGCTGGGGCGTCGTGAAGAACGAGATGAGGACGGCGACGAGGATCGCCGTGCCGGTCGCGTTCACCGGCGTCCACTCCCAGACGGTCGCGACGGGCTCGTCCTTGCCGAAGGGCACGATGACGCCCGTGACGCCCGGGATCGGCACGCGCGCGACGAGCCACGACAACGGCCCGTCGACAGCGAACAGCGACTTGAACCACGGCAGGCTCCACACGAACACCACGCCGGTGAGGATGTAGAACGGGCTCCACGCGACCACGACGTCGCCGAACGTCTGGTTCGTCGCGGTGGGCTCCGGGGCGCCCTCCTCGCGGTAGATCCGCTTCGGCTTCCAGGCGCGGCCCACGGCGAAGACGACGACCATGGTGAGCAGACCCGGGATGATGTCCGCGAGATCCGGGCCCAGGAAGATCAGGATCGCCGCCTGGCTGATCGAGAACGCGAGCGAGACGCTCAGGGTCATCACGAACGTCTCGCGGATGCCGCGGAAGCCGTCGAGGATCAGCACCAGCAGGAACGGCGTCACGAGCGCCAGGATCTGCAGGACGATCACCATCTGCAGCGACAGGCTCGCCAGGTCGACCCCGCCGACCTGCGCGCCGACGATCACCGGGATGCCGATCGCGCCGTAGGCGCCGGCGGCGACGTTGGCGACCAGCGAAACCATGGCGGCCTTCACCGGCGAGAAGCCGAGCTGGACGAGCAGCGCGGCGCAGATCGCGATCGGCACGCCGAAGCCCGCCGCGCCCTCGAGGAACGCGCCGAACGCGAAGCTGATCAGCAGCACCTGCACGCGCTGATCCGGCGAGACCCCCGCGATCGACGCGCGGATCACATCGAACCGGCCGCTGGCGACCGTCAGGCGGTAGAGCCACACCGCCATGACGATGATGTAGGCGATCGGCCAGACCGACGTCTGGATGCCCGCGAGGGCGGCCCCCGCGATCGATCCGGCCGGCATGCCGAACGGCCACGCCGCGATGGCCATCTGCAGCACGCTCGCGATGATGCCGGCGGTGATGCCGCGCATCTTGAAGACGACCAGGCACACCAGGAACACCAGGATGGGGACGGCCGCGACCAGGGCCGACAGGGCGATGTTGCCGAGCGGATCGATCTGCTGGTTCCACATGCGGCACACGGTAGCGGGGCACACGTGCCCGTGGATAGAGGCGGATCAGCCCGAGCGGACCCCGGCGAGGAACGACGCGAAGCGCTTCTTGAGCCCGGTGAACGGCGGCCGGGCGAGCGCGAGGGTGTCGAGCGCGTGGCCGCGGCGGACGACGGGCTTCACGTGGCTGAACGTGTCGAACGAGTACCGGCCGTGGTACGCGCCCATGCCGCTGGCGCCCACACCGCCGAACGGCAGCTGCGGCGCGCTGATCTGGATGAGCGGCGCATCGATCGCGACCCCGCCCGACGAGGTGCGGGTCACGAACGCGCGCCGCGTGCGCGCCGAGGCCGTGAAGACGTAGAGCGCCAGCGGCTTGTCATGCGCGTTCACGTGCGCGATCGCGGCGTCGACCGAGGGCATCGCGACGATCGGCAGGATCGGGCCGAAGATCTCGTCGGTCATCAGCGCCTCGTCGTCGGCGCTCGCGCGCACCACGGTGGGGGCGATGTAGAGCGTCTCGGCGTCGACCTGCCCGCCGACCAGCACGTCGGCTTTCTCGAGCGCCGCCGTCAGGCGCCCATACTGGCGCGCGTTGACCACCCGCCCGTAATCGGGGCTCCGCGACGGGTCGGCGCCGTGCATCTCGGTCACGGCGCGCCCGATGGCGGCCGCGAGGGGGGCGACACGATCGGGCGTGGTCATCACGTAGTCGGGCGCCACGCAGGTCTGACCGGCGTTCAGGTACTTGCCCCATGCGATCCGCCGTGCGACCTGGTCGAGGTGGGCGTCGTCGTCAAACCATGCGGGCGACTTGCCGCCGAGCTCGAGGGTGACGGGCGTGAGGTGCTCGGCCGCCGCGCGCAGGACGATGCGCCCGACGGCGCCGTTGCCCGTGTAGAAGATGTGGTCGAACCGCTGGGCGAGCAGTTCGGTGGTCTCGTCGACCCCGCCCTCCACGACCTTCACCGCCCCCGGATCGAGGTAACGCGGGATCAGGTCGGCAAGCGTCGCCGAGACCGCCGGCGCCAACTCGCTCGGCTTCAGCACCACGGCGTTGCCGGCCGCGATCGCGCCGATGAGCGGCGCGAGCAGCAGCTGCACCGGGTAGTTCCACGGGGCGATCACCAGCACCACGCCGAGCGGCTCGGGCAGCAGGCGCGCGGACGCCGGCTGCAGCGTGTAGGGCAGCAGCGCGCGGCGGCCCCGCATCCAGCCGCGCAGACGCCGGCGCGTGTAGGCGATCTCGGTCTGCAGGATCCCCGTCTCGGTGAGGCGCGTCTCGGTGGGGCTCTTGTGCAGGTCGTCCCACAGGGCCTGCTCGATGCGGCCGGTGTGATCGCGCAGCAGGCGGCTCAGCGCGTCGAGCTGGGCGAGCCGCCACCGCAGCGGGCGGGTCGCGCCCTGGTCGAACCGGGCACGGGCGGCCGCGACGGCGCGCGCGATGGGGGCGTCGGTCTGCGTGTCGGCGATGGCGCTCATCCGCTCACCCTAATCAGCCGCGGGCCGACGGTGGCGGCGCTCGAGGTAGCGCATCGACTCGGCCGAGGACGACACCAGCGCGCGCAGCGACCCGCCGGGGAGCGCGCGCGGGTGGCCGGCGGGCAGGTAGGCGCGCAGCAGGGCGTCCGAGATGTGGTGCGCGGTCTCGCGCAGCAGGTCGATCGTGCGGCGGGGCGAGGATGCGTCGTTCGGGATCACGGCGCCGAGCGCGCCGACCACAACGCCCTCCGAGCCGCGGACGGGCACCGCGAGCCCGCGCGAGGCGGGGTGGATCCAGCCGTCCGCCCGCGCGAACCCGCGTCGCCGCGTCGCCTCGACCTCGTCGCGCAGCGCCTCGGCCGTCCGCGGCCCCGCGGGGGTGGCCTGCCGGATCCCCTGCGCGACGACCTGCTCGAGCAGGCCCGGCTCGCCGAACGCGAGGAACACCAACCCGCTCGAGGAGTGCTGGATCGGGATCCGCCCGCCGACGATGGATCCGTTGACCACGGCATCCGGGGCGGAGATGCGCTCGAGGATGAGCACGTCGGTGTCGATCCGCACGGCCAGCTGCACGTGCTGCCCCGCGGCATCGTGCAGGCGCCGCAGATACGGCTCGGCGATCTCGCGCAGCCCCAGCGCGCCGGGCGTCTTGCTGCCGATCTCCCACAGCCGGTTGCCGAGGCGGTAGGTGCGCCCGGCCGCGGGCTCGAGCAGGCCGTGCGAGACCAGCTCGGCGGCGATCCGGTGCACCGACGACATCGGGATGCCGGATCGCTGGTGGATCTGCGTGAGGGAGAGGAAAGGCGCGTCCGTCGTGAACGCATCGAGCACCGCGAGGGTGCGTGTGAGCGCCGACGTGCCGTCCGAGGACTTCGCCATGACGGTGTTTCCTTTCAACGGAACGCACGCTACCGAGGTCGCGCCCCTCGTCTCTAGCCTGGGCGCACCCGCCCCTCGATCGAAGGAGATCGCCCATGTCGGAGACCCTCGCCCAAGCACTCGCCCGCGTCGGCGATCCCGTCGCCCTGCTGCGCGACGTCGACTATCCGGCGTTCACGTTCCCGGTGCATCCGGAGTTCACGAACTGGCGCTCCGAGTCGCGCTCGTGGAACGAGTCGGTCGCGCTGATGGATCAGTCGCACCACATGACCCAGCTGTTCCTCACCGGCGATGACATCGCCGAGGTGCTCAGCCCCATCGCCGTCAACACGTTCTCGAACTTCCGCCCCGGCGTCGCGAAGCAGCTGATCGCGGTCGACCCCGAGGGGCACGTGATCGGCGATGGCATCCTGTTCCACCTGAACCACCCCACGCCGATGGGCGAGCGCGTGGTGCTGATCGGCCATCACGTGCTCATCGACTGGGTGCGCTTCCACGCCGAGCGGAGTGGAAAGGACATCCACTGCCGCCTCGAGGGCAACTCGAACATGCGCGAGGGCGACCCCACCTTCTACCGCTACGAGCTGCAGGGGCCGCACGCGCACGCCGTGCTCGAGAAGCTGCTGGGCGGCCCGGTGCCCGAGGTGAAGTTCTTCCACATCGGCGACTTCTCCTTCGCCGGCACCACGGTCCAGGGCCTGCGGCACGGCATGGCCGGCCAGCCCGGCTTCGAGTTCTTCGGCCCGTATGCCGAGGGCGAGACCGTGCGCGCCGCGCTGCTGGAGGCAGGAGCGGAGTACGGCATCACCCGGATCGGCGCGAAGGCCTACTCGGTCACCCCGCTCGAGTCCGGGTGGGTGCCGACGCCCTTCCCGGCCATCTTCGGCGACGATCCGCTCTTCGCCGAGTACCGCGAGTGGCTTCCGCTGGCGCGGGCGGGCTCCATCGGCGGCTCGCTGCACGGATCGGTCGAGGACTTCCTGCTGACCCCCTACGACCTGGGGCTGGGCCGCTCGGTGAACTTCGACCACGACTTCATCGGCAAGGAGGCCCTGCAGCGCATCGCCGAGTCGCCCGCTCGGCGCAAGGCCACGCTGATCTGGGATGCGGACGACGTCGCCGCGGTCGTGCAGTCGCAGCTCGAACCCGGCACCCCCGCGAAGTACCTCGAGTGGCCCAAGGCGCGATACGGCTTCTACCAGTTCGACGAGGTGCAGGCCGAGGGGCGGCGCGTGGGCGTCTCGACCGACGCCGGATACGTCGCCTACGACCAGCTCTACCTCTCGCTCGCCTCGATCGATCGGGACGTGCCGGACGGCGCCCGCGTCGAGGTGCTGTGGGGCGAGGATCCGGTCTCGGCCAAGGGCAACGTGGAGCCGCACCGGCAGGTGCGCATCCGCGCCACGGTGGCCCCCGCGCCGTACCACCAGTACGCGCGGACGACCTACCGGGATCTGTGACGCGGCGGGGCCGGGATCAGATGGTCGCGGTGTCGATGACGAACCGGTAGCGGACGTCGGAGGCGACCACCCGATCCCAGGCCTCGCTCACCTGATCCGCGGTGATCAGCTCGATCTCGGGCGTGATCCCGCGCTCGGCGCAGAAGTCGAGCATCTCCTGCGTCTCGCGGATGCCGCCGATGTTGCTGCCGGCGAACGAGATGCGCTGCGCCGTGAGCGATGACGCGCGCAGCGACATCGGGTTCTCGGGGAGGCCCACGTTGACGAGGGTGCCGTCGCGCTTGAGCAGCCGCAGGATCCGGTCGAAGTCGAGGTCCGATCCGACGGTGCAGATGATGAGGTCGAGGCCGCGCTTGAGCTCGCGGAAGGTCTCCGGGTCGTTCGTCGCGAGGTAGCGCGTCGCGCCGAATCGGATGCCGTCGTCCTTCTTGCTGAGCGAGTGGCCGAGGACGGTCACCTCGGCGCCGAGCGCGGCGGCGATCTTCACGCCCATGTGGCCGAGCCCGCCCATGCCGAGGATGCCGACCTTCACGCCGGGGCCCGCGCCCCAGTGCTTCAGCGGCGAGTAGAGCGTGATGCCCGCGCACATCAGCGGCGCAGCCTTGTCGAGCGGCAGGGCGTCGGGGATGCGCAGCGTGTAGTTCTCGTCGACGACGATCTGCTTCGCGTAGCCGCCCTGCGTCCAGCCGCCCTCCGGATCGCCCTCGGGGCGGGGGGTGTTGTACGTGTAGAGCCCACCGCGCAGGCAGTACTGCTCCTCGCCGTCGAGGCAGTTCTCGCACTCGCGGCACGAGTCGACGAAGCAGCCCACCCCGGCGTGGTCGCCCACCGAGAAGCGCGTGACCTCGCTGCCGATCGCGCTGACCACGCCGGCGATCTCGTGCCCCGGCACCAGCGGGTAGTGCGCGGCGCCCCACTCGTCGCGCGCCGTGTGGATGTCCGAGTGGCAGATGCCGGCGAACGCGATGTCGATGACGACGTCGTGCGGGCCGGGCTCGCGGCGTTCGATCTCGATGCGCTCGAACGGGGCGCGGGCGGACGGGACGGCGAGGGCGGAGACAGCGGGCACGCGGATCCTTCGGCTTCGTTGCGGGGAGACGATCTCAGTATCGCCCGGGATCGAGTCCCGGGGCGCCGATAGGGTGACCGCATGGAGGCGCAGATCGCGGTGTTCGTCATCCTCGCGGTCGCGCTCGCCGCGTTCGCGAGCAACCGCATCCCCCTGGCTGTCGTGGCCGGCGGCGTGTCGCTCCTGCTGTTCCTGAGCGGCGTCCTCACGCTGCCAGAGGCGCTCGCCGGGTTCTCGGATCCGACGCCGATCCTGATCGCCGCGCTGTTCGTCGTCGGCGATGCGCTCGATGCGACGGGGGTCACCGCGTGGGCGGCGCGGCGGGTCACGGATCTCGCCGGCTCCAGACGAGGCCGGATCACCGTGGTCATCTCGCTTGTTGTGGCGGTGATCACGGCGTTCATCAGCATCAACGGCGCCGTCGCCGCCCTGCTGCCGCTGGTGGTGGTCGTCGCCGGGCATGCGCGGATCGCCCCGTCGCGGCTGCTGATCCCGCTCGCGTTCGCCGCGCACGCCGGGTCGCTGCTGACGCTCACCGGGACACCGGTGAACATCCTCGTCTCGGACGCCGCGGCCGGTGCCGGCGCACGGCCGTTCCACTTCTTCGAGTTCGCCCTGGTGGGCCTGCCGCTGCTCGCCCTGACGATGGCGACCAGCGCGGCCCTCGGCGGGCGCCTGCTGCCCGAGCGGGCGGTCGGGTCCGTGGATCCGTCGTCGGGTCACGCCGACGAGGCCGCGTGGATGCGCGAGAACTATGGGCTGGCGACCGGGCCGCTGTTCACGGCGGACGAGGGCACGGTCGAGGTCATGCTGCCGCCGCGCTCGCGCTATGTGGGGCGCCACGTGCACCCGGGCATGAGGATCTTCCGCGACGAGCTGGTGGTGCTGTCGGTGCGCTCGTCCGACGGGCATCAGGGCTCCGGGGCCGAGGAGATCGAGTCGCGCGACGCCCGCGGCGACCGTGCGTGGGATCTGTGCCCCGGCGACTCGATGCTGGTGCAGGGCCCGTGGGATGCGCTCGAGCGCTTCGCGGCGGCGCCCGAGGTCGTCGCGGTGACCGAGCCGCAGTCGCTGCGCCGCGCGGTGCCGCTCGGTCGCGGCGCGCGGCGATCCCTCGCGATCCTGATCGGGATGGTGCTGCTGCTCGTGACGGGGCTGGTGCCCGCGGTCGTGGCGGGGCTGCTCGCCGCGGGGGCCGTGGTGCTGTCGCAGGTCCTGTCGGTGCGCGACGCGTTCCGCGCGGTGCACTGGTCGACCGTCGTGCTGATCGCCGGGATGATCCCGCTCTCGACCGCCTTCCTGCAGACCGGCGCCGCGCAGCTTGTGGCCGACGGGGTGCTCTCGGTCGTCGGCACGACCTCGCCGCACCTCGTGCTGCTGGGGCTCGCGATCATCACCCTCGCCCTCGGCCAGGTGATCGCCAACGTGCCGACCGTGCTGCTGATGATCCCGATCTCGCTGTCGACCGCCGCGTCGCTCGGGCTCTCGCCGCTGCCGTTCATGATGTCGCTGACGGTCATGGGCGCGGCCGCCTTCTTCACCCCGATCGCGACGCCGGCGAACACGATGATCCTCGAGCCGGGCGGCTACCGCTTCGGCGATTACTGGCGCCTGGGTCTGCCGCTCGCCGTCGTCTGGACGGCGGTGGCGGTGCTGTACGTGCCGCTGATCTGGCCGTTCTGACGCGCCCCGTTACGGAGGGGATCCCGGATCCTCCGGGGCGGCAGCGCGTCTCGAGCCCGGCGAATCCGGGATCTCCGCGGAATCCGCCGCCGCGGCAGGCGCCGTAGACGCAGGCAGGCGGAGCCCCGAGCGGGGCTCCGCCTGTGCACCTCGGCGCTACGCGCGCTCAGCCCTCGGCGGGAGAGGGGTGGCCCTCCTGCGGGAGCACGTGCGCGTCGGCGTCGTCGTCCGGATCCTCTCCCTCGGCCTGCGAGGGGTGGCCGGTGTCGGCTTCGGAGTCGGTGCCGAGATCGGGGTCGGTGTGGACGAGGTCGTCCTCGGGGCCGTGGTCCTGCTGATCGCTGTTCGTGTCCATGGATCGAGCGTGGCGCGATCCGATCACAGGAGCGAGGGGATTGACAGGTCAGGCCGGAGCGACCTGCGCGATCAGGGTCTCGACGCGGCGGCGGATCTCGTCGCGGATGGGGCGCACTGCCTCGATGCCCTGCCCCGCCGGGTCGTCGAGCTCCCAGTCCTCGTAGCGCTTGCCGGGGAAGATCGGGCAGGCGTCGCCGCAGCCCATCGTGATCACGGCATCGGATTCGCGCACGGCCTCGACGGTGAGCACCCGGGGGGTGTTCGCGGAGATGTCGATGCCCTCCTCGAGCATCGCGGCGACGGCGACCGGATTGATCCGGTCCTTCGGGGCCGATCCGGCCGAGAGCACCTCGACGCGGTCTCCCGCGAGGGCCCGGAGGTAGCCGGCGGCCATCTGCGAGCGGCCCGCGTTATGGACGCAGACGAAGAGAACGGTGGGCTTGGTCACCCGCAAAGCATAGATGGCTGTCTATGCTTTGCGCAATGGCGCAGGGTCACTCGCCGCCGAGGTTGCCGGTGAGGCGGCCGTGGAAGGCCGTCGCCGCCTCGTTCATCCCCACGATCTCGACCGTCGCCCCGTGCCGCTCGTACTTGGTGACGATGGCGTCGAGGGCGGCGACCGACGAGGCGTCCCACACGTGCGAGCGCGACATGTCGATCACCACGCGCTCGGGATCGGCGGCGTACTCGAACTGCGTCGTCAGGTCGTTCGACGAGGCGAAGAACAGCTCGCCGTCGACCGCGTAGCGCGCCTCGGAGCCATCGGCCGCCAGCGTGCGGGTGACCGTGGTGAAGTGCGCGACGCGGCGCGTGAACAGCACAGCCGCGACCACCACGCCCGACAGCACACCCACCGCGAGGTTGTGCGTGACGATCGTCGCGAGCGTCGAGACCAGCATCACCGCGGTCTCGCTGCGCGGCATCCGCTTCAGTGTGGACGGCCGGAAGCTGTGCCAGTCGAACGTCAGCACGGAGACCATCATCATGATCGCCACCAGGGAGGCCATCGGGATGATCGCGACGACGTCGCCCAGCGCCACAACGAGCACCAGGAGGAAGACGCCTGACATGAAGGTCGAGATGCGTGTGCGCGCCCCGGAGACCTTCACGTTGATCATGGTCTGCCCGATCATCGCGCAGCCGCCCATGCCGCCGAACATGCCGGACAGGATGTTCGCCACGCCCTGTCCCCACGACTCGCGGGTCTTCGACGACCGGGTGTCGGTGATGTCGTCGACGAGCTTCGCCGTCATCAGCGACTCGAGCAGCCCTACCGCGGCCATGCCGAGCGAGTAGGGCGCGATGATGCCCAGCGTCTCGAGGGTGAGCGGCACCTGCGGCAGCATCAGGATCGGCAGGCTGTCGGGCAGGGCGCCTCGGTCGCCGACCGTGGGCACGTCGATCGCGAACACCGCGACGACGATCGTGAGCACCACCACCGCGACCAGCGGCGCGGGGATCGCGCGGGTCACCTTCGGGAACAGCCAGAGGATCACCATGCCCGCCGCCGCCAGGACGTAGGCCATCCACGGCGAGGCGAGGAGCTCCTCCAGCTGCGAGATCGCGACCAGCACGGCCAGCGCGTTGACGAAGCCGATCATGACGCTGCGGGGGATGAAGCGCATGAGCTTCGCCACGCCGAGGGCGCCGACCACGACCTGGATCAGGCCGCCCAGGATCACCGTGGCCAGCAGGTAGTCGAGGCCGTGATCGCGCATGACCGGCGCGATGACGAGCGCCACCGCCCCCGTGGCCGCCGAGATCATCGCGGGCCGGCCGCCGAGGAACGCGATCGAGACCGCCATGACGAACGCCGAGAACAGACCGACGCGCGGGTCGACGCCGGCGATCACCGAGAACGCGATGGCCTCGGGGATGAGGGCGAGCCCCACGACGAGACCGGCCAGGACCTCGCGGGTCAGCAGGCGCGGCGAGGTCAGCGCATCCCGCACGGACGTGGCGTAGCGGGTGCCCGTCTGGGTGAGGGCGGGGGGCATGGGGCCTCCGTTCGGCGCGCGGGCGGGGGCGCGGCTCGGCGTCGGCGCAGGGCGCGGAGCCATCGGGTGGTGGAATGTATGCGGGCCGGCGAGAGCCGCCGGTCCCCGCTCTCACCGTAACGCGGAGGAGCGATGGGAGAGAGGGCGCGCGCGCGTCGCGTGACGCCGACGAGTTCATCCACCTGCTCAAGCAGCGTTGATCCGATCCCTCCGGCGAGAAGAGCGTCCCGTTGTGTCAAGCCCATTGGGTGGGACGATCCCGGGGCCTAACGTCGGTGTCATGAACTCCGAACTGCCTGCCATCCACGAGTGGTACCCCAAGCTGTCGATGGACGCCAAGCACACCCTGCATGACGACGTCGTGGTCATCCCCGACGGCGTGCGCGAGGAGATCGGCGAGATCGTCGGATTCGCCGTCCCCGAGGGAGCGGCGCTGAGCGAGGCCGATCGTGACTTCATCCGCACGCAGGGCGAACCGGTCGACTGACCCGGACGAGCTCGCCACGCTCGCCGACCTCGCCGCGCTGGTGAGGTCGCGGGCGTGCGCGTACGTCCGCTACTCCGAGGGCCCCGAGCACGACGCCTCCGAGCAGAGCCGTGACACCGAGAGCGGCCTGGATCTGCCCGGGCTGTCGGTGAACCCGCTCCACCCCGAGGCCTGGTGGACGCGTCCGCTGGAGGACTGGCTGGCGCGGCAGGCCTGCCAGTACGCCGAGCTGGCCGAGAAGAACCCGGACCGCCGCGCCTGGGTGCTGGACGGGCGCATCGTCGCCCGCGGCCCGGACTGCGAGCCGCTGCTCGCCGACGTCGAGCCGCTCGCCGTCCTCGCGCCCGCCGTGCTCGACGAGGCCACCGCGCGCTACGAGGAGGCGTTCGACGCCGGACGGGGGCCGGAGGACTAGCCCTTCAGCCCGCCCGCGGCGACCCCCTCGATGATGTGGCGCTGCGCGACGAAGAACAGCACGATCATCGGCAGCGTGGTGATGACGCTCGCGGTGATCAGGATCTCCCAGTGCCACTCGCCGCCGAAGCCGAAGTTGTCGACCAGCGCCTTGAGGCCCCGAGGGACGGTGAAGATCGTCGAGTCGCGCAGGTAGATCAGCGCCCGCATCAGGTCGGTCCACACGGCCTGCACCTCGAACACCACGGTCACCGCCAGTGCCGGGCGCGACAGCGGCAGCGCGATCCGCCAGAACACCTGCCAGGGGTTGGCCCCGTCGACGCGCGCGGCGTCGAAGAGGTCGCGGGGCAGCGAGAGCATGAACTGCCGCAGCAGGAAGATGTAGAACGCGCTCCCGAACAGGTTGTGCGCCCACATCGGCGTCAGCGTGTTCACCGCGCCCAGCGCGTTCCAGATGAGGAACGTCGGGATCATGGTCACGGCGCCCGGCAGCATCATCGATCCGAGCACCAGAGCGAACAGGGCCCCGCGCCCGCGGAAGCGGTAGAACGCGAAGGCCCACGCGACCATCGCGCTCGAGAGCGTGACGGCGGTCGCGGCGAGCGCGGTGACGAGCACGGTGTTCAGCAGCCACAGCGCCAGCGGCGCCTCCTGCCACACCTGCACGTAGTTCTCGAGGGTGAAGGTCTGCGGGATCAGCCGGTTGTCGAAGACCTCGCCGCGCGGCTTGAAGGACGCGCTCACCAGCCACACGAACGGGTACACGAACACGACGGCGATCAGCACCAGGGCGCCGATCGTGACGATCCGGCTCGCGCGGATCATCGTGAGGTCCCGCCCTCGTAGTGCACCAGCCGGCGCGAGACGACCGCCTGGATCGCGGTGATGACCATGATCACCGCGAACAGCACCCAGGCCATGGCCGAGGCGTAGCCCATGTTGAGGTACTGGAAGGCCTGCTGGAAGAGGTAGATGACGTAGAACAGCGCCGCGTCATTGCCGTAGGTGGTGTTGCCCGCCCCGAAGAACGCGGTGTACGCCTCGTCGAAGGTCTGCAGGCCCGCGATCGTGTTCACGACCACGATGAAGAACACGGCGGGGCTGATCATCGGGAGCGTCACGCTGAGGAACTGGCGCCACGACCCGGCGCCGTCCAGCCGCGCCGCCTCGTAGAGCTCCTCCGGCACACCCCGCAGGGCCGCGAGGAGGATCAGCACCGACGATCCGATCGTCCACAGGCTCATGATGATCAGGCCGGGCTTGACCCACGCGGGATCGGTCGTCCACGAGGGGCCGTCGACGCCCACCCAGCCGAGGCCGGTGTTGATGAGCCCGCTCTGGCCGTTGAACAGCAGCAGGAACAGGATGCCGACCGCCACGGGCGGGGTCATCTTGGGCAGGAAGAAGACCGTCCGGAAGAACCCCGAGGCGCGCCCCGCCCGCGCCAGCAGCAGTGCCAGCGCGAGCGAGACGGCGATGTAGAGCGGCACCTGCACCGCCGTGAAGAACAGGGTGTTCGACAGGGCGAGGGCCACCTTCGGGTCGGCGAACAGCTCGGCGTAGTTGTCGAACCCGACGAAGGTCGGGCTGTTGATCACGTCGTAGTCGGTCAGCGAGAGGTACGCGCTGTAGATCAGCGGCCACGCGGTGAAGACCGCGAACCCGATCAGCCAGGGACTGAGGAACAGGAAGGCCGCGCGGGTCTCGCCGCGGCTCACCGCTCCTCCATCTCGGCCCATGCGTCATCGAGCGCCTTCTGCGCGACCTTCTGCGCCTGGGCGAGGGCGTCGGCGGGCTCGGCCTCCCCGGAGAGCACGTCGTTCACGGCGTCCTGCATCGCGTTCTCGAACTCGGCATCGGCCGGGCTCGCCGGCAGCGAGAAGGTGTGGTCGTTGGCCTCGTACGTGGCGGCCACGGCGGTGTCCCACGGCTCGCCGCCGGGGGTGACCATCTCGCGGATCGCCGCGTCGGCCTCGGCGTTGCCCGTCAACAGCCCGGTGAAGGGCTTGTCGTCCTGGGTGCGCAGCTCGAGGCGCGCGTTCGCCGCCGCCTCCCAGCTGTCGACGGACGTCATCACCCGCGCCCAGCGGCACGCGGCCTCGGGGTTCGCGGCGCCGGCCGGGATCGCCCAGGCCTGGCCCGAGGCGTACGCGATCGGCTCGCCCTGCAGATCCTTGACCGTGTCGAACACCACCGTCGCATCCGGAGACACGTCGTTGAGCACGTTGATGTACCACTGCTCCATCGGCATCGCCCCGAGCACGTCCGTGGCGAACTGGTTGCCCTCGCCGAAGAAGTCGGCCGAGTCGCGGTAGGCCTTCACCGCGCCGAAGCCGCCCTGTGCGTCGTAGATCGACACCGCCCACTCGAGGGCCTCGATCGCGCCGGGGTCGTCCAGGTGCGCCTCGCGCCCGTCCTCGCTGAGGAGGTCGACCCCGTTGGCCTTCGCCCAGAGGGGGAAGAACTCCGGCAGCTTGCTGTCGTACCCGATGACGCTCAGCTTGCCGCCGTCGGACCGGGTGAGGGCCTCGTTGGCCGCGCTCACCTTCTGCCAGTCGCTCCCGTCGACATCGGAGAGCTCGAGGCCGGCCGCGTCGAGCAGCGCGGAGTTCGCCATCGTCACCTGCACGACGTTGAACTCGGGGATGCCGTAGACGTGGTCGTCGAGGGTGACCTGGGCGAGCGCCGACTCGACGAACATCGAGGTGTCGATGCCCTCGCCCTCGATGCAGCGATCGAGCGGCAGGATCGCCCCCCGCGCGGCCAGGGACCCGAGCTGGTCGCGGTTGGCGTAGATGAGGTCCGGCGGATCGCCGGTGGCGGCGGCCGACAGGAACTGCTGGAGATCGAGCTCGCCCTCGGCGACCTTGGCCTCGACCCCATCCCCGAGGGCCTTCTTCGCCAGGTCCATGCGCGTGGTGGCGACCTCGTCCACGCCGCCGAAGCCCATCACGCTGAGCTCGCCCGTGAGCTCCGCGTCGGGATCGTACTTCGCCTCGGCGTCATCCGCGCCGCCGGTGCCGACCGCGCACCCCGTGAGCATCAGCGCCCCGCCTGCGAGCACCGCCGCCGCCTTGATCCGGAACCTTCTCATCGATCCGCTCCTCGTCCATCGAGCCCGTCCCCCCGAGGTGGACGCTAGAAGCGCGCAAGAAGGCAGGTAAGCGGCTTGACAGAGCGCCTCGGGGTGACTTCTCCCCGGTCTTAGCGGCCGATCCGCGCCCGCGCAATCCCCTCCTGGCACGGGCCGCCCACGACCTAACGTCGAAGGCGCCGACGATTCGTCGGTGACGCGTGATGCAAGGAGGACATATGAGCCAGAACCATCTCGAGACCCCGCAGGACCTGCTGCGTTTCCAGCTGCGCACCGCGATGACGATGGAGGAGGACTCGCTCGCCGCCGTGACCGAGCTCTCCGAGGTCGCGCGCACCGCCGACATCAAGAAGCTGTTCCGGCACCACGCCGACGAGACGCGCGAGCAGATCGAGAACCTCAAGAAGGTGTTCGAGCTGCTCGAGGTCCCCGAGTCGACCGCGCCGTCCCCCAGCACGAAGGGCATCAGCCGTCAGGCCGAGTCGCTCATCCAGCGTGCCGATGAGTCGCTGCACGACCAGATCGCCCTGTCGGCCGCCATCGGCAACGAGCACTACGAGATGGCCTCGTACCAGGGCCTCATCGTCCCCGTCACGGCGCTCGGCGCCACGGAGGTGCTGTCGCTGCTGCAGGCCAACATGGACCAGGAGGTGCACACCAGCGAGGAGCTGGCAACGCGCCTCAAGGAGCTCGTCGGGGGCTGATCGCCGCTCGACCCTCCCGTCCGCCCTCGGTCCTACTCGGATTCGAGGGCGGACGTTCCGTTGGGGGTGCCGACCGGCTTCGACTCGGCCGAGCCGCGCTGGCGCAGGTAGATCGAGAACCCGACCATGCACCCGACCGCGAGGAACTCGGACTGCCAGTTCTGCAGCGTCCGGTTCCAGAACTCCGGCCCCGTCACGTACTGCGCCCACGTCATGGCGATCTCGCCGTGCTGGGTGGCCTCCTCGTTCGCGACCGTCACCCCGGCGAGCGACTGAGCGAACCAGGACATCAGGAACACCAGTCCCATCACGATCAGCAGCGAGTTCGAGAACAGCCAGAGGCGGATCCCGCGGACCTTCGCCCAGGCGGGCGAGTCCGGACGGGCGAACTCGACGATCATCTGCTCCTCGTCGGTGCCCACGCCCTGATCGCCCGGCTTCTTCGACTCGGGAGATCCGCGCTGGACCAGCCAGATCGTCGCGAGGATGAAGACGAAGAACTGCAGGAACTCGGACTGCCAGTTCTCGGCGAGGTCGACGAGGAACGACGAGGACGTCACGAAGTCGCCCATCGTCGTCGGGGGGAACCCGTGCTCGGCGAGCTGCTGGTTCTCGTAGGCGAGGCCGACGAACGCCTGCCCGATCACGGTGCCGGCGAACAGGCCGAGGAACAGCAGGGTCAGGGCGTTGTCCTTGAGCGCGCGCATCTCAGCGGCCCGCCAGCGGGAGTGCGATCATCGCGGCGAGCCCGCCCACCACGATCGCGGCCCAGCTCCAGAACGCGAAGCGCATCCCGGAGGTCGACTCGATCGGCGGATCCTGTTCTCTCATGAGACGACCGTAGACGGGGTTCCGGCGCCGCGAAGACGGCTTGACACCCGAGACGGATAACCCTCGTCTCCATACCTGTCAACCCTGTTCACGCGCATGGATCGGGGACCCTAGCGTCGAAGACGATCAACCGAGTAGTGAGGAAAGGGACTTCATGATCACGACACTGACCGCGGAGATCGACGTCGACGCGCCCATCGACACCGTCTACAACCAGTGGACGCAGTTCGAGTCCTTCCCGGAGTACCTCGGGGCGGTGAAATCCGTGAAGCAGATCGACGATGTGCGCACGCACTGGACGGTCAGCATCGGAGGCCGCGAGGAGGAGTTCTTCGCGGACATCGTCGACCAGGTCCCGGACGACCACATCTCCTGGCAGAGCACGGACGGCACGTTCCATGCCGGCCGAGTGGACTTCGTGCCGCACACGACCGACGACGGCCACCCGGGGACCCACATCAAGCTGCTGATGGAGTGGGAGCCCCAGGGATTCCTCGAGACCATCGGCGGCGCCCTCAACATCGACAGCGCCCAGGCGCGGATGGACCTCGAGCGCTTCAAGCGCTTCATTGAGAAGCGGGGCACCGAGACGGGCGCCTGGCGCGGCGAGGTGCACGGACGTCAGGAGACCGGCCCGGAGGGCCTCGTCTGATATCCGAATATTTCGGAATGCGTTTGAGGGAAATGGCGGCGTCCTCCCACTGAGGGCGCCGCCATCTTCCTCACGCGCGCCCGCGAGAAGGTATCGTCGGCTTCGTGGGCCGATTCATTTACGGCGCGGCGGCCGACTCCGTCGAGATCGACGACAGGACTCTCGCGCACCTTCGCATCGTCGTCATGAACAAGCTCCGCCGCGGCGAGCCGTTTATGTTCGACACCCGACTCGGTGAGGGCATCGGGCGCCGCAGCTTCTGGCTGAGCCCCTCGATCCCGATCCAGTTCCATTTCTCCGGGGGGCGTGCTCCCCGGATCAATCGCGCATGGCTCGATGAGCTGATGAAGGCCGCCAGCGGCCCGAACGGTCTCACCGTCATGCCGGAGCCGCCGGACCCGAGCGAAGTGCCCGCTTCCGAGGGCTGATCAGAGCAAGAGGAAAGCCCCCGTCGCCGGGGGCTTTCCTCGTGCGCGAGGTCGGTCCGGGCAGTGACTCAGGCCTCGGCCTCCTGGCCGACGTGCTCGGAGACCAGCGTGATGCCGCCGAGAGCGTTGGCCGACTGCGCGAGATCCTCGATCCACTCGCGGTTGAGCACGGGAGCGTTCGGCTCGTCGAACTCGAACCGCACGGGGATCGACGGGTGCATCCAGATGGTGCTCCGGCCCTCGCCGTCCTCTGCGGGGTGCTGCCATGAGACGGTGAAGCTCTCCTGGCGGCGCAGCTTGGCCACGACCACCACCTTGAGGTGCGCCAGCGCGCGGTCGGCGATGTGGATCGGCTTCGAATCGGTGCCGTAGTGGAGAATGCCCATGATCCGCAGGATACTGCGCGAATGGTTTGCGCGCGAAAGAAGCCGCGCCCGCTCCCACCTTCCGGGATCCACCCGGCGCGTCGCGCTGTGTGTCACCCGCGCGGTGGCGCTTCGCCCTCCCCTGGCACAATGGGAGGACCCCACCGAACCGAGGAGTCCGCCGTGCAGTTCATCTCCACCCGAGGCGGCATGTCGCCCGTCTCCTTCAGCGAGGTCCTGCTGGAGGGTCTGGCCCCCGACGGCGGTCTCGCCGTTCCCGACGCGCTGCCGCGGATCTCGGCAGAGACCCTCGAGACGTGGCGGGCGCTGACCTACCCGCAGCTCGCCGCCGAGGTGATCGGCCTGTTCGCCACCGACATCCCGCGCGAGGATATCGCGCGGATGACCGAGGCGGCGTACGCCGAGTTCCCCGACGCGGTCGTGCCGCTGCGCACGATCGGCGGCGGGCTGACGCTCGTGGGCCTCTCGGAGGGCCCCACGCTCGCGTTCAAGGACCTGGCCATGCAGTTCCTCGGCCAGGTGCTCGAGTACGTGCTCGAGAAGAAGGGCACCACCCTCAACATCCTCGGCGCGACCTCCGGCGACACGGGCTCGGCCGCCGAGTACGCGCTCCGGGGCAAGCAGGGCGTCTCGGTCACCATGCTCTCGCCGCAGGGCCGGATGAGCGACTTCCAGCGGGCGCAGATGTACTCGCTGCAGGACGAGAACATCCACAACATCGCGATCGAGGGCGTCTTCGACGACTGCCAGAACCTCGTCAAGGAGCTCGCCGGCGACGTCGACTTCAAGCGGGAGACCCGCCTCGGCGCCGTCAACTCGATCAACCTCGCCCGGATCGCGGCGCAGAGCGTCTACTACTTCTGGGCCTGGCTGCGTGCCACCGACGCCCTTCCCGAGCGCGAGGGCTTCGAGGTCTCGTTCACGGTCCCGTCCGGCAACTTCGGCAACATCCTCTCGGGCTTCTTCGCCAAGCAGATGGGTGTGCCGATCCGTCGCCTGGTGCTGGCGGCCAACGAGAACAATGTGCTCGACGAGTACTTCCGCACCGGCATCTACCGCCCGCGCAGCAGCGACGAGACGCTGGCGACCTCGAGCCCGTCGATGGACATCTCGAAGGCCTCGAACCTCGAGCGCTTCATCTTCGACCTCGTCGGCCGCGACCCGCAGCGGGTCGTCGCCGCCTGGGGCGAGCTCGCCGAGCAGGGCTTCTTCGACATGAGCGCCGACCTCGACCGCTTCACCGGCGAGTTCGGGATCGTCTCGGGCACGTCGACCCACGCCGACCGTCTCGCCACGATCCGGTCGGTGCACGAGGCCGGCTTCGGCATCATCGACCCGCACACGGCCGACGGCGTGAAGGTGGCGCGCGACTACGTCGAGGACGGCGTGCCCATGCTCGTGCTCGAGACGGCCAAGCCCGAGAAGTTCGCCGAGACGATCCGCGAGGCCATCGGCGTCGAGATCGACTACTCGGACGAGCTGCGCGAGCTGCTCGCCGCCCCCCAGCGCGTGGTCGACCAGTCCGGTGACGCCGCCGAGCTGCGCGCCTACATCCAGGCCCACGCCGTTCTCTGATCTGAAAGCAGGATGAGCCCCATGTCCGTGAACCCCCCGTACCGTGCCGACATCGTCGGATCCTTCCTGCGCCCCGAGGCGGTCCACACCGCGCGCGCCGAGTTCGCCGCGGGCAGCATCGACGCCGATGCGCTGCGCGCCGTCGAGGACGCCGCGATCGCCGACCTCGTGACGAAGCAGGCCGAGAACGGCCTCAAGCTGGCGACCGACGGCGAGTTCCGCCGCTCGTGGTGGCACTTCGACTTCTTCGACGGCCTCGACGGCGTCTCGATCGTCGACACCGACCACGGTCTGCCGTTCCAGGGTGTGCAGACCCGCCACAAGGCCGTGCAGGTCAACGGCCGGATCGGCTTCTCGAACCACCCGCACCTCGAGCACTTCCGCTCGCTGGTGGCGCTGGCTGAGGCCGCCGGTGTGCAGCCGAAGGCGACGATCCCGTCGCCCACCGTGCTCGACTTCCGTGTCGAGCCGCAGAACATCGTGGGCGGCTACGCCGGCCGCGACGAGTACGTCGACGATCTCGTCGAGGCGTACCGCGACGCCGTGAAGGCCTACTACGACGCCGGCTGCCGCTACCTGCAGTTCGACGACACCGCGTGGGCCTACCTGTGCAGCGAGTCCGAGCTGGAGCGCGCGAAGACCGAGCGCGGCATCGAGACCGAGGGCCTCGGCGACCGCTACGCGTCGATCCTGAACCGCGTGCTCGAGGTCAAGCCGGACGACATGGTCATCACGACCCACATCTGCCGCGGCAACTTCCGCTCGACGTGGATCTCCTCCGGTGGCTACGAGCCCATCGCCGAGCAGCTCTTCTCGGTCGCCTACGACGGCTTCTTCCTGGAGTTCGACGACGACCGCTCGGGCGGCTTCGAGCCGCTGCGCCACCTGCGCCACGGCGACCAGGTCGTGGTGCTCGGCCTCATCACGACCAAATCGGGGCTGCTCGAGGACATCGAGTCGGTCAAGACCCGCATCGCCGAGGCGGCGCAGTACGCCCCGCTCGAGCAGCTGGCGCTCAGCCCGCAGTGCGGCTTCGCCTCGACCGAGGAGGGCAACGTGCTCTCCGAGGACGAGCAGTGGGCGAAGATCCGCGAGGTCGTCGCGATCGCCGGCGACGTCTGGAAGTGATCGCCCTCCGGTGACCGCACGCGGATCGGCCCCTCTCGCTCTGGCGAGAGGGGCCGATCCCGTTCCCGGGGCGTCACCGGATCTTGGTCTTGTAGATCGCGATCGCGGCCGCGTAGGCGACGATCAGGATCCCTCCGATCCAGGCGAGGGCGATCCAGATCTCCGATCCGACCGCCTGCTGGGCGAACAGCGCGCGGACGGTGTCGACGATCGACGTGACCGGCTGGTGCTGCGCGAACCAGGCGACCGGGCCGGGCATCGAGTCGGTCGGGGCGAAGGCCGAGCTGATGAACGGCAGGAAGATCAGCGGGTAGCTGAACGCGCTCGCGCCGTCGACGGTCTTCGCCGAGAGCCCCGCGATGACGGCGACCCAGGTCAGGGCCAGCGTGAACAGCACGATGATGCCCGCGACCGCGGCCCAGGCGAGGATGCCCGCCCCGGTGCGGAACCCCATCAGCAGCCCGACGCCGATGACGAGCGCGACCGAGATGAGGTTCGATACGAGCGAGGTGAGCACGTGGGCCCACAGCACGCTCGACCGGGCGATCGGCATCGACTGGAACCGCTCGAACAGGCCGCCCTGCATGTCGAGGAACAGGCGGTACGCCGTGTACGCGATGCCCGATGCGACGGTGATCAGCAGGATCCCCGGCAGCATGAACTCGATGTACGGGGCGTCGGTGCCCGTGTCGACCGCGCCGCCGAACACCCAGGTGAACAGCAGCATGATCGCGATCGGGGTGACCGCGGTCGTGATGATCGTGTCGGGGCTGCGCAGGATGTGCCGCAGCGAGCGTCCGGTGAGGACGGTCGTGTCGGCGAGGGCGTTGCTCATGATGCGTCCTTTCCGGTGGTCGCCTCTGCGGGGGCGGGGTCGCCCACGAGGGCGAGGAAGACGTCCTCGAGGGACGGCTCCTGCGGCACGAGGACCGGCTCGCCCCCGGAGGGCAGGAGCGCCTTCAGCTCGGCGAGGGTGCCGTTCTGGATGATCGTGCCCCTGTGCAGGATCGCGATGCGGTCGGCGAGCTGCTCGGCCTCATCGAGGTACTGCGTGGTGAGCAGCACGGTGGTGCCGCCCTGGGCGAGCTGCCTCACCGTCTGCCAGACCTCGATGCGCGCCTGGGGGTCGAGCCCCGTGGTGGGCTCGTCCAGGAAGATGATCGACGGATCGCCGATCAGGCTCATGGCGATGTCGAGGCGCCGGCGCATGCCGCCCGAGTAGGTGCCCGCCCGGCGGCCGCCGGCCTCCGTCAGCGAGAACCGCGCGAGCAGGTCGTCGGCGATGGTGCCCGGGTTCTTCAGGTGCCGCAGCCGGGCGATGAGCACGAGGTTCTCCCGCCCGGTGAGGACCTCGTCGACGGCGGCGAACTGGCCCGTGAGGCTGATGGCCTCGCGCACCCGGACGGGCTCGGTCTGGACGTCCGCGCCGGCGACGGTGGCCGATCCGGCGTCGGCCTTCAGGAGGGTCGACAGGATCCGCACCAGCGTCGTCTTGCCGGCGCCGTTGGATCCGAGGAGGGCGAAGATGGTGCCCTGCTCGACGTCGAAGTCGACGCCGCGCAGCACTCGCAGCTCGCCGAAGGACTTCTCGACGGCCCGGACCGAGATGGCGGTCATGACCCCTGCTCCCCGGCGGCATCGTCGATGGCCTTGGCGAGACGGGCACGCTCCTTGTCGATCCAGCGCTGTCCGCCGTAGGCCAGGGTGAACGTCTCGGCGAAGTCGACGGCGTCGTCGCCCACGATGTCGCGGACGGGGGTGCCGTCGAGCGCTGCCCGCTCCCACAGGTCGACGAGGTCGCCGAGCATCTGGGTGAGGGTGTCGCCGTCGGTGACGCCGCCCTGGTACAGGAAGTACCGGTGCATCGCCTTCGCGGCGGCCTTGTAGGGGTCGGGCAGGGCGTCCATGCGGGCGACATTCTGCTTGTACTGCTTCTTCTGCTCGAGCGATCCGGTGAGGATCTCGATCCACTTCGCGGCCATGATCAGTTCCCTTCGTCGTGCGGGTCGTTGCGGGTGTGGGGCAGCGCATCGATGCGCTGCGTGAGGGCGTTCCAGGTCTCCCAGAACTCGGCGAGCTGTGCGCGGCCCGCGGGGTTGAGGGTGAACACCTTGCGCGGCGGGCCCTTCTCGGAGGGCACCTTGTCGACGCCCACCAGGCCCTTCTGCTCGATGCGGACGAGGAGCGCGTAGATCGTCCCCTCCGCGATGTCGGCGAAGCCGCGGTCGCGCAGCTCGGCCGTGATCTCGTAGCCGTAGGCGCTTCGCTCGGCCAGGATCGCCAGGACGATGCCCTCGAGGGTGCCCTTGAGCATCTCGGTCATCTGGTTTCCCATGTCGGTCGCCTCCTTCTTCTGGGTGGTTGGTCCGTGGGTGTCGGTCCGTTGGTATTCGGTACTGCTGAGTACTGGTACCAAGTTACGCCGAGTACCGGTACTTGGCAACACTGAATACTGAAGAGATCGCCGATGCCTTCCGCGGCGTAGCGTGGGGCGCATGACGGAAGACCTCGCGGCGATCTTCGACGGCGCCCGTGCGCGGCTCGCATCCGCGCCGCAGGAGGCCCTCGGCGCGGTGTCCGAGCCGGGGAGGCTGCGGGCCCTGCTGGGATCCGGAACTCGCATCGTGCGCCGCGGATCGGCCTGGCGCCTCGGCGTGCTGCTGGTGTCGGCCGACGCGGTCTACGCCGTCGGCGAGGTGCTGCGCGCCGGCGACCCCGGGCGCCGCGGGTACGCCGCCGAGTCGGCCCGCCACCGCGCGGAGCTGCGCGCCATGGCCCTGCGCGGCGGCTTCGCCCCCGGCGAGACCGTGCACCTCGGCTTCGAGGAGCTCGACCTCGCCGCCGTCGCCGCGGGCGGAGCCTCCGGGCCGCTGTTGCGGGGGGACGGGCGCGCGCTCATCCGCTGGTCGGCCGGTGGGGCGCCGATGCCGCTGTCCGCCTATGTCGACGAGCGCGTCGCCCTGCTGCTCGAGCCGCCCGCCGGGGCATGAGCGCCCGAGCGCCTGTGCCCGTACCGCGCCGCTGAGGCGTCAGCGCGAGGAGTTGGCGGTGCGGCCGCGCACGATGCCGACGAACGTGTCGACGTCGGGGGTCGTGCGATCCGCGTGCCAGGCGAGGGCGACCGTCGAGGTGGGCGCGTCGCGGAGTGGGACCGACTCGAGATCCTTGCGGTGGTGCAGGCGCGCGAGCGACATCGGCACCACAACGAAGCCGACCCCGGCGGCGACCGTGGCGATCGCGTCGGCGGTGGTCTCGGGAGGGTCGAAGCGCGGAGCCTCGGTGCCCGGCAGATCCAGCGCGCCCAGCACGTGGTCGCGCGGGACGATCAGGATCTCGCCGGCGAGATCCGGCGGATCCAGCTGCTCGGCCGCCGTGAGCGCCGAGTCGATCGACGTGACGACGACCGACTCCTCGTCGTAGAGGCGGATGACGTTCAGGTCTGTCGGGTCGATCGGGAGCCGGACCAGCGCGGCATCGACCTCGCCCGACAGGATGGCCTCGCGCTGGGCCGAGACCTCGAGGGGCACGTACTCGAGCTCGACGTGCGGCAGGCGCTCGCGCCAGCGATCGATCCACTTGCCGGGCGTCGCGCCGGGGATCGCGCCGAGGCGGAAGGTGCGGGGCGCCTCAGGGGCGGGCACGGGGGCGGGCACGGGCCGGGGGCGGTGCGGCTGCCCCTTCTTCGCGGGAGCCGAGCGCTGCGACCCCTTCGCCCCGCCCTTCGCCGGGCCGGGCGTTCCCCTGCGCTTGCCGCCGCCGCGTCCGGTCTGAGCCATGACCCCACATTATTACGCCGGTTCAGGCGGGGAATCCTGCCCGCGGAAACGGGCTCTGCGGCGGGTGCCGCGGCGCTAGGGTGATCGCGGAGCGAAGGGCGCATGCGCCGGATTCACGGGGACGCCCGGGATAGGTTTGACGCAGACTTCCCCGCCGGCATCCCCTGCCCGGGTGACCCCTCGCAGTTCCTCAAGGAGATCACGTGACCGACATCCCCGACCGCCCCCGCATCTCGGTGGTCACGGACGACGACGGCAGCGGCATCGTCACCGTCGACGGCGTGACCCGGACCGTCAAGGCATCCGACGCCGCGGGCGCCCGCAAGGCCGTGCTCGCCATGGTCGTCGAGGTGGCGCAGGAGTACAGCCGGCCCGTTCGTGTGGCCGCCAGCGGCAGCGACGGTGTGCGGATGCTCGTCGTCTCGCCCGACGGCGCCGTCGAGGAGGGCATGGAGACGCCCCTCGACGAGCCGGTGGCGCACGTCCAGGCGCCCGTACCTGCCGCGCCCGCCGCCCCGGTCGCCCCCGCAGCTCCCGCCGCTCCGGTGGACCTCGTGACCAGCGTGCCGAAGGCGACGCTCGCCGATCCGGCTCCCGTGGTCGAGCCGCGGCCCGCTCCCGCCGGCGCCCCCGTCTCGTCGTCCCCCGCGTCCCCCGCCCCCGCAGCTCCCGCCCCGGCTCCGGCGTCCGCCGCGGCCCCCGCGCCGGCGCCCGCCCCGCGCGCGGCCGAGGTGCCGGCCGAGCTCAGCCGCCGCGAGGCGCGGCTGCTCACGGCGCGCGACTTCGCCGAGTCGGCCAAGCCGCTGCAGCCCGTCCCCGCCCAGGAGGGCTTCCGGGGGAGCATGAACAAGCTCGGCTTCCGCATGAAGCCCGGCCGCAGCGAGCAGACCAAGCGCGACCGCCGCGAAGCGGTGCAGCGCGCCTTCTCGGGCCGCAAGACCATCGCGGTCATCGGCGAGAAGGGCGGCGTCGGCAAGACGACCACCACCTACCTGCTCGGCGCGACCCTCGGCCGCGTGCGCGGCGGCAGCGTGCTCGCCTGGGACAACAACGAGTTCAAGGGCACGCTCGGCATCCGCTCGCTGCCCTCGTCGACCCACGACCACACGGCGATCGACCTGCTGGCCCACGTGCAGGCGGCCGGCACCGGCGAGCTCAGCGCGGCCGACCTCATCGACTTCGTGCGCGCGCAGGGCGAGAACAAGTTCGACGTGCTCGCCTCGCAGAGCCTGGACGGCGACAGCGACGTCATCGACGAGGAGGCGTTCGACCTCCTCCACGACACGCTCAGCCGCTCGTACCGCGTGATCATCGTCGACACCGGCAACAACTCCAAGGCCGGCACCTGGCAGTCGGCGGTCGCCGAGGCCGACGTGCTCGTGCTGACGACGATCGTCAAGGAGGACAGCGCCCGCACGCTCGCCTCCATGGCCGACACCCTCGTCGCGCACGGCCACGAGGAGAAGCTGCGCAACGCGGTCACCGTCATGAGCCACCCGTCGCCGACCAGCTACCCGGACCTCGAGAAGCGCCTCACGAACCACATGGGGCAGCTGACCCGTCAGGTGGTCTCGGTGCCGTTCGACCCGGCCCTCGACCGGGGCGACATCATCGACTACGACGCGCTGTCCGAGGAGTCGCGCGAGGCGTGGCTCGAGGTCACCGCGGCCGTGGCGGCGGGCCTGCGCTGACCCCTCGACGCCAGACGCCCCGGGCCTGTCGGCTCGGGGCGTCTTCGTGCGAGGGGGTCAGGCGGCCAGGTGCAGGCCGCGGGCGTCGGTGATGACCGTGCCGCCATCCGGGATCGACTCGTCATCGCCGATCTTCGCGTTCTTGGCGACGCGCGCCCCGGCGCCGACCCGCGTGCGCACTCCCACGTGCGCGCGCGCTCCGACCTGGGCTTTCGGCCCGATGTGCGCGTTCGCGTCGATGTACGAGTCCGGGCCGATGACGGCCTCCGACTCGACCCACGCTCCACGCGCGATGATGGCGCCGGCGGCGACCTGAGCCTTCGGCTCGATGTATGCCCCGAGTTCGACGCGCGCGTCCGGGTGCACCTTGGCACCGTGCGCGACGAGGCCGCGCCCGTTCACGTGCTTGCGGTAACGCAGCGTCTCGCCGTGATCGTTCTCGATATCGACGTAGTTCTTGCCCACGTTGGTCATAACGGTGAGGGCGCGAACAGTATTCCCTCCTCGGAGGGGGTTGGCGTGTCGGATCCTGAGCAGATGCCGTCAGGATGGAACCCATGATCACCGAGCATGCGATCCTTCCCGTCCGCCCCGGGCTCGAGGCCGAGTTCGAGGCGGCCTTCCGGGTCGCGCGGCCGCTCATCGCGGCGCAACCCGGGTTCCGCTCGATCTCCCTGTCGCGCTCGGCCGAGACGCCCAGCGAGTACCTGCTGCTGGTCGGATGGGAAACCATCGCGGATCACGAGGAGGGCTTCCGGCGCTCGCCGGAGTACGCCCGGTGGAAGGAGCTGCTCCACGGGTTCTACGACCCGTTCCCCGTGGTCGAGCACTTCACGGCGGTCGAGGTCGACGCGGCATGACCGAGCAGACGGCCGACCGATCCCTCGTCTTCGAGTGGGAGCAGACGCGGCACACCCTCGCCGAGGACGTGATGGGCATCATCACCGGCACCTTCGTGGCGGCGCTCGGGCTGTCGCTGCTCAAGGCTGCCGGCGCGGTCACGGGCGGCACCGCCGGGCTCGCGCTGCTGCTCGTGCAGGTCGTGGGGTGGCCGTTCTGGCTGATCTTCCTCGTGGTGAACCTGCCGTTCGCGCTGCTGGCGCTGTGGAAGAAGGGCCTGCGCTTCACCCTGCTGACGGTGGTGTGCATCGGCGCGGTGTCGGGGCTGTCGGTGGTGAACGCGCAGCTGCTGCCCCTCGCGGGGGTCGACCCGGTCTATGCCGTGTTCGGCGGCAACCTGCTCGCGGGCGTCGGGCTGCTGATCCTGTTCCGCCACGGCGCCAGCGTCGGCGGCGTGAACATCGTGGCCCTGCTGCTGCAGGAGCGCACCGGCTTCCCCGCCGGGTGGTCGCAGCTGGCGGTGGACGCGATCGTGATCCTGATGTCGCTGTTCGTGCTGCCGTGGCACATCGTTGTGCTCAGCGCCCTGGGCGCGGTGCTCATCGGCCTGGTGCTGGCGCTCAACCATCGCGAGGGGCGCTACATCGGGCGCTGACACCGCGGCGGCCGCCTGCCTGAGCGGTAGGACTCAGGCCGGCTGGCAGCGCGGGCACCAGTAGACGACGCGCTCGGTGGTGGCGCTCGCGCCGAGCGCCATGCGCCGGATCGGGGTGCCGCAGCGGCGGCACGGGCGACGCTCGCGACCGTAGACCCAGCGCTCCTGCCCTCGCCGGCTGTCGCCGGTGAACACCCGCACGGGCAGCTCGACGTTGCGCCGGATCGTGCGCACGCCGAGATCCAGCAGCGGCGGGACGTCGACCTCGGTCGCGGGGCGCTGCGGGTGCACCCCCCGCAGGAAGAGCAGCTCGCTCGCGTACTCGTTGCCGAATCCCGCGACGTGGCGCTGATCCTGGATCGCGACATGGATGGGCCGCGTGTCGGCGGCGATGTGCGCGGCGGCCTCCGCGGCCGCCTCCGCGCTCCAGTCGGCGCTCAGCGGGTCGGGACCGAGATGGCCGATGACCCGGCTCTCGTCGCGAGTGGGGAGCACCTCGACCATCGCGAGCTCGAAGCCGACGGTCTCGTGGTCGCGGGTGCCGACGATGGCCCTGGCCTTGAAGGCGGGCTTGCGCCAGCGCTCCCCGGCTCGGTAGACGTGCCACTCGCCCTCCATCTTCAGGTGCGAGTGCAGGGTGGTCTCGCCGATCCGGTGCAGCAGGTGCTTCCCGTGGGCCGCGACCTCGTGCACCACCTGGCCGCGCAGGTCGGCGTTCGCGCTGCCGGGGACGCGGATGTCGAAGCGCGTGACCTCGCGCCCGGCGAGCACGGCGTTCAGCCGCCGCGCGGTGCGGTGGACGGTATCGCCCTCGGGCATGGCGCCTACCCCCGCGTGCCCGGGGCCGGCTTTCGCAGGGTGAGCCCCTTCGTCGATTCGACGAAGCCCGCCTCGCGCAGGGCGCGGCCCACGGCGGTGCCGTAGACGAACTCGCCCGTCACCTGCTCGATCGTGAGGGTCTCGAGGCGTCGGTCGCGCGCGGTGCGGGCCAGATCGGCCGCGGCGGCGGCGAGCACCGCCTCGTCGTCGGTGAACGCCAGGGCGGTGCGCCCGCCGCGCTCGAGGTACAGCACCAGTGCGCCGTCGACCAGCACAACGAGGCCGCCGGCCTTGCGCCCCGGGCGGTGCTTGACGGCCTCGAGCGCCGGCCACGCGAGCGCGGCGCCGTAGGGGTTCGCCGGATCGGTGGCCGCGAGGGTGACGGCACGCAGGGGAGGGGTGTCGACCGTGGAGGTGAACTGGCGGAGCCGGTCGATCGTGGGCGAGGTCGCGAACTGCGCGGCGCCCAGCTTCTCGATGAGGTAGCCGCGGCGGCAGTGCCCGGCCTGCTCGAGGCTCGCCAGCACCCGGTACGCCTGGGCGAAGCCGCCCGGCACACCCTCGTTCTGCACGGCGCCGCGGGTGACGACGCCGTAGCGATCCAGCAGCAGCGACGCGGTGGCCGTGGCGCGCACGGCGTCGTCGGGTTCGAGCAGCGGCAGCAGCGACCAGCGCCCGCCCGACGCCTGGGGCCGCGGCGCGTTCACGCTCGTGGAGGTGCCGAAGGTGGGGCGCGCCCCGCGGTACAGGCGGGTGCGCGGGGTGCGACGGGCGGCCCGGTGCGCCTGCGAGCCCGCGCCGATGAGCGAGCGGATCGGGGCGAAGGTGTCGTTCGTGACGCGTCCCGCCCAGACGAGGTTCCACAGCGCCTCGACCGTCGCGATCTCGGTCTCGCCCTGCGCCAGCTCCTTCAGCTGCGGGGCGAAGTAGGCCCCGCCGCCCGCGAGGGCGTGCAGCAGGCGGGTCTCGAGGGAGTCGGGGGCGATCTCGATGTCGGACGGGGTGATCGTGACGGGGGCGGCGTCGGCCGGGTGCAGCGCGATCCACCCGTCCCGGCCGGGGAGCGACCCGTGCCCCGACCAGACGACCTCGCCGGTCGCGGTCAGCTCGTCGAGCATCGCGGGCGTGTAGTCCTTCACGCGCGAGGGCAGGACCAGCGACTCCCAGGCGCTGGCGGGGATGGGCACGCCCGCGAGCTGGTCGATGGCGGCGAGCACGCCGTCGATGCCCTCCAGTGGGCGCGTGACGTGCTGCCAGTCGGGCAGGAACCGGGCGTACGCCTCGGGCGAGACCGGCTCGACGCTGCCGCGCAGGGCGGCCAGCGAGCGCATCCGGATACGCCGCAGCGCCTCGGCATCGCACCATTCCGGCTCGTCCGAGACGCCCGAGTCGGCCAGGTAGAACCCGCTGACCAGGCGCCCCTGCCCCTCGAGGCGCTGCAGCGCGTGCCGGGCCACGGCGGGGCCGACACCCAGGCGCTCGGCCACGGCCGCGGTCGTGAACGGACCGTGCGTGCGGGCGTACCGGCTGACCACGTCGCCGAGCGGATCGGGGAGGGGCTCGAGGAACGCCACGGGGATGCCGACGGGAAGCGCAACGCCCAGGGCGTCGCGGAGGCGCCCCGCGTCCTCGATCGCCGCGTAGCGGTCGTGGCCGGCGAGGGCGATCCGGATCGCGCGGCGGCTGTCGACCAGCGCCTCGAGGTGCGCCGCCGCCTGGTCGCCCTCCTCCAGGCGCGCGGCCACCTCCTCGGTCGACAGCGGACCGAGCACGCGCAGCAGATCGGCCACGCCCTCGAGACCGCGGGCGTGCCGATCCGGGGCGAGCCGCTGCGCCTCGGCCTCGAACTGCGCGATGACGTCGGGATCGAGCAGCTCGCGCATCTCGATCTTGCCGAGCAGCTCCGACAGCAGCGAGGGGTCGACCGACAGCGCGGCCGCGCGGCGCTCTGCCAGGGGCGAGTCGCCCTCGTACATAAACGCGCCGACGTAGCCGAAGAGCAGATCGCGGGCGTACGGCGACGGCTGCGAGGGCTCGGTCTCGACCAGCCGGATCCGCCGCTCGCCGATCGAGCGGACGATCCGCAGCAGGGCGGGGAGGTCGTAGACGTCCTGCAGCACCTCGCGGAGGGTCTCGAGGATGATCGGGAACGTCGGGTGGCGGCGGGCCACCTCGAGCAGCTGGGCCGAGCGCTGACGCTGCTGCCACAGCGGGCTGCGCTTGCCGGGGTTGTGGCGCGGCATGAGCAGGGCGCGGGCCGCGCACTCGCGGAAGCGCGAGGCGAACAGCGCCGACCCGCCGACCTCGTCGGTGACGATGCGCTCGAGCTCGTCGGGGTCGAAGACGAACAGCTCGGCGCCGGGCGGCTCGGACTCGGCGTCAGGGATCCGGGCGATGATGCCGTCGTCGCTCGCCACGGCCGAGCCCTCGACACCCAGGCGCTCGCGGATCCGCGCGTTGACCGCCAGGGCCCAGGGCGCGTGCACGTGCATGCCATAGGGGGAGTGCAGGATGATCCGCCAGTCGCCGACCTCGTCGCGCCCCCGCTCGACGGTGAGGGTGCGGTCGGTCGGCAGCGACCCCGTGGCCTCCTTCTGCTCGGCCAGGTAGCCGAGGAGGTTCTGGCGCGCGTAGTCGTCGAGGCCCGCGTCGATCAGGCGCTGCTCGGCCTTGGCGGCGCTGGTCGAGGTCAGCTCGCGCGCGAACCGGCCGAGCGCCTCGCCCAGCTCGGCGGGGCGACCGAGGCCGTCGCCGTGCCAGAACGGCACCTTGCCCGGCTGGCCGAACGCGGGGAGCACGTTCACGCGGTCGTGGGTGATCTCGACGATGCGCCAGCTGGTTGTGCCGAGGGTGAAGACGTCGTTCACCCGCGACTCGTAGACCATCTCCTCGTCGAGCTCGCCCACGCGCGCATTGCGCGTCTCGCCGGCGATGAAGACGCCGAACAGGCCGCGGTCGGGGATGGTGCCGCCGCTGGTCACCGCGAGGCGCTGAGCGCCGGGCCGCCCCTCGATCGTGCCGGCGTCGCGATCCCACACCACCCGGGGCCGCAGCTCGGCGAACTCGTCGGACGGGTACCGCCCGGCCAGCAGGTCGAGCGTCGCCTCGAACGCGCTGCGCGGCAGCGACCGGAACGGCGCGCTGCGGCGCACGGTCTCGAACCAGCCCTCGACCTCGATCGATCCGAGGGCGGTCGCCGCCACGGTCTGCTGCGCGAGGATGTCGAGCGGGTTCTGGGGCACCGCGATCGACTCGATCTGCCCCGCGAGCATGCGCTCGGTGACGATCGCCGTGTGCAGCACGTCGCTGCGGTGCTTGGGGAACAGGGCGGCGCGGGAGATCTCGCCGACCTGGTGGCCCGCGCGCCCCACGCGCTGCAGGCCGCTGGCGGCACTGGGCGGCGCCTCGACCTGGATGACGAGGTCGACCGCGCCCATGTCGATGCCGAGCTCGAGGCTGCTGGTCGCCACCACGCAGCGCAGCTCGCCCGATTTCAGCTGCTCTTCGACGATCGCCCGCTGCTCCTTGGAGACCGAGCCGTGGTGTGCCTTCGCGAGCACGGGGTCGGCGCCGGCCGTCTGGCCGGCCTGGGCCATCATCGCGGCGGGGACGGCCGGATCCGGCAGGTCGAGCCCGAGCCGCTCGCTGTAGATCTCGTTCAGGCGGGCGGTGAGGCGCTCGGCCAGGCGCCGCGAGTTCGAGAACACGATGGTCGACTTCGCGCCCAGGATGCGATCGACGATCGCCTCCTCGACGTGCGGCCAGATCGATCCCGTGATCTCGGTGGTCTCGGGCTGGAACCACTCGCCGTCGTCGCCGGTCTCGGCGGCCGGGGTGGCGCTCGCCGCGGGCGGGGGGTTCTGCATGTCGGCGATGGGCACGGTGACCGACAGCTCGAACGTCTTCGACGCCTTCGGTGCCACGATGTCGACGGGCGCCGTGCCGCCGAGGAACCGGGCGACCTCGTCGATGGGCCGCACCGTCGCCGACAGGCCGATGCGCTGCGCGGGGGTGTCGAGCAGCTGATCGAGGCGCTCGAGCGACACCGCAAGGTGCGCGCCGCGCTTGGTCGCGGCGACGGCGTGGACCTCGTCGACGATGACGGTGTGCACCTCGCTCAGCGTCTCGCGCGCCTGGCTCGTGAGCATGAGGTACAGCGACTCGGGCGTGGTGATGAGGATGTCCGGCGGGTGCCGCACGAGGCGCTGGCGGTCACCCGACGGGGTGTCGCCCGAGCGCACGCCCACCGACACGTTCGGCGCGTCGGTGCCGAGGCGCCGCGCGGCCTGCGAGATGCCGACGAGGGGCGAGCGCAGGTTGCGCTCGACGTCGACGCCCAGCGCCTTCAGCGGCGAGACGTAGAGCACCTTGGTGCGCTCGATCGTCGGATCCTTCTCGCGGAAGACCCGGTCGATGGCCCAGAGGAAGGCCGAGAGCGTTTTGCCCGACCCGGTCGGGGCGACGACGAGCGCGTGGCGCCCCTGCGAGATGGCCTCCCACGCGCCGGCCTGCGCGTCCGTGGGCTTCGTGAACGCGCCACGGAACCAGTCCCGCGTCGCGGGGGCGAACCGATCCAGCACATCCACCCCACCATCCTGCCCCGGGCCTCCGACATCGAGGCGGGGGTTGCGCTCCCGGCGTCGCCCTCCCACGGTGCGGCGGCCCGGCATCGGCGGCGCGGATCACGGGCCCGTGGGGAGCCGTCTCCGGGTGCGGATGTCGGCGGGCCGGGAGAGACTGGGCGGGTGACTCTCTCCCTCGATCCCGACGCGGTGCTGTGGTCGGGCGAGCCCGACGGCCGCCCCCTGCTCGTGCTGCTGCACGGCTACGGCGCCGACGAGCACGACCTCTTCGCGCTGGTGCCTCATCTGCCCGCAGAGTTCGCGATCGCCGCCGTGCGGGCGCCGCTGGCGCCGCCGTTCCCGACGCCCGGGCGATCCTGGTATCCGATCGAGGGGCTCGAAGCCCGCGACGCGGCGCCGACGACCCTCGCGGCCGAGGCGGTGCTCGCCTGGATCGCCGACGTGGCCGGCGACGCGCCCGTGGGCCTGCTCGGGTTCTCGCAGGGTGGGGCGGTGGCGCTGCAGATGCTGCGCCTGGACCCCGCGCGCATCTCGTTCGTCGTCAACCTGTCGGGCTACGCGTCACCGGGCGAGCTGCCGCGCGACGCCGAGCTCGCCGAGCTGCGCCCTCCCGTGTTCTGGGGCCGCGGAGCGCTCGATGAGGTCATCCCCGAGGCGCTCGTCCTGCACACCACCGACTGGCTGCCCGCGCACTCCGACCTCGTCGGCCGCATCTATCCGGCCCTGCGCCACGCCGTCTCCGAGCTCGAGCTCGAGGACGTGCGCGTCTTCCTCGACAAGCGGCTCGGGCAGCTCAGGGGCTAGCCGGGCGCCGCCCGTCGGGCGCCTCCCGGGGCCCCGGCGTGCGCGTCGGCCCGAGGCACCGGGTATACAGGAGTCATGGCCGTGCGCACCCCCGATCCGGACCCCCAGGACCAGCCGTCCGACGACGACGCCGATTTCTCGGCGGTGGGCGCCGCGGGATTCGGCGGAGTGCCGGGCGGCGGCGCGAACCCCGCGTGGCTGAGCGACATCGAGCTCGCCGAGATCCGGCGTCGTATGCCGGTGCTGTACGTCGAGGCGGTGCCGGTGCGCACCGACGGGACGGGCCAGGTCACCCAGGTGGGCATCCTGCTGCGGGCGACGCCGATGGGCGAGATCACCCGCACGATCGTGTCGGGGCGGGTGCGCTTCGGCGAGACCGTGCGCGACGCGCTGTTCCGCCACCTCGAGAACGACCTCGGCCCCATGGCGTTCCCGCTGCTGCCGCCGTCGCCGGTGCCGTTCACCGTGGCCGAGTACTTCCCGATCCCGGGGGTCAGCGCCTACCACGACGACCGCCAGCACGCCGTGTCGCTCGCGTTCGTCGTTCCGGTGACGGGCACGATCGATCCGCGTCAGGATGCGCTCGAGGTGACCTGGATGACGCCGGAGGAGGCGTCGTCGGCGACGCTCGCCTCCGAGATGGAGGGTGGCCGCGCCACCCTCATCCGCGCCGCGCTGGCCAGCGTCGGCATGCTGCGCTGATCAAGCGAACGCCGCGTCGATCAGGGTCTCGGCCGCACCGCGCGCCACGGTCGCCATCTCGGCGTCGCCGAGGATCGCCGCGGTCGTCTGCGCGCCCTCGGCGAGGATCGCCAGCTGCGGGCCGAGCTCGGCGGGCCCGCCGGCATCGGCGACCAGCTGGTCGACGATCGCCAGGAACGAGAGCTTGTGCTCGCGCACGGCCTCGGCGATCGCGGGGCTTCCCGCGCCCAGCTCGCCGAACGCGTTGATGAAGCCGCAGCCGCGGAAGTCGGACCGCTCGAACCAGACCGACAGGTAGTCGTAGACGGCGAGCAGCTTCTCGCGGGGGCTCTGCGCCTGGGCGAGCGCCCCGTCGATGTCGCTGTTCCACCGGTCGTGGAGGTTGCCGAGCACCCCGAGGACCAGGTCCTCCTTCGAGGGGAACTGCTTGTAGATCGCCTTCAGCGAGACTCCGGCGGCGTCGCGCACGGCGTCCATGCCGACCCGTCCGATCCCCTGGCTGTAGAACAGGCGGCTGGCCGCCCGGATGATCTGCGTGCGGGCGTCTGCGTCGGTGGTCATGTCGATTCCTCCCCGGGTACAAAGATAACCGGATCCGAGAACTAGCGTTCTCGGATCCGGTCGCGAAAGCAGGATCAGGCCTGCACGAACGAGAGCAGCGCGGCGTTGACCTCGTCGGCGTGGGTCCAGAGCAGGCCGTGCGGGGCGCCCTCGATCTCGACGTACTCGGCCGCGGGAACGGCCTCGTGGAAGCGACGCGCGGTGGCGTCGATCGGCAGCGTGCGGTCCTCGGTGCCGTGCAGGATCAGGGTCGGGACGTTCGCCTCGCGGACGGCGGCCACGTCGGGGCGGAAGTCCTCGATCCAGGAGTCGACGACGGCGTACGCGGCGACGGGAGCGCTGCCGATGGCCGTGATCCAGCTAGCGCGGACGACCTCCTCGCTGATCCGGGATCCGAGGTTCTGGTCGAGGTTGTAGAAGTCGCTGTAGAAGTTCGTGAACCAGGCATAGCGGTCGGCCTGGGCGGCCGACTTGATGCCCTCGAACACGCTCGCCGGCACGCCCTCGGGGTTGTCGTCGGTCTCGACGAGGAAGGGCTCGAGCGAGGCGAGGAAGGCGAGCTTCGCGATGCGCTCGCTGCCGAAGTTCTTCACGTAGCGAGCGAGCTCGCCGGTGCCCATCGAGAAGCCCACCAGGATGACGTCGCGCAGGTCGAGCGTCTCGAGCACGGTGTTGAGGTCGGCGGCGAACGTGTCGTAGTCGTAGCCGGCGGCGACCTTCGAGGATCCGCCGAAGCCGCGGCGGTCGTAGGTGATCACGCGGTAGCCGGCGGCGAGCAGCTCGACGGTCTGCTTCTCCCAGCTGCTGCCGTCGAGGGGGTAGCCGTGGATGAGCACAACCGGCTGGCCCTGGCCCTGGTCTTCGTAGTGCAGCTCGATGGCGGTGGAGTTCTGCTGTCCGACGGTGATGTAACCCATGATGTCCTCTTTCGGCCTGGTTGAGAACGTTCGTTCTCGCTTGGTTGAAACCATATGAGAACGTGCGTTCTCCGCGCAAGAGCCGTGTATCCCGGGCGTGTCGCGACCCGCGTGGCGGGAGCGGCGGGCGGCCCGAGCGGCGGTGCGGCTCAGCCCGCCGTGGCGTCGGCGACGGCCGCGACGAAGGCGTCCACGTCAGCCTCGGTGGTGTCGAAGCTCGTCAGCCAGCGCACCTCGCCGGTCGACTCGTCCCAGTCGTAGAAGCGGAACCCGCGCGCGCGGACGCGGTCGGCCGCCCCGGGCGGAAGCGTCGCGAAGACGCCGTTGACCTCCGTGGGCTGCGTGAACGCGACGTCGCGGATCGTCCCGTCGGCGAGCCCGGACTCGATCCCCGCCCGCAGGCGTGCGGCCATGGCGTTCGCGTGCGACGCGCTGCGCAGCCAGAGGTCGTCGGTGAGCAGCGCGACGAGCTGGGCCGAGACGAAGCGCATCTTCGAGGCCAGCTGCATGGCGCTCTTGCGGAGGAAGTCGATGCCCGTGACCGCGTCGGGGTTCAGCACGACGATGGCCTCGGCGCCGATCGCGCCGTTCTTGGTGCCGCCGAAGCTCAGCACGTCGACGCCCGCGTCGCGCGTGAGGGCGCGAAGCGGCACCCCGAGGGCGGCGGCGGCGTTGGCGATGCGGGCCCCGTCCACGTGGAGCGCGAGACCCAGTGCATGGGCGCGATCGGCGATGGCGGCGATCTCGTCGACCGAGTACAGCGTGCCGAGCTCGGTCGACTGGGTGATCGAGACCACCTGCGGCACGGCCTGGTGGACGCCCCGCGACCCGGCGACCGCCTCGATCCGATCCGGCGTCAGCCGAGCGTCCGGGGTCGCGACGGGGATGAGCTTGAACCCGCCCACCTTCTCGGGCGCCCCGCCCTCGTCGGTGTTGATGTGCGCGGGCGCCGGCGTGATCACCGCGCCCCATCGCGTGAGCATCGACTGCAGCGCCGTCACGTTCGCGCCCGTGCCGTTGAACACCGGGAACACCTCGACGCCCTCGCCCAGCAGCTCGACGAACTGCTCGTGCAGTCGCGCGGTGTACGGATCCTCGCCGTACGAGACCGTGTGCCCGCCGTTCGCGGCGGTCAGCGCGGCGATCACCTCGGGGTGGGCGCCGGCGTAGTTGTCGGAGGCGAAATGGCGGACGGCGTCGTCGTGCAGGGGTTCCACCGTTCGAGCCTAGGCGCGGCGCGCTGGCGGCGGAGCGGGCGCGGATACATCGCGCGACGGATGTGCGGGGCACGTCGCGCCCGTACGGTGAGAAGGATGGATGAGAGCACGACGCGCGGCTGGCGCGAGCGGATCGGTCCGCTGATCCGACCCGTCAGCACGACCCAGTGGCTGGTCGACGGGATCATCGGGCTGCTGTTCGGGCTCGCCGCCGTTGTGATGCGCGGCCTCGCCGTCACACCCGGCCCCTGGCTCACCGGGACCACGATCGCCGTGATGCTCGTCGCGCTGATGCTGAGCCGGGTGAGCCCGCCGATCGCGCTCGTGGTCGTGTGGGCGGGCTCCCTGTTCCAGATCGCGACCGGGCAGCCGCCCCTGCTCGCCAACGCGGCGACGTTCGTTGTGCTGTTCGCGACGGCGGCCTACGGCTCCCGGCTCGTCTACTGGGCCGGATGCGTGTCGGCGGGCATCGGCGCCATCATCGTCACCCTGTATCTCGCCGGCCCCTTCAACGGGTACGCGAACGGCCTCGAGGGGCTGGGCTACGCGATCGCGTCGTTCCTCGCGGTGCTGTTCGCGCTGCTGCTGTCCTGGACGGCGGGCGCCCTGTTCCGCTCCGTGGTGCGGGGCCGCGACGTGCGGCGTGCGCAGCGCGAGGCCGAGGCCCGCGCCGCCACCGAGGAGGAGCGCGGCCGCATCGCCCGCGACATGCACGACGTCGTCGCCCACTCGCTCGCCGTGGTGATCGCGCAGGCCGACGGCGCGCGCTACGCGGCGGCCGTCGACCCGGAGGCGGCGACCCGCGCGCTCACCACGATCAGCCAGACCTCGCGCGCCGCGCTGGCCGATGTGCGCCTGCTGCTCACGCAGCTGCGGCACAGCCAGTTCGGCGAGGAGCAGGCGGTCGGGCCGCAGCCGAGCCTGGCCGACCTCGAGCAGCTCTACGCCCAGGTGCGCGCGGCGGGCGTCGACCTGCGCGTCGACGTCGATCCCACCCCGCTCGGCACCCCGCCGACCGCGGTGCAGCTGGCCGTCTACCGGATCCTGCAGGAGGGGCTCACCAACGCCCTCCGGCACGGCGACGGCGGGCCGGTCGACGTCGGCCTGTCGTGGCTGCCGGATCGGGTGGGGCTGCAGATCCGCAACGGCATCCGCACCGAGGCGCGCGGGTCGGACGGCGGCGGCCACGGGCTCATCGGCATGCGCGAGCGTGCCCAGCTCGTCGGCGGGAGCCTCGACGCCTCCGCCGAAGCGGGATCGTTCCTCGTCCGCGCCACCCTGCCGATCCGGGCCGCCGAATGACCCGGCTCGCCGCGGCTCGCGTCCTGGCGCCTTCGGCCGGCGCACGGGCGCGGAGTCGGACGTGCCCCGCCCCGGATGACAGGATCGACGGATGATCCGCGTCGTACTGGTGGACGACCAGGCCCTGTTCCGAGCGGGCATCCGCATGCTCGTCGCCTCGCAGCCCGACCTCGAGGTGGTCGGCGAAGCCGGCGACGGCCGGGAGGCGCTCGCGGTGGTCGCCGCGACCCGCCCCGACGTGGTGCTCATGGACATCCGCATGCCCGTGATGGACGGCCTCGCCGCGACGGCCGAGATCCTCACCCGGCCCGATCCGCCGAGGATCGTGATGCTGACCACGTTCGATCTCGACGAGGCCGCGGCGCGGGCGATCCGCCAGGGGGCGTCCGGCTTCCTGCTGAAGGACGCCGACCCCGAGTTCCTGCTCGCGGCGATCCGCACGGTTCACGCCGGGTCCTCCGTCATCGCCGCATCGGCCACGCGCGACCTGTTCGCCCACTTCGGCGAGGCCCCGAGGCCGGCGCCGCCGTCGTTCGGCGACCTCACCGATCGCGAGCGCGAGATCTTCGCCCTCGCCGCCCGCGGCCTCAGCAACGCCGAGATCGCCGCCCGCGAGTTCCTCTCCGAGGCCACCGTGAAGACGCACATCAGCCGTATCCTCACGAAACTCTCGCTGCGCGATCGCGTGCAGCTGGTGGTGTTCGCCTTCGAGCACGGGCTCGGATCGCTCTGAGGCGCCCCGCTCAGCCGGCGGGAGCGGACGCCTCGCGCAGCGCCTCGATGAGCGCCGCCACCGCGGGCGAGTCCGACATCGTGCCGCGGTGCAGCGCGAGGACGTCGCGGGTGGGCTCGGGGTCTCGCGTGGGCACGGCGACGAGCTCGTCTCCGAGCGGCGCGCGGCCGAGGCGCGGGATGAGAGCGATGCCGAGCTGCGCCCGCACCAGGGCGAGGTGGCTGTCGAACTCGGTCGACACGTGCGCGATGCGCGGGCGGCGGCCGGTGCCGTCGTGCATGCGGCCGAGCCACTGGCGGCAGATGGTGCCGTCCGGGGTGGCGATCCAGCCCTCGTCGAGCAGGTCGTGCGGCGTGACGTGCGCGCGTCCCGCGAGCGGGTGCGTGCGATGCACGATGACGTCCGCGATGTCGCGCGCGATCGGCACCGCGACGACGTGATCCGGGATCTCCAGCGGCACGTCGCCCCAGCTGTGCGCGATGCCGACGTCGATGCGGCCGCTCGCGACGAGGTCGATCGAGTCCCAGGGCTCGCGCTCGGTCAGGGCGATCTCGAGATCGGGGTGGCGGTCCTGCAGGCGGCGGATCACCGGCGCGACCAGCCCGCGGGTGGCCGTCGAGAACGCCGAGAGGCGGATCCGCCCGGCCACGGCGCCCGCCCGGCGCCGCACGCCCGCCTCGACCTGCTCGAGGTCGGCGAGCAGCCGTGCGCCCGCCTCGACGAGGTGCCGTCCGTGGCCCGTGAGCATGACCCCGCGGCCGACGCGCTCCAGCAGCGGGACCCCGGTCTGGCGCTCGAGGCGCTTGATCTGCTGCGACACCGCACTCGGGGTGAAGCCGAGCTCGGCCGCCGCCGCGCCGACGCCGCCGTGCGCGGCGATCGCCCGCAGGGCGACCAGGGCATCGAGGTCGATCATGCAGCGATGCTACGTGTTCTCATGAAGGAACGTTCGCTGGTGCTTCATCCACGGGCGCCTCAGGCTGAGGTCATGCCTCGTCGTGATGCCCTCCTCGCCGCCCTCGTCGCCCTGCTCTGGGGCGTCAACTTCGTGGCGATCGATCTGGGCATGGGCGGGGTGCCGCCGCTGCTGTTCCTGGCGGTGAGGTTCACCGCCGTGGTGCTCATCGCCATCTGGTTCGTGCCGCGCCCGCGGGTGGCCTGGCAGAAGATCGTGGGCGTCGGCGCCTTCATGGCGCTCGGCCAGTTCGGCTTCCTCTACGTGTCGATGGCCGCAGGCATGCCGCCGGGCCTTGCCTCGCTGGTGCTGCAGGCGCAGGTCGTGCTCACGATCCTGATCGCCGCGGGGGTGCTGCGCGAGCGCCCCACGCCCGCGCAGATCGCGGGGGTGATCCTCGGATCGGCGGGGCTCGCGATCGTGGCGGTGGGCCGCGGCGGCCACGTGCCCCTCGCCGCGCTCGCGCTGTGCCTGGCCGGCGCGCTGTCGTGGGCGATCGGCAACGTGATCGCCCGGGCCGCCAAGGCGCCGGGCGGGCTCGGGATGACCGTCTGGTCCGGCCTCGTTGTGCCCGTGCCGGCCCTCGCGCTGGCGCTGCTGATCGACGGACCGGACGCGGTCGCGCGGGGCATCGCCGCGTTCGGCTGGGCGGCGGCGGCGTCGACCGCGTACACGGTGATCGGCGCGACGCTCATCGGGTACGGCATCTACAACGGCCTGCTCGCACGCAACCCGGCCTCGTCGGTCGCGCCCTGGATCCTGCTGGTTCCGGTGGTGGGGATCCTCAGCGCCTGGATCGTCCGCGGCGAGGTGCCCACTCCCGGCGAGCTCGCGGGCGGCGGGCTGCTCGTGGCGGGCGTGGTTGTGGCCAGCGGCGTCCTCGCCGGCGCCCGGGGGCGGCGGCCGGGCACGACGAAGGGGGTGGGCTCCCTGCGGAACCCACCCCCTTCGTGACGTGCGCCTTGCGGCCTACTTCTTGAGGTCGAAGCGGTCGTTCTCCATGACCTGGGCCCACGCGGCCGCGAAGTCGGCGACGAACTTCTCCTTCGCGTCGTCCGAGGCATAGACCTCGGCGAGCGCGCGCAGCTCCGAGTTGGCGCCGAAGACCAGGTCGACGCGCGAGCCGGTGAAGCCCGTGTTCGAGCTGTAGGTGCCGTCCTCGTTGGTGGTCCACTCGGTGCCGAGCTCGAGCAGGTTCACGAAGAAGTCGTTCGTGAGCACACCCGGGGTGGCCGTGAAGACACCCTGGTTCGAGCCGTCCCAGTTGGCGCCGAGGACACGCAGGCCGCCGACGAGCACCGTGGCCTGGGGCGCCGAGACGCCCAGGTGGTTGGCGCGGTCGAGGAAGAGGTACTCGCTCGGCAGCTTGAGGTAGCCGCTGTCGTAGTTGCGGAAGCCGTCGGCGACCGGCTCGAGCCAGGCGAACTGCTCGATGTCGGTCTGCTCCTGCGTGGCGTCGACGCGGCCCGGGGTGAACGGCACCTCGATGCGCACGCCGGCCGCGGCCGCGCCCTGCTCGACGCCCACGCCACCGGCGAGGACGACGACGTCGGCGAACGACAGGCCCGACTCGGCCGCCACGGCCTCGAGCTTGGCGATGACCGGCTTCAGCGACTCGGGGCGGTTGACGCGCCACGAGACCTGGGGCTCGAGACGGATGCGGCCGCCGTTGGCGCCACCGCGCTTGTCGGACGAGCGGAACGTGGCCGCCGCCTTCCACGCGGTCGAGACCAGCTCCGAGACCGACAGGCCGGCCGCGGCGATGAGCTCCTTCGCGCGGGCGATGGAGGCCTCGTCGGTCGCGCCGCCCTCAGCGGGCAGCGGGTCCTGCCAGATGAGGTCCTCGGCGGGCACCTCGGGGCCGAGGTAGCGCGCCTTGGGGCCCATGTCGCGGTGGGTCAGCTTGAACCAGGCACGGGCGAACGCGTCCGTGAGGGCCTGCTGGTCGTCCTTGAAGCGACGCGAGATCCTGTCGTACTCCGGGTCGAAGCGCAGGGCCAGGTCCGAGGTGAGCATGCGCGGCTCGCGCTTGCCGTCCGAGTGCGACATCGGAACGAGGTCGGCGCCGCCGTTGTCCTTCGGCTTCCACTGGTTGGCGCCGGCGGGCGACTGGAACAGCTCCCACTCGTAGGCGTACAGGATGTGGAAGAACTCGTTGTCCCAGCGGGTCGGGTGGTAGGTCCACGTGACCTCGAGGCCGGAGGAGACGGTGTCCTCGCCGTGGCCATCGCCGTAGCCGTTCTTCCAGCCGAAGCCCTGGTTCTCGAGCGGGGCGGCCTCGGGGTCGGCACCGATCCGGTCGTCCTTGTGGGCGCCGTGCGTCTTGCCGAAGGTGTGGCCGCCGGCGATCAGGGCGACGGTCTCCTCGTCGTTCATGCCCATACGGCGGAACGTCTCGCGGATGTCCTTGGCTGAGGCGAGCGGGTCCGGGTTGCCGTTGGGCCCCTCGGGGTTCACGTAGATGAGGCCCATCTGCACGGCGGCCAGCGGCGCCTCCAGGTCGCGCTCGCCGGTGTAGCGCTCGTCGTCCAGCCAGACCTGCTCGGGGCCCCAGTAGACGTCGTCATCGGCCTCCCACACGTCGGGGCGGCCGCCGGCGAAGCCGAAGGTGGGGAAGCCCATCGTCTCGAGCGCGACGTTGCCGGCGAGGATGAACAGGTCGGCCCACGAGATCGACTGGCCGTACTTCTTCTTCACGGGCCACAGCAGGCGGCGGGCCTTGTCGAGGTTGACGTTGTCGGGCCACGAGTTCAGCGGGGCGAAGCGCTGCTGACCGGCGCCACCGCCGCCGCGGCCGTCGTGCGAGCGGTAGGTGCCGGCCGAGTGCCAGGCCATGCGCACCATGAACGGGCCGTAGTGGCCGAAGTCGGCGGGCCACCAGTCCTTGGACTCGGTCATCGCCGCGGCGAGGTCGGCCTTGACGGCGGCGAGGTCGAGGGCGTTGAAGGCCTCGGTGTAGTCGAAGTCCTCGCCCAGCGGGTTCGCGACGGAGGGGTTCTTCGCGAGGATCTTGAGGTTCAGCTTGTTCGGCCACCACTCGGCGTTGGCCGAGCCCATGGTCGGGTGGACGCGGCGGGCGGGCGAGGCGCCGACGTGGGCCTCGGTGCCGGGCAGAGCGGGCTCGCTGTCGACGGACGCGGGCTGGACGGAGCCGGCCGGAGCGTCGTATCCGAGCGGGCAGGAACCGGTGTTCTCGGTCATGGTCGCCTTTCGTGGGGGACGTGAAGGGAGGGAGAGGGAAAGAGGGGAAAGAAAGGAGGAGCGTGCTCAGGCCGCGCTCGGGCGGCACTCGGCGCACAGCCCCCAGAAGATGACCTCGGCCTCGTCGATCGAGAAGCCGGCGTCGTCGTTCGGGGCCATGCACGGGGCCGTGCCGTGCACGCAGGCGACGTCGACGACGAGCCCGCACGAGCGGCACACGAGGTGGTGGTGGTTGTCGCCGACCCGCGACTCGTAGAGCGCCACGCGGCCGCTGGGCTGGATCCGCCGGACGATGCCGGCCTCCGTGAGGGCGGCGAGCGAGTCGTAGACGGCCTGATGCGAGACGCTCGGCAGCTGCTCGCGCACCGCCCGGATCACCGATTCGGTGTCGGCGTGCGCATTGCCGCGGACTGCCTGCAGCGTCGCCACGCGAGGCCCCGTGACACGCAGGGCCGCGGCGCGCAGCAGCTGCTCGGCACCCTCGGGGTGCTTGTGGTCGTCGGGGGACATACGAAGGCCGATCGCTCAAGAATTGAATGATTCAAATCTAGCGCACCCGCCACCCCCGCACCAGCCGCCGCGGGATCATCCTGCAGATGTACAGGGATGCGCCGCGCGGCCGATTACCCGGCGATCCGCGATCCGTAGCTTCGAGAGCATGGAGATCACGACCACCGACATGGGGCTCGCCGCCCGCGTGCAGAACCTCACCAAGACCTACGGAGCGGGCGACGGATCGGTCCGCGCGCTGGACGACGTCACCGTCGGGATCCGACGCGGGCAGTTCACGGCGATCATGGGCCCCAGCGGCTCGGGCAAGTCGACGCTGATGCACATCATGGCCGGGCTCGACGCCCCCACCAGCGGCCGCGCGTGGATCGGCGACACCGAGATCGCGGGCCTCGGCGACACCGACCTGACGCTGCTGCGCCGCCGCCGCGTCGGCTTCGTCTTCCAGGCCTTCAACCTCGTGCCCACCCTCGACGTGCGCGGCAACATCCTGCTGCCGTTCGCCCTCGACGGCCGTGCGCCCACCACCGCCGAGCGCACCCGCATCGACGGACTCATCGACTCCCTCGGCCTCGGGCCCCGCCTCGGCCACCGCCCGCACGAGCTGTCCGGCGGCCAGCAGCAGCGTGTGGCGATCGCCCGCGCGCTCGCCACGGCGCCCGACCTGGTCTTCGCCGACGAGCCCACCGGCAACCTCGACTCGCGCACCGGCCGCGAGGTGCTCGCGCTGCTCGCCACCGCCAGCCGCGACCACGGTCAGTCCATCGCGATGGTCACCCACGACCCGATCGCCGCGAGCCACGCCGACCGCGTGCTGTTCCTCGCCGACGGCCGCATCGCCGCCGACAAGCCCCGCCAGACCGCCGAGCAGATCTCGGCGCACATGCTCGCGGGCGAGCAGGCGGAAGCGCAGGTCTCGGCGTGAGCGCGCTCGCCGCGGTGGTGCCCGACACCTCCGGCACCGCGCCCTGGCACACCCGCTTCGCGTACCTCCGCGACCGCGGCATGGGGGCCTCGATCCTCGTCGCCGCCCTGTCCAGCGCGTTCGGCGTGCTGCTGCTGAGCGCGACGGGCTTCATCGGCGCGATGATCGCCGCCGATCCGTACATCGGCGACTCGGGCCTCGCGCTCGCCGTCATCGCGATCCTGGGTGTGATCCTGCTGGCGCTGGCCCTGTACGTCGCCGCCATCGTGACCGCGAACACCTTCTCGACCATCGTGGCGGGCCGCACCCGCCGGATCGCCCTGATGCGCCTCATCGGCGCGACCGCCCGCTCTCAGCGCGGCGAGGTCGCGACGCAGGGCCTGGTGGTCGGGGCCATCGGCGCCCTGGTCGGCCTCGCGGCCGGCATGGCGATCGGCGCGCTCGGCATCCTCGCGGCGCAGCGCCTGGTGGGCGATGTCGCCTACGACGTCGCCCAGCCGCAGCTGCTGATCCCCGCCGTCGTCGTTGTGCTGACGACCTGGGCGGCCGCCTGGGTCGGATCGCGCCGGGTGCTGACCGTCACGCCGCTGCAGGCGCTGGGCGGGTCCGTCGAGCGCGCCCACGACGAGTTCTCGCGCCCCGCGCGCAACGTGACCTCGATGATCCTGATCGGGATCGGCGCCGCGCTGCTGGGCGTCGGCGCGATGACGGGCATGCTGTCGCCGCTCGGCATCGTGCCGGCCTTCCTCGGCGGACTGGTGTCGTTCACCGGCCTCGTGATCGGGTCGACGGCGATCATGCCGCCGCTCCTGCGCCTGGTGGGTCGCCTCTTCGGGCGCACCGCGGTCTCGCGCCTCGCGGCCGAGAACGCCCTGCGCTACCCCGAGCGGTCGAGCCGCATGGCCATCGGCGTGGTGATCGGCGTGACGCTGGTGACGATGTTCGCCGTGGCCGCCGAGACCGCGCAGACCGTGATGATCCGCAGCGCCGAGACGGCGGGCTACCCGCAGGAGCGCCTCGAGGTGCTCGACCAGTTCGCCATCGTCATGACGGTGCTGGTGGGCGTCTCGGCCGTGATCGCGGCCGTCGGCCTGGTGAACCTGCTCACGATCGGCGTGGTGCAGCGCCGCCGCGAGCTCGGCCTGCTGCGCTCGCTCGGGCTGTCGAACCGCCAGATCCGCAACATGGTGCTGCTCGAGGCCGTGCACATCACGCTCACCGCCCTGACGTTCGGCCTGATCCTGGGCGTGGCCTACGGCTGGGCCGGGGCGCAGTCGGTGCTCGGGTCGGTGCCCACGCAGCTCGGCATCTCGTCGTTCATCGTGCTGCCGGCCGTGCCGTGGCTCACCGTCGGCGGGGTGGTGCTCGCCGCGGCGGCGCTGACGCTCGTCGCCGCCGTGACCCCCACGCGCCTGGCCACGCGCGTGGCGCCGGTCGAGGCCCTCGCCGCCGACTGAGCGCGGGGCTGGTGGTCAGGAAGCGCCGTGCGGCTGTCGGGGCCCGCGGCGTTTCCTGACCACCAGCCCATCCGCGACCCCGAGCCGACCGGAGCGATCCGGCGGCTCGGGGTCGCGGCGCGTCAGGGGCGCACCATCCGGCGCTCGTGCAGCAGCACGCCGCCGTGCGCCTCGGCCTTGGTCGCCCCGTCCATGCGGAAGCCGATCTTCTCGTAGAACCGGATCGCGCGGGCGTTGCCGTCGAGCACCCACAGGAACGCCGCGTCCGACCCCAGTGCCGCCTCGGCCAGCAGGGCGCCCGCGCCCCCGCCGTGGCGGCGCGGGTGCACGTACAGCGCCCAGAGCTCGAGCGGGGCGGGGGCGTCGTCCTCGCGGGCGGGGCCGGCCGAGGCGAACCCGATCAGCCGGTCGCCCTCGAGCGCGACCCACGTGCGGCCGGGGTTCGCCGGGTCCTCGAGGGTTGTGCGCCAGCGCGCGGCGCGCGCGACGAAGTCGAGCGAGTCGAGCACGGCCTGCGGGATCAGCCCCTCGTAGGCGATCTGCCAGGTGCGCACATGCACCTCGCCCAGCTGCGGGGCGTCATCCGGCACCGCGCGCCGGATCGTGACCGGGGGGAGGGCGGCCTCTGTCACTCGGAGGGATCCGATCCCGCGGTCGCGGGCTCGTAGGCCCACGTCGGGGCGATGGCCTTCAGCCGCGCGCCCCGCCACTGCCACAGCGCCCACAGCGGCGCCCACAGCACCGGCGCCCAGGCGCCGCCGATCACCAGCCGCTCGCGCCACAGCGTGCGCGTCGGATCGCCCGGGAGGGGAGCGACGGCCATCTGGTGATCCCACACGTCGAGGCTCGACAGCGCGCCCGTGAGGGGGATGCCCGAGTCGCGCAGGATCCGCACGTCGCCGTGGGTGTCGGTCTTCCGGCGATCGTGCACCGAGATCAGGTGCGACCCCAGGCTCACGCCCAGCGAGCTGTACCGCACGGGGGCGTCGTCGCCGTCGGCCAGCGTGGGCCCGGCCGGCGCCAGGTGCTCGACCCGCAGCAGCGGCCCGTACAGCTCGGCGAGCGCGGCCTGCGAGTGCAGGGCGCGCCACGCGGCGTCGGCGTCGATGTCGAGCGTCAGCTTCAGCAGGATCCGCATGCGTCGACTCTGCCAGGCGTTCCGGGCGAAGTCAGCCCCGTGGTGCCCCCGCCGGCGCTCCGACTAGTCTGGCGCGGGCTTACTAGTGCCGCCTGGACTAGTGAACCCGCGCGGGACTAGTCGAGGCCCGGACGCCGAGCCGACCTCGGCGCGATACCGGGCGGTGGACGCGAGACCACGTGCGCGGCGCGAACTACCCTGAGAGGCATGAGCGCGCCGTTCTCCCAGAACACGTACCAGGTCCGCCTCGAGTGGGGCGTGGAGGGGCTGCGGCGGCTCGCGCCGGCGGATGTCTACGTGATCGCCGACCCGATCCGGTACTCGTCGGGGGTGCTGCAGGTGCTCGCGAAGGGCCACGACTTCGAGATCGCGCGCTCGCAGTGCCCCAACGGCGGGGCCATCGCCAAGGAGCTGGCCGCGCGCGACGACGGGCCGGTCGTCTTCGCCGGCACCCTCGGAAACGCCACGGCCGTGGCCCGCGCGGTCAAGGCCGAGCAGGAGCGCCGCCAGGCCCGCACCTCCGTCGCGATCATCGCGGGCGGCGAGCGCACGCCCGAGGGCGACATCCGCTTCGCGGTCGAGGATCTGCTCGCCGCCGGCGCGATCATCGACGCTCTTGTGCCCCTGGGCATCGACCACTCGTCGCCCGAGGCGGTCGCCGCGTCCGAGGCGTTCGTCGCGCTGCGCCGCGGCATCACGCACCTCGTCACCGGCTCCGGATCGGGGCGCGAGCTCGAGGGCGACCCGGCCGGTCACGCCGATGTGCGCGCGGCCGCGCAGGTCGACACCACCGACGTGGTGCCGGTGCTGCGCGGGGCGCACTTCGTGGCGGCCTGAGCCGCCGCACCCCTCCGCGGGCGCCCCGCGGGCGTCGCCGGACTCAGGCGCGGCTGAAGGTGAGGTGCGTCACGCCCGACTCGGCGCCCTCGGAGACCACGTCGTAGCCCTCCTCGAGGCCGCGCAGGTCCTCCCAGAGCGAGACTCCCCGACCGAGCAGGATCGGGACGATCGCCACGTGCAGACGGTCGACGAGGCCGGCCCGCAGGAACGAGCGCACGGTCTCGACGCCGCCGCCGATCCGCACGTCCGCGTCCCCGGCGTCCGCCGTCGCCCGGGCGAGCGCCTCCGCGGGGGTGGCGGTGAGAAAGTGGAAGACCGTGCCGTTGGCGAACTCGATCGACGCGCGGGGTCGATGGGTGAGCACGTGCACCGGGTAGTGGAAGGGCGGCTCCTCCTCGCCCCACCAGCCGCGCCAATCCGGGTCGTCGGGGAAGCTGTGCAGGCCGAACATGCCCGCCCCCATGACCTCGGCGCCGATGCCCTCGAAGTACGCCGCGGCGTACTTCTCGTCGACGCCGGTCGTGCCGCCGCCCGACGTGTCGCCGAGCACGCGCTGCTGCATCGTGCGGGTGCCGATGTACGCCGTGGTCAGGCGGCCCCAGTCGTCGCCGAACGGGTTCTCGGGGGTCTGGTCGGTCGTCGCGGCGAAGCCGTCGAGCGAGATGTTCAGGTCAACGCGGACGCTCATGGAAGCGAGCGTACGGGTCGGGGCGCCCGCGTGGTCGAGGAGCCGCGACGTCCGCGCCCCGCCTCTCGCCCCGACGACGAAGGAAGGCGGGGGCACGCCCCCGCCTTCCTCCCGCGGCTGTAGCTCGGCGGCCCGCGGCTCGGCGGGCCGTCGCCCTAGCGCCGGGTCGAGCCAGTCGGGATGACCGCCGAGACCGGCGAGGGGCCCTGGCCGTCGTAGGGCAGCTCGGGCAGATCCTCGAAGTCGGGCTCGTCCGCCGCGGCGTGGTGTCCGTCGCCGACCATCGTGGCCTCGTCGAAGGGCTGGTCGCCGCGCAGCACACGCAGCGCGCGCTCCCGGTCGAACTCCTTGGTCCAGTGCGCGATCACGATCGACGCGACGGCGTTGCCGGTGAAGTTCGTGAGGGCACGGGCCTCGGACATGAAGCGGTCGATGCCGGTGATGAGGCCGACGCCGTCGACGAGGTCCGGGCGGAAGGTCTGCAGGCCGCCGGCGAGGGTCGCGAGCCCCGCGCCGGTGACCCCGGCGGCGCCCTTCGAGGCGATGATCATGAAGGCCAGCAGCCCGATCTGCTCCGAGATCGGCATCGCGTCCCCCATGACGGTCGCGATGAACAGCGACGCCATCGTCAGGTAGATCGCCGTGCCGTCGAGGTTGAACGAGTACCCGGTCGGCACCGTGATGCCGGCCACCGGCTTCGAGACGCCGACGTGCTCCATCTTCGCGATGAGGCGCGGCAGGGCCGACTCGCTCGAGGAGGTCGACACGATCAGCAGGTACTCGCGTCCGAGGTAGCGCATGACCGAGAACAGGTTGATCCGGGCCGTGAACCACAGCACTGCCGCCAGAACGACGCCGATGAACAGGATGCACGTGACGTAGAAGCCGACCATCAGCGTGGCGAGCGACACGACGGCGCCCCAGCCGGTCTCGCCGACGACGCCCGCGATCGCACCGAACGCGCCGATCGGCGCGACCCACAGCACCATCGTGAGCACGCGGAACACCACGACCTGCAGCTGACGGATCCCGTCCAGGATCGGCTCGCCCCGCTTGCCGAGGCCCTGCAGCGCGAAGCCCACCAGCAGGGCGACGAACAGCACCTGCAGCACCGAGTCGCCCACGAGCGGCGAGAACAGCGTGGTGGGGATGACGCCCAGGATGAAGTCGGTCGTCGACTCGGCCTCTCCCTCCACGGTGTACCCGGCGTCCGGGATGCTCAGGCCCTCGCCGGGGTGGATGATGTTGCCGACCACGAGCCCGATGAACAGCGCGAACGTCGACATCACGAGGAAGTACCCGAGGGCAAGACCGCCGACCTTGCCGACGGTCGCGGCCTTGGCGATGGATCCGATCCCCAGCACGATCGTGCAGAAGATCACGGGGGCGATCATCATCTTGATGAGGGCGACGAAGCCCTTGCCGATCCAGGCGAGCGAGGCGCCGAACTCGGGCGCCACGAGGCCGACGATGATGCCGGCGATCACGGCCACCACGACCGCGATGTAGAGCCAGTGCTGCTTGTCGAGCCCGCGCTTGCGAGCGGGGGCTGCGGTGGGGGATGGCGTCGTTGCCATGAGGGTCTCCTCTGCCGGGGCGCCCGCCCGCGCCTCGGGGAAGAGGTGGGGCACAACGCCGTCGATGTGCGTCCCGATCCTGATCCCCGGCCGGGCGCCCCGCCCATTTGCGTGCATAGTGTTCGCGCGACGGGGGATCGGATGGCCCGGGCCAGCGCCCACAATGGACCCATGCGACGCGACGGAGCGAGTGCGGCGGTCGGCGCCACCGGTGCCGCGGCCCCCATCCGAGAGCGCCGTCGCAGCATCGCGCGCCGGTTCCTCGTCGAGCTCGCGGTGGTGCTCTTCGCGGGCGTGGTCGTGGTGTTCGTCGGGCTCGCCTGGGACGCCCACGCCTCGGCGAACGACCGCGCCGCGCAGACGTCGACGGATCTCGCCACCACGCTCGCCATCGATCCCGCCGTGGTCGGGGCCGTCGCGCGAGCGCACGACGACCCGGATCGGGAGGCATCGGTGGCCACGGCGTCGGCGGCCCTGCAGCCGTACGTCGAGGGCATCCTGCGCACGACAGACGTCGACTACGTCACCATCATGGACACCGACCGCACGCGCTACACGCACGCCGACCCGTCGCGGATCGGCGGCCGCTTCCTCGGCACCATCGAGCCGGCGCTCGAGGGGGAGACCTTCACCGAGGTCTACGAGGGCACGCTCGGGCCGTCCGTGCGTGCGGTGACCCCGGTCGTCGTCGACGGCGAGGTCGTCGGGCTGGTGTCGGCGGGTGTCACCCTGCAGAGCGTGACCGCCTCGATCCTGACCCGCCTGCAGATCGTGGGGCTGTTCACGCTCGTGGTGGTCGGGCTGGGGGCGCTCGCCGCGTTCCTGCTGTTCCGTCGCCTGGACCGCGTGACCGACGGGCGCGATGCCGACGAGCTCGCCCGCCTCTTCGCCGCGCACGAGGCCGTGCTGCACTCGCTCGAGGAGGGGCTGCTGCTCATCGAGCGGCGCCCCGACTCGCCGCCGCGTGTGGTGCTCGCCAACGACCAGGCGGGGCGCATGCTCGGGATCGACCGGCCGCCGCCGTACCCCGTCGACGCCGAGTGGCTTCCCGCCGAGGTGCGGGCGCTGCTCGCGGCCTCCGACGCCGAGGGCGTCGAGCGCATCGCCGGGCGCGACCTGCTCATCGCCCGCGAGCCGGCGTCGACCGGCGAGGCGGCGGTGATCGTCACCCTGCGCGATCGCACCGAGCTGCGTCGTGTCACGGGCGAGCTGTCGTCCGTCAACACGATCTCCGAGGCCCTGCGCGCCCAGGCGCACGAGTTCGACAACCGCCTCCACACCATCGCCACGCTGATCGAGCTCGGGCAGCCGGACGAGGCGCTGCGGTTCGCCGCCGCCGAGCGCTCGCTCGGCCAGCGGCTCGCCGACCGCGTGCTGCACGCCTCCGACGAGCCGGTCATCGCGGCGCTGATGCTCGGCAAGGCCGCCCAGGCGCACGAGCGCGCGGTCGAGATGCACTTCGAGACGCACCTCGCCCCGGGCACGCAGGGCCTGCACCCCGCCGATGTCGTCACGATCCTCGGCAACCTCATCGACAACGCCACCGATGCGGCCGCGGCGCGCGCCGCGAGATCCGGCGATCTCGACGCGTGGATCGAGGTGTACCTGGCCTCGACCGACGACGGATCCCTCGTCTTCCAGGTCACCGACTCGGGGGACGGCATCGCCGAGCAGGATCGCGCGCGGGTGTTCGAGCGGGGCGTCACGTCGAAGGACGGGGCGGCGCACGGCTACGGGCTGACCCTGGTGCGGCAGGTGGTGACGGGTCTCGGCGGCACGATCGAGGTGTCCGAGGCGCCCGGCGGGGGCGCCGTCTTCACGGTGCTGCTGCCCCTGGCGGCGGAGGTGCGGTCGTGATCCGCGTGCTGGTGGTCGAGGACGATGCCCGCACGGCCGCGGCGCACGCGGAGTTCGTGCGCCGGGTGCCGGGGTTCGAGGTGGCGGGCATCGCGCACACCGCGTCGGCGGCGCGCCGGGCGCTGCGCGATGCGACCGCGCCCGTTCAGCTGCTGCTGCTCGACCTCAACCTGCCCGACGGCCACGGGCTCGACCTGTGCCGGGAGCTGCGCGCGTCGGGGCTGGCGGTCGATGTGATCGCCGTGACGGCGGTGCGCGAGCTCGACGCCGTGCGCCGGGCCGTCGCGGTGGGCGTTGTGCAGTACCTCATCAAGCCGTTCGTGTTCGAGGTCTTCGCCGAGAAGCTCGGCGCCTACCGGACCTTCCACGAGGCGATGCGCGCGCCGGTCGCCACGCTCAGCCAGCACGAGGTCGACGGGGCGTTCGCCGCGCTGCGCACCTCGAATGCCCCCGGCCTTCCCAAGGGGCTGTCCGAGGAGACGCTCGAGGCGGTGGCGACCCTGCTGGCCTCGTCGTCCGAGCCCCGCTCGGCGTCGGAGGTGGCCGAGGGCCTGGGGCTCTCGCGCGTCACCGCGCGTCGTTATCTCGAGCACCTTGCCGATCGCGGTGTCGCGCTGCGCGCGCCGAGGCACGGCTCCCGCGGTCGCCCCGAGCTCGAGTACTCGCGGCCGCGGGTCGCACCGCCCGGAGACGGCTAGCGCGGGGTCGACGCCGCCATCCGCGCCGCCGCGGTGATCTCCCGACGGCTCCAGGCGAAAAGGAACCGCTCGTCGAAGCGGCGCGAGCACTTCGCGCACGACATCGGCCGCGATGGGCGGCGGTGCCGGTAGGCCTCGTGCCCGGCGGGGCAGATGCCGATCCACGGCGCGAGCTCGGTGGCGGTCTCGCCGTGGTGGGTGGTGCCGCCGACGTAGCCGAGGTCGCGGGCGACGCGCTTCCAGGCCGGGCCGTGCGCGGCGGCGGGGCCCGCCAGGGCGTGGGCCACCTCGTGCAGCAGGGTCTGGTGGTTGGTGTCGTCGTCGTAGCGGGCCGCGAGGTAGCGCGAGACCGAGATGCGCTTGCGGGTGTAGTCGCACAGACCGGCGCGGCGCTTGGCGTTGTCGAACGCGAACGTCCACGAGTCGTCGAGGTGCAGCGAGATCAGGGCCTGGGCCCACACCCGCACGCGATTCAGATCCGACACCCCAGACACGCTATCCGCGGCCGCCGACATCGGGCGCAGCCATCCCGGGTTCGCCCGCGGGCCGCGCCTGCGCCGCGTGGGTCCGCCAGGCCACCACGGCCGCGACGGCGCACATCGCGAGACCGCAGGCGACGATCCACCGCGCGTCGACGAGACCCAGGGCCGCCGCACCGGCGGCCGTGATCACCACGGCCGGCAGCTGCATCAGCATGTTCACGGAGGTGCCGACGCGACCCTGCAGGCGCGAGGGCGTCGCCACGTGCGACTCGGTGACGTAGGCGATCACCGAGGTCGTGACGCCGAAGCCGACGACCGCGAGCCCGGCGGCCAGCAGCCACACGCTGTCGGCGAGCATCGGCGCGACGCCGAGGGCGAGCAGCACCGTGCCGATCGTGAGCGCGCGCGGGCGGCCGAATCTCCGCATGGCCGCCGCGGCCGTGACGCCGGCGATCAGGCCGCCGATGCCCGACAGCGCCTCGATGGGGCCCATCCACGCCGGCTCGACCCCCATGCGTTCGAGCACGGCGAAGCCGACGGCGCTCGTGAACGCGGCGGTGCTCGACAGCATCACCAGCACGACCGTCATCCTGTTCAGCGGCCGGGTCACCCGCAGATGCCGGAACCCGGCGGTCACCGAGACCCAGAACGGATCCGCGTCGTCCTCGACCGGAGCCTCGGCGAACCGCAGCGACGCGAACACGACGGCCGCCGCGAGGAACGTGCCGATCGCCGCCAGCACGACGGGCAGCGGCCCCGTCCAGATGTACACGCCCGCGGCGACGAACGGCAGGGCGAGGCGCAGCACCTGGTCGATGGTCTGCAGGATCGCGTTGGCCGGCCCGAGGTCGTCGTCGTCGAGCAGGTCGCGCAGGATCCCGCCGCGGCACCCGGCCGTGCCGTATCCCACCGCTCCGTAGAGGATCGTCGCGGCGAAGATCCACCAGACCTGCGAGGCATCCCGCACCATCACGAGCGGCGCGAGCGCCGCGGCGCCCACGATGTACGTGACCCACAGCATCCGCCGCCGCGAGACCCGGTCGGCGAGGCGGCCGAGCAGCGGCGCGAACAGGGCGGGGATGCCGAACACCGCGAACAGCAGTCCGCCGAGCGCGGCGTCGCCGGTGAGGTCGACGACCCACACGGCCAGCAGCACGCCCAGCAGCGAGTCGGCGACGTTCGCCAGCGTCCATCCCGCCACGAGCCACGCGAACAGCCCGCTGCGCAGGCCGCCCCGCGTGGTCGTCTCGCTCATGACGGGGCGTCCGTCCAGGTCGCCGCGATCATGCGCACGTGGCGCGCGCCGTCCGGTCGGGCGGCCGCGTCCTCGAAGCGGTTCTGCAGCGGCCGGATCAGGGCATCGAGCTGCTCGCCGAGCTCGCGCACCTCGTCGGGCGTCGCCCAGAAGCTCGTGAACCGCTGCGCCGAGACCTTCGTCCACTCCGGGTCGTCGTCGGCCGCACGCCGGTACCAGTCGCCGAGGCGATCCACAGCGTCGGCGAGGAACGCGGCCCCGGCCGCCGTGACCGCCGCGAAGGCCTCGCGGTCGGTCGGCTCGGCCTCGAGCGACAGCCCGCGCTCGCGGGGAGCCCGCCAGGGCCGCTCGCGCCCCCGGGCCTCGCCGCGTTCGATGAAGCCGTACTTCGCCAGCTGTCGCAAGTGGAACGAGCAGCTGGCCACCGATTCGCCGACGGCCGCCGCGCACTGGGTGGCCGTCAGCTCGCCGCCGCCGCGGAACAGATCGATCAGCCGGATGCGCAGGGGGTGGGTCAGCGCCTTGAGCTGGTCGGTCTGCGACACGATCCGCATCTCTTCCATGCGGACATGATGGATCCTAAAGAAACCTTTAGCAAGACTTCTTTAGGATCGGCCCGCCGAACGCGCGCGCTCCCGGCGCGCACGCGATTCGACGCCCGCGCGACGAGGGGCGCCGAGCGAGGCGGTCTGCGGGCGTCTCAGCCGGCGACGACGGCGCCGCGGCTGCGGCGGCGGTCGGCGGCCTCGATGCACAGCATCGTCGGCTCGAGGTCGGCGTCGCTCGCACCGGCCTCCTGGCGCAGGAACAGCACCTTCTTGAAGTCGGCGCGGGCGCCGTTGATGTCCCCCGCGTCGTAGCGCGTCTTGCCGCGGTGCTGCAGGGCGAAGGCGGCGATCGACGTCCACCCCTGGCCCTCGGCCTCGTCGGCGCATGTCGACAGCTCGAATTCGGCCGCGCCGTGCGCGCCACGCCACTGCTGCACCGAGGCGTGCAGGATGCGCGCCCGCAGCAGGTCCTTGCGCGTGCCCGACATGCGGGCCAGGCGCACCGTCTGCTCGGACACCGAGAGGGCGTCGTCGAGCTCGCCGAGCACCTTCAGCAGCCACACCTTCTCGAGCAGCGACGGCAGGCTGCGCTGCACGCCGATCTCCTCCAGGCGCTCGCGGCACTGGGCCGGGTCGACGATCTCACGCAGCGTCTCCGGGTCGTACCCGTGGATGTAGCTCACTGACGTTGCTCCCTTCGCGCGATCCGCCCGTCCAGTGTCGCCGAGCGATCCGGGACGGGAGGCAGGCCACGCCCAGGAACGACAGATCTCAGCGCTCGAACAGGATCTGACTGGGCTTGGGCGAGTCGGTGGCGTCGCCGTCGACGGCGGGGCGGGCCCCCTGGATGAAGGCGTCGATCTCGGCGCCCTGCGCGACCTTCGCCGGGTGGGGGCCCGCGGCCATCAGCCGCGGCAGCCATTCGGTGGGCAGGGGAGCGGCCGACGCCGCGATGACCAGGTTGCCGAAGCGGCGGCCCTTGAGCACCTGCACCTCGGCGAGCACGATCACCTCGGGCAGCACCTCTCGGATCGTCGCGACCTGGCGCCGGGCGAAGGCCAGGCCCGATCCGTCCGCCACGTTCACCAGCAGCACCCCCGCCGGGGCGAGCAGCGCGGCGCACGCGCGGTAGAACTCGACGGTGGTCAGGTGCGCCGGGGTCTGCGCGCCCGAGTACACGTCGGAGACCAGGAGGTCGACGGATCCGGTCAGCGCGGCCGGCATCCGCGCGAGGCCCTCGCGGGCGTCGCCGATGCGGATCCGGATCCCGGCGCCGCGGGGCAGCGGCAGGTGCTCGCGCACCAGGTCGACGAGGGGCTGCTCGATCTCGACCACCTGCTGCCGCGATCCCGGCCGCGTCGCCTCGATGTAGCGAGGGATGGTCAGCCCGCCGGCCCCGAGGTGCACGGCCGTCAGCGCGCCGTCGGGCAGCTGGTCGATGACCGCGCCCATGCGGGCCACGTACTCGAAGTGCAGGTGCGTGGGATCGGCGGGGTCGACGTGCGACTGCGGCGTCCCGTCGACGTCGACCTCGAAGCCGCTCACGTAGGGGCTCGGCACAATGCGCGCCGTCCGCCCGTCGCTCAGCCGCGTCTCCGGCACGTCCGCCTCGCGCTGCCGCTGTCTGCCCATGGCAACGATTATCCCGGGAGGGGGCGGGGCCGTCGGCCCCCTACGCTGGCCGGATGGATCGGGGACGGATCGCGCTGGCCGGCATCACCACGGCGCTGGTCGGGTTCGCGAGCTCGTCGGCGGTTGTGCTGGCGGGGCTGAAGGCGGCGGGGGCGACGCCGGGGCAGGCCGCGTCCGGCCTCGTGGCGCTGTGCCTCACGCAGGCCCTGGGGATGCTGTGGCTCGCGCAGCGCACCCGTCTGCCCGTGGTGCTGGCGTGGTCGACGCCCGGGGCGGCGCTGCTGGCCGCGGGGTCGGTGCCCGCCGGCGGGTGGCCGGCCGCGATCGGCGCGTTCCTCGTGGTGGGCGCGCTGATCGTGCTGACGGGGCTGTGGCCCGCGCTGGCGCGCCTGGTCTCGGCCATCCCCGCGCCGATCGCGCAGGCGATGCTGGCGGGGGTGCTCGTGGGCCTGTGCCTCGCCCCCGTGCGCGCCGCCATCGAGCTGCCGCTGGCGATCCTGCCGATCGTGATCGTGTGGCTGGTGCTCATCCGCTTCGCGCCGACCTGGGCGTCGCCGGCCGCGTTCGCCGCGGGCCTCGTGGTGCTCGGTGTCGAGGCGGCCGCCGCGGACGGCGTCGCGGGGCCGGTGCTTCCCGTGCTCGAGCCGGTCGTGCCGGCGTTCACGGCTCCCGCGCTGATCGGCCTCGCGCTCCCGCTGTACGTCGTGACCATGGCGTCGCAGAACGTCCCCGGATCGGCGGTGCTCGCCTCCTACGGGTACCGCGTCCCCTGGCGCGAGAGCATGGTCGTCACGGGCATCGGCACGGCGGCGGGAGCCCCGTTCGGCGGGCACGCCATCAACCTCGCGGCGATCACGGCCGCGCTCGCCGCGTCTCCCGATGCGCATCCCGATCCCGCGCAGCGCTGGCGCACGGTGCGGGTCTCGGCGATCGTCTACCTCGCGCTCGCCGCGCTGTCGACGGCCCTGACGACGCTCGTCGGCGTCGAGCCCGCCGTGCTCGGCGCGGTCGCCGGCCTCGCGCTGCTGCCCACTCTCGCGTCGTCGCTGCGCTCGGCGATGTCGGACGAGCACGGACGGATCCCCGCGGTCCTGACCTTCGTGATCGGCGCGAGCGGGATCACGGTCGGCGGTGTCGGCGCCGCCTTCTGGGCCCTCGTGGCCGGACTCCTCGCCCACGTGCTGCTGCGTCGCCGCTGAGGTGCTGGACGGGCCTCCCGCCCGCCGCGCCGGCGCGTGCCCCGTCAGAGTTCCGCGGCGAGGAGGGTCTCGACCTCGCGGTATCCGAGCCCGAGATAGAGGGCGCGGGCGGCCGCGTTGGATCCGAACACGTGCAGCCCGATCGAGTCGGCGCCCACGCCCCGCGCGACGTCCTCGGCCGCGCGCATCATCGCCGCCCCGTGACCGCGACGGCGGTGCTCCGGCTCGACGTGCAGCTCCATCACGAACACGTGCGGGCCCGTGGAGCGCTGCCGCACCTCGAGCCAGAGCGCGCCCACGGCGACGCCGTCCACCGTGGCGCGGAAGACCAGCGCGCCCTCGGTGGCGAGGCCGTCGGGCATGGCCTCGGCCTGCTGCCGCTCCGACTCCGCTCGTGCCGACGCGGGGGTGTGCAGCCCCTCGGCCACCAGGTCGTCGGCGAACTCGGCGACCACGCGCTCCTCGAAGGCGGCGTACTGCGCGGGGGTCATCGGGGTCAGCCGCAGCGGGCCGTGCGCCCTCGGCGCGGGGAGCGGCGCCAGCACCATCTGGATGTCCGTGGCGCGGTAGCCGCGTCTCTCGGTCATCGCCCAGCCCGCGCGATCCTGCGCGAACAGATCGATCCGCAGGGTCCGGGCGCCGTGCGCGCGCGCCCGCTCCTCGACCAGCGCGAGCGCGGCCGATCCGATCTCCGCATCGTCCGCCTCGAGGGCGTAGAGCATCGCGTGCGAAGGGGTGCTGCGCACCTCGAGCCACACCGAGCCGGTCACGCGGTCGCCGTCGCGGATCTCGAGGAGGTGCTGGTCGGCCGACCGCACGCCGTCGGGGAGACGCGCCGCGACGATGCCCTCGGCCTGCTCCGCCGCCTCGGCCGGCGGGCGCAGGCCCGAGTCGGCCCGCAGCGCCGCGAGCCGCGCCACCGTGGCCGCCCGCCAGGCGCCGAACCGCTCCGTCGGCATGTCCACGAGTCGCACGTCCACGCGGCGAGGCTATCGGGCTCCCGGGAGCCGCCCGGCAGAAAGCTGGGTTTATACCCGAGGGTGGGGGCTTCGTCAAGGATCCGCTTGCCAAAGCGTGTCGGGGGGCTATAGAGTAGGTCTTTGCGCCTCTTGGATTCCCCTATGCCTTCATATGGTGGTCGGCAGGTGCCTGAGACCCCCGCAGATAGCGGCGCGGGTCGGGCATCTCAGGGTCGGATCCGGACGCACCTCACCTGTCGACAAGGAACTTATGGCCCCGCCCGGGCTCATGGAGGTTATCCCCTTGGCTGCTGCGAACTCCGCATCCACCACCCCCACCAAGAACGGACGCGGTGCTTCCCGCCTCTCGTTCGCGAAGATCTCCGACACGCTGACGGTCCCTGACCTGCTGGCGCTGCAGACTGAGTCGTTCGACTGGCTGGTCGGCAACGACGCCTGGAAGGCGCGTGTCGCCGAGGCCCAGGCCGCCGGTCGCACCGACGTGCCGGAGCGCAGCGGACTGGAGGAGATCTTCGAGGAGATCTCCCCGATCGAGGACCTGAGCGAGACGATGCAGCTCTCGTTCACGAACCCCTACCTCGAGCCCGAGAAGTACTCGATCGAGGAGTGCAAGGACCGCGGCAAGACGTACGCGGCCCCGCTCTACGTCGAGGCCGAGTTCATGAACCACCAGACCGGTGAGATCAAGACTCAGACGGTCTTCATGGGCGACTTCCCGCTCCAGACCGACAAGGGCACGTTCATCATCAACGGCACCGAGCGTGTTGTGGTGTCGCAGCTCGTCCGCTCGCCGGGTGTCTACTTCGACAAGACCCCGGACAAGACGTCCGACAAGGACATCGTCTCGGCCCGCGTCATCCCCTCGCGCGGTGCGTGGCTCGAGTTCGAGATCGACAAGCGCGACCAGGTCGGCGTCCGCATCGACCGCAAGCGCAAGCAGTCGGTCACGGTCTTCCTCAAGGCCCTCGGCCTGACCAGCGAGGACATCCTCGCCGAGTTCGCCGGCATCGAGTCGATCGAGGAGACCCTCGCCAAGGACACGATCCTCACCAAGGAGGACGCGCTCCGCGACATCTACCGCAAGCTGCGTCCGGGCGAGCAGGTCGCCGCCGAGGCCGCGCGTGCACTGCTCGACAACTTCTACTTCAACTCGAAGCGCTACGACCTCGCCAAGGTCGGTCGCTACAAGATCAACCAGAAGCTCGGCATCGACCGTCCGCTGTCGGACTCGGTCCTGACCGTCGACGACATCGTCGCCACGATCAAGTACCTCGTCCGCCTGCACCGCGGCGACGAGACCTTCACGGGTCTGCGCAACGGCCAGGAGGCCGAGCTGCGTCTGTCGGTCGACGACATCGACAACTTCGGCAACCGTCGCATCCGCGCGGTCGGCGAGCTGATCCAGAACCAGGTCCGCACCGGTCTGTCGCGCATGGAGCGCGTCGTCCGCGAGCGCATGACCACGCAGGACATCGAGGCGATCACGCCGCAGACCCTGATCAACGTGCGCCCCGTCGTGGCCGCGATCAAGGAGTTCTTCGGCACCTCGCAGCTGTCGCAGTTCATGGACCAGAACAACCCGCTCGCGGGTCTGACCCACAAGCGCCGCCTGTCGGCCCTGGGCCCCGGTGGTCTGTCGCGTGAGCGCGCGGGCGTCGAGGTCCGTGACGTCCACCCGTCGCACTACGGCCGCATGTGCCCCATCGAGACGCCTGAAGGCCCGAACATCGGTCTGATCGGCTCGCTCGCCTCGTTCGCGCGGATCAACTCGTTCGGCTTCATCGAGACGCCGTACCGCCGTGTCGTGGGCGGCAAGGTCACGACGGACATCGACTACCTCACCGCCGCGGAGGAGGAGTCGTTCATCGTCGCCCAGGCCAACGCGCCGCTGAAGGCCGACGGCTCGTTCGCCGAGGACCGCGTCCTCGCGCGTCAGGTCGGCGGCGAGGTCGACCTCGTCCCCGCCGACGAGATCGGCTACATGGACGTCTCGCCGCGCCAGATGGTGTCGGTCGGCACGTCGCTGATCCCGTTCCTCGAGCACGACGACGCGAACCGCGCCCTCATGGGTGCGAACATGCAGCGCCAGGCCGTTCCGCTCCTGCGTTCGGACTCGCCGTTCGTCGGCACCGGCATGGAGAACTACGCCGCGATCGACGCCGGTGACACGATCGTCGCCGACAAGGCCGGTGTGGTCGCCGAGGTCTCGGCCGACTTCGTCCGCCTGCAGCTCGACGAGGGCGGCACGCGCGACTACTTCCTGCGCAAGTTCGACCGCTCGAACCAGGGCAACAACTACAACCAGCGTGTGATCGTCGACGCGGGCGACCGCATCGAGGTCGGCGAGGTCATCGCCGATGGTCCCGCGACGCAGAACGGCGAGCTCGCGCTCGGCAAGAACCTGCTGGTGGCCTTCATGAACTGGGAGGGCTACAACTACGAGGACGCGATCATCCTCAGCCAGAACCTGGTGAAGGACGACACCCTCACCTCGATCCACATCGAGGAGTACGAGGTCGACGCGCGCGACACCAAGCTGGGGAAGGAGGAGATCACCCGTGACCTCCCCAACGTCAGCCCTGAGCTGCTGAAGGACCTGGACGACCGCGGCATCATCCGCATCGGCGCCGAGGTCCGCCCCGGCGACATCCTCGTCGGCAAGGTCACGCCCAAGGGCGAGACCGAGCTGTCGGCCGAGGAGCGTCTGCTCCGCGCGATCTTCAACGAGAAGAGCCGCGAGGTCCGCGACACGTCGCTGAAGGTCCCCCACGGCGAGCAGGGCACGATCATCGCCGTCAAGGAGTTCAACGCCGAGGACGGCGACGACGAGCTCGGCTCGGGCGTCAACCGCCGCGTTGTGGTCTACATCGCCCAGAAGCGCAAGATCACCGAGGGCGACAAGCTCGCCGGCCGCCACGGCAACAAGGGCGTCATCTCGAAGATCCTGCCCGTCGAGGACATGCCGTTCCTCTCGGACGGCACCCCGGTCGACATCATCCTGAACCCGCTCGGTGTCCCCGGTCGAATGAACTTCGGCCAGGTCCTCGAGCTGCACCTCGGATGGATCGCGGCGCAGGGCTGGAAGATCGAGGGCGCCCCGGAGTGGGCCGCGAACCTGCCCGAGGCCGCCCGCGAGGCAGCCCCCGGCACCAAGGTCGCGACCCCGGTGTTCGACGGCGCGCACGAGGCCGAGCTGGCTGGCCTGCTCGACTCGACGCTGCCGAACCGCGATGGCGAGCGCCTCATCGACAGCACGGGCAAGACCCGCCTGTTCGACGGCCGCTCGGGTGAGCCGTACCCGTTCCCGATCTCGGTCGGCTACATGTACATCCTGAAGCTGCACCACCTCGTGGACGACAAGATCCACGCTCGCTCGACGGGCCCGTACTCGATGATCACGCAGCAGCCGCTGGGTGGTAAGGCGCAGTTCGGTGGCCAGCGCTTCGGCGAGATGGAGGTGTGGGCCCTCGAGGCCTACGGCGCCGCGTACGCGCTGCAGGAGCTCCTGACCGTGAAGTCGGACGACATCCTCGGCCGAGTGAAGGTCTACGAGGCCATCGTCAAGGGCGAGAACATCCCCGAGCCCGGTATCCCCGAGTCCTTCAAGGTGCTGATGAAGGAGATGCAGTCGCTCTGCCTGAACGTCGAGGTCCTCTCGGCCGACGGCACGGCTGTGAACCTCCGCGACACCGACGACGAGGCCTTCCGCGCGGCGGAAGAGCTCGGCATCAACATCTCGTCCCGATTCGAGTCCGCCTCGATCGACGAGATCTAAGCCCGGCCGATACAGAATTTCCAAGTAGGAGAGTCAATTGCTCGACGCAACCACTTTCGATGAGCTTCGCATCGGCCTGGCCACTGCTGACGACATCCGTCGTTGGTCCTTCGGTGAGGTCAAGAAGCCCGAGACCATCAACTACCGCACCCTGAAGCCCGAGAAGGACGGTCTGTTCGGTGAGCAGATCTTCGGCCCCTCGCGCGACTGGGAGTGCGCGTGCGGCAAGTACAAGCGCGTGCGCTTCAAGGGCATCGTCTGCGAGCGCTGCGGTGTCGAGGTCACCAAGTCCTCGGTCCGTCGCGAGCGCATGGGCCACATCGAGCTCGCCGCGCCCGTCACGCACATCTGGTACTTCAAGGGCGTGCCCTCGCGCCTCGGATACCTGCTCGACATGGCGCCGAAGGACCTCGAGAAGGTCATCTACTTCGCCGCGTACATGGTGATCTCGGTCGACAAGGACGGCATCCACCGCGACCTGCCGACGCACGAGAACAACCTGCGTCTCGAGATCAAGAACATCGGCGACCGTCGCGACTCGCGCATCGCCGCCCGCCTCCAGCAGCTGGAGGAGGAGCTCGCCGCTCTCGAGGCCGAGGACGCCAAGGCCGACCAGAAGAAGAAGGTCAAGGACGCCGCCGAGAAGGAGATGGCGACGATCCGCAAGCGCGCGGACGAGCAGGTCGCCAAGCTCGAGCGCATGTGGGACGAGTTCCGCAACCTCGAGGTCGGCCAGCTCAAGGCGGAGGACGACGTCTTCCAGGAGCTGCAGGACCGCTTCGGTCAGTACTTCGAGGCCCTCATGGGCGCGGAGTCGATCCAGCGTCGCCTGGCCGAGTTCGACCTGGCCGCCGAGGCCGAGTCGCTGCGCCTGCAGATCACCGAGGGCAAGGGTCAGCGCAAGATCCGCGCGATCAAGCGCCTGAAGGTCGTCTCGTCGTTCCTCTCGACCGGCATGTCGCCGGCCGCGATGGTCCTCGACGTGGTCCCGGTCATCCCGCCGGAGCTGCGCCCGATGGTCCAGCTCGACGGCGGCCGCTTCGCCACGTCCGACCTGAACGACCTGTACCGCCGCGTGATCAACCGCAACAACCGCCTCCGTCGCCTGATCGATCTCGGTGCCCCCGAGATCATCGTGAACAACGAGAAGCGCATGCTGCAGGAGGCCGTCGACGCGCTGTTCGACAACGGCCGCCGCGGTCGCCCCGTCACGGGTACCGGCAACCGCGCCCTGAAGTCCCTGAGCGACATGCTCAAGGGAAAGCAGGGTCGCTTCCGCCAGAACCTGCTCGGCAAGCGCGTCGACTACTCGGGCCGTTCGGTCATCGTCGTCGGCCCGACCCTGAAGCTGCACCAGTGCGGTCTGCCCAAGCAGATGGCGCTCGAGCTCTTCAAGCCGTTCGTGATCAAGCGCCTGATCGACCTGGGTCACTCGCAGAACATCAAGGCCGCCAAGCGCTCGGTCGAGCGCACGCGTCCCGAGGTCTGGGACGTGCTCGAGGAGATCATCCGCGAGCGTCCGGTTCTGCTGAACCGTGCGCCCACGCTGCACCGCCTCGGCATCCAGGCGTTCGAGCCCCAGCTCGTCGAGGGCAAGGCCATCCAGCTGCACCCGCTCGTCTGCGCGGCGTTCAACGCCGACTTCGACGGCGACCAGATGGCTGTCCACCTGCCCCTGTCGGTCGAGGCCCAGGCTGAGGCGCGTGTCCTCATGCTCGCGTCGAACAACATCCTGAAGCCGTCGGACGGCCGTCCGGTGACCCTGCCCGCGCAGGACATGATCATCGGTCTGCACCACCTGACCACGCTCAAGGACGGCGCGATCGGCGAGGGCCGCGTGTTCGGCTCGGTCGCCGAGGCGCTGCTCGCGAAGGACGAGGGCACCCTCGACCTCCAGGCGAAGATCCGCATCCGCATCCCGGGGCTGAACTTCCTCGAGGGCGAGGCTCCGGAGGACTACGCGACCAAGCACCTCGTGAACACCTCGCTGGGTCAGGCGATCTTCAACGACCAGATGCCCAAGGGCTACCCGTTCGTCCGCGAGCAGGCAGACAAGGGCAAGCTGTCGCAGATCGTCAACAAGCTGGCCGAGGAGTACCCGAAGACCGAGGTCGCGGCTACCCTCGACCGCGTCAAGGACGCCGGTTACTACTGGGCGACCCGCTCGGGCATCACGGTGGCGCTCAGCGACATCCTGACCCCCTCGAACAAGGGCGAGATCATCGCCAAGTACGAGAAGCAGGCCGCCAAGGTCACCTCGCAGTACGAGAAGGGTCTGACGACCGACCACGAGCGTCGCCAGGAGCTCATCAAGATCTGGACCGAGGCGACCGACGAGGTCCAGAAGGAGATGCGCGCCGCGTTCCCCGAGGACAACACCATCAACCGCATGGTGTCGTCGGGTGCCCGTGGTAACTGGCTGCAGATCCGGAACATCGCCGGTATGCGCGGCCTGGTGAACAACCCCAAGGGTGAGATCATCCCCCGTCCGATCATCTCCTCGTACCGCGAGGGTCTGTCGGTGGCGGAGTACTTCATCGCGACGCACGGTGCCCGCAAGGGTCTGGCCGACACGGCCCTCCGTACGGCCGACTCGGGTTACCTCACGCGTCGTCTTGTGGACGTCTCGCAGGATGTCATCATCCGCGAGGAGGACTGCGGCACGTCCAAGGGCCTCGAGTACACGATCGCCGCGGCCGACTCGTCGGGCGTGCTCGTCAAGGACGCCAACGTCGAGAACGCCGTCTTCGCCCGCACCCTCGCGGTCGACGCGGTCGCCTCGGACGGCACCGTGATTGCCGCCGCCGGCTCGGACGTGGGCGACGTGCTCATCGACCAGCTGGTCGAGGCGGGCGTCGAGCAGATCAAGGTCCGCTCGGTCCTGACCTGCGACTCGGCCGTCGGCGTCTGCGCGAACTGCTACGGCCGTTCGCTGGCCACCGGCAAGCTCGTCGACATCGGCGAGGCCGTGGGCATCATCGCGGCCCAGTCGATCGGTGAGCCCGGCACGCAGCTGACGATGCGCACCTTCCACACCGGTGGTTCGGCCTCGGCCGATGACATCACGCAGGGTCTGCCCCGCGTGCAGGAGCTCTTCGAGGCCCGCACCCCCAAGGGTGCGTCGCCGATCGCCGAGGCCGCCGGCCGCGTCACGATCGACGAGACCGAGAAGGCCAAGAAGGTCATCATCACGCCCGACAACGGCGATGAGCCGGTCGTCTACCCGGTCCTCAAGCGCGCGACCCTCCTCGTCGAGGACGGCCAGCACGTCGAGGTCGGCGAGCCCCTCCAGGTCGGCACGCTCGACCCGAAGGAGATCATGCGCGTGCAGGGCGCCCGCGAGGTGCAGAAGTACCTCGTCAACGGCGTCCAGGGCGTGTACCGCTCGCAGGGTGTGCCGATCCACGACAAGCACATCGAGGTCATCGTCCGTCAGATGCTGCGGAAGGTCACCGTGGTCGACCACGGCGAGACCGACCTGCTCCCCGGAGAGATGGTCGACCTGCGTCGCTACCAGGACATCAACCGTGCGGCCGTCGGCGAGGGCAAGCGCCCCGCCTCGGGCCGTCCGGAGCTGATGGGTATCACGAAGGCGTCGCTCGCGACCGAGTCGTGGCTGTCGGCGGCGTCCTTCCAGGAGACCACTCGCGTCCTCACCGAGGCCGCGATGCAGGGCAAGCGCGACCCGCTTGTCGGCCTCAAGGAGAACGTGATCATCGGAAAGCTGATCCCCGCCGGAACGGGCCTTGCGAAGTACCGCAACGTCACGGTCGAGGCGACGGAGGAGGCGAAGTCGGAGCGCTACCCGAACCGCATCTTCGCCTCGGACGGCGCGTTCGCGGAGGGCGACTACAGCTACGTCGACTTCGACGCGTTCTCGACGGACGACTTCACGCCCGGCACCTACAACTGAGCGTGACGCAGTAGCCCTGAGGGCCCCGGCTTCGGCCGGGGCCCTCTGTGCGTCTTCCTGCACCTGAACCGGAGGGTGAGGCTTCGCGGCATGCCTGCGCCCCGTGGCCGGATCCGGGAGGTAATCTCCGGAAGGTCAGGGGAGAGTCCCCGACGTGAGGAGTGCTTCAGATGAGTGACGCCCAGGGACCCCGCGAGCCCCACCACGGCGAGCCCATCGAGGACGCCGCCACCGAGCCGGCCGTGGAGCCGGCGCCGCCGTCCGCGCCCGAGTCGCAAGACGTGGATGCGGCCGACACGGATCAGCCCGCCACGCGACGCGAGGCGCGCGAGAACACCGGTCCGACCGACGTCGTGCACACGCCCGCCGACGACGCGCCCGTCGAGGCGCCCGCCGAGCCCGCGCACAGCGAGCCCGACTACGCCGCCCTGGCCGCCGACCTCGACGACCTCGAGTCGCGCGGCGCGTCGACCACGGTGACCACGCGCTCGGGCCAGCCCGACGAGTCCGGCAGGAAGCCCGACCCGTGGTTCGAGCCGGCCGACCGCACCCAGACCTTCACCGCGACCGATGCCTACGAGGCCCCCGCCGCGCCGGCGATCACCTCGAGCGAGCCGGTGGCCCCCGAGCAGCCGACGCCCGTGGCGCCCGCCGCCCCGGCCCAGCCGCTGCCCGTGTTCGTGCAGGCCCCGGAGCCGCCGCGCCGCAAGGGCAACCGCGGCGCCGCCGGCCTGATCGGCCTCCTCGCCGCGCTCGTCTTCGCCGTGCTGTACTTCGCCGCGAAGCTCGGCTTCGCCGCGCTGGCCGGCGAGGTCACGCTCGACAACATCGCGGACTGGTCGCTCGAGGCCGCGACGTCGCTCGGCTTCTGGACGACCGTGCTGGTGTTCTTCCTCGGCTTCTGGCTGCTCGGCGCCTTCGTGAACCGTGCCCGCTGGGCCGCGTGGGTGCTGCTGGGCATCTTCGTCGGGATCATCGCGTACGCCGGTCACATCGCGGGCGCCCTGGTCGACGCCCCGTTCTGGCAGCTCACCGCCCGCGAGGGTCTGGACGAGGTCGGCAAGCAGCTGCTGTCGCCGCTCGCGATCGCCGCGTTCGTGTTCGCGCGCGAGATCACCATCTGGTTCGGCGCGTGGGTCGCCCGCCGCGGCGCCAAGGTGACCGCGCGCAACGCCGAGGCGCAGGCCGAGTACGAGCGCACGCTCGAGGCCGGCCCCAAGCTGGGCTGAGATCACGCACGCCGACATGCCGGGAGCGCCCGGGAGGTTTCCTCCCGCGGCGCTCCTCGCGTTCGCGGTGGTGGGGTTCGTGGCCCTGGTGGTGTTCGGCTCCGGCATGCTGAGCCTCGCGACCGACCGGGACGTCATCGCGACGCCGGGGATGAGCCCGGTGCCGGGCCCGCTCGCCTTCGGCGTCGCGGCCATCGCGTTCGCGGGGGTGCTGTGGCCGGTGCTGCGCGCCGAGCGGCCGCGCTACACGACCGTCATCGTCGTCGCCCTCGCAAGCGCGCTCGCGCACCTGGCCGCGCTCTGGGTGCTGGCGCTGGTGTTCGGCGGCGACCTCGCCACCGCGACCGCGGCCGTGGCGGGCGTGGCGACGGGATGGGGCTCGGCCGTGGTCGCCGGCTCGGCCGTGGTGGCGGGATGGGCGGCGATCGCCGTGCGACGCACCGCCGCGCACCAGCCGCGCTGGCCCTGGGAGCGCGACGAGGACGACGAGTGAGGACAGCCGGCTGAGGGCCCTCGCCTCATTCGCTCGTTGAGCGAGCGCAGCGAGTCGAAACGCCCAAACCCCACCGAGACGGCGCGCCGCCTCTACCCTGTAGACGTGGAGCGCTCGCTCGAGACGCAGGTCAGCCAGGCGGTGGACGCCTGGCTGCGCTGGGTGCCCCGCTGGGAGCCGGCCACGCACCGCGGCCGGGTCGCCCCCTGCCGGCGCTGTCTCGGCTCGCCGATCCTGTCGGCCGCGGGTCTCGGATCCGATGTCCCGCACGGCGTGCAGCACGGGCTGTCCACGCGCATCAAGACGATCGTCGACCACGGCGTGGCCGACTACACCTCGCGCAACCTGCCGATGCTGCAGACCGAGCTCGATCAGCAGGCCGCCCGCAACCGCGCGCGCGGCTACCGCCCCACCGAGGGGCTGGCCCCCGAGTTCGAGGGCATGCCGCTCGACCCCGATCCGGTTCCCGGGCAGCCGTTCCTGTTCACGCTGCAGGGGCTCGCCAGCGAGGACGAGACGCAGGTGCCGAGCCTGCCGCCGCTCACCGAGGACGCGAAGGTGGCCCTGCGACGCGAGGTCGCCCTCGCCGACGAGTACGCGAACATGCTCGGTCGCGAGGTCTGCGCGATCCTGCTGCACCACCGCCTGCGGATCCACGCCGCGATCGTCGAGTTCGTCGAGCCCCAGGTCGCGGCGATGCTCGCCGAGCTGGCCCAGGCGCTGGATGACCCGTTCGACGGCCTCGGGATCTGAGGCGGCATCGCCCGCGGGCGGGTCACGCGGGGGACGAGGCGGGACGCGCTTGCACCAGCCTGTGCGGAACCTGCGCACGACACGCCGGATCTGCCCCATGCGCTATCATTAAGGGGTGTGCGTTCGCGCGCGCCCGCAAGCGTGCGCAGCGAACATCACACATTCGGGATCGTCCTGAGAACAGGTCGCCCCCACGGCATATCCACCACATCAAACGAGCGGCGATCTCTGCCGCCCGGGTGGGTCATCGTGAAACCCCGCAAGGGGATCCACCGCTGTCACCGTGCAGCACAAGACAGAAGGAAACCAGTGCCTACTATTCAGCAGCTGGTTCGCAAGGGCCGGTCGCCCAAGGTCTCCAAGACCAAGGCGCCCGCTCTTAAGGCGAACCCGCAGCAGGCGGGTGTCTGCACCCGCGTGTACACGACCACGCCCAAGAAGCCGAACTCGGCGATGCGCAAGGTCGCTCGTGTCAAGCTCCGCAACGGCACCGAGGTCACGGCCTACATCCCCGGTGAGGGACACAACCTCCAGGAGCACTCGCTTGTGCTCGTCCGTGGTGGTCGTGTGAAGGACCTCCCCGGTGTCCGCTACAAGATCGTCCGTGGTGCGCTCGACACCCAGGCTGTCAAGAACCGTAAGCAGGCTCGCAGCCGCTACGGCGCGAAGAAGGGCTGAGTCAGATGCCTCGTAAGGGACCCGCCCCGAAGCGCCCCGTCGTCAACGACCCGGTCTACGGCGCTCCGATCGTCACGCAGCTCGTCAACAAGATCCTTGTCGACGGCAAGAAGTCGATCGCCGAGTCGATCGTCTACACCGCCCTCCAGGGCGTTGAGGCGAAGAACGGCCAGGATGCCGTCGCCACCCTCAAGAAGGCGCTCGACAACGTCCGCCCCACCCTCGAGGTCCGCAGCCGCCGCGTCGGCGGCTCGACCTACCAGGTGCCGGTCGAGGTCAAGCCGCACCGTGCGAACACGCTGGCGCTGCGCTGGCTCGTGTCGTACGCGAAGGGTCGTCGTGAGAAGACGATGACCGAGCGTCTGATGAACGAGATCCTGGACGCCTCGAACGGCCTCGGTGCCGCCGTGAAGCGTCGTGAGGACACTCACAAGATGGCCGAGTCGAACAAGGCCTTCGCGCACTACCGCTGGTAAACAGCATCGCCGGATCCGGAGAGCGTCACCCGTTCTCCGGATCCGGCCCCCACGCTCTACTCCAACCACACGTTAGGAACTTCAAGTGGCACAGGAAGTGCTCACGGACCTCAAGAAGGTCCGCAACATCGGCATCATGGCGCACATCGATGCCGGTAAGACCACGACGACCGAGCGCATCCTGTTCTACACGGGTGTGAACCACAAGATCGGCGAGACGCACGACGGTGGCGCCACGACCGACTGGATGGAGCAGGAGCAGGAGCGTGGCATCACCATCACGTCCGCTGCTGTGACGTGCTTCTGGGACAAGAACCAGATCAACATCATCGACACCCCCGGCCACGTGGACTTCACGGTCGAGGTGGAGCGCTCGCTCCGCGTCCTCGATGGCGCCGTCGCCGTCTTCGACGGCAAGGAGGGCGTCGAGCCCCAGTCCGAGACCGTGTGGCGTCAGGCCGACAAGTACGACGTCCCCCGCATCTGCTTCGTCAACAAGATGGACAAGCTGGGCGCCGACTTCTACTTCACGGTCGACACCATCGTCAACCGCCTGAAGGCCAAGCCCCTCGTGATCCAGCTGCCCATCGGCGCGGAGAGCGACTTCGTGGGTGTCATCGACCTCGTCGAGATGCGCGCGCTCGTGTGGCCCGGCGACGCCAAGGGCGACGTGACCATGGGCGCCAAGTACGAGATCACCGAGATCCCGGCCGACCTCAAGGACAAGGCCGACGAGTACCGTCAGCAGCTCCTCGAGACCGTCGCCGAGTCCGACGACGCGCTGCTCGAGAAGTTCTTCGGCGGCGAGGAGCTCACGGTCGCCGAGATCAAGGCCGGCATCCGCAAGCTCACCATCGCGTCCGAGGTCTACCCGGTCCTGTGTGGTTCGGCGTTCAAGAACCGCGGTGTGCAGCCGATGCTCGACGCGGTCGTCGACTACCTCCCCTCGCCCCTCGACGTGCCCGCCATCGAGGCGCACGACCCGAAGAACGAGGAGATCGTCATCGAGCGTCACGCGGACGCGTCGGAGCCCTTCGCGGCCCTCGCGTTCAAGGTCGTCTCGCACCCGTTCTTCGGTCGCCTGACCTACATCCGCGTCTACTCGGGTGGTCTCGCCTCGGGCGAGCAGGTCATCAACTCGACCAAGGGCAAGAAGGAGCGCATCGGAAAGATCTTCCAGATGCACGCCAACAAGGAGAACCCGGTCGACTCGGTCACCGCGGGCCACATCTACGCGGTCATCGGTCTGAAGGACACGACCACGGGTGACACCCTCTCCGACGCCAAGGAGCAGGTCGTCCTCGAGTCGATGACCTTCCCCGAGCCCGTCATCGAGGTGGCCATCGAGCCCAAGACGAAGGCCGACCAGGAGAAGCTGGGTCTCGCGATCCAGAAGCTCGCGGAAGAGGACCCGACGTTCCGCGTCGAGAACAACGCCGAGACCGGTCAGACCGTCATCAAGGGCATGGGCGAGCTGCACCTCGACATCCTCGTGGACCGCATGAAGCGCGAGTTCAAGGTCGAGGCCAACGTGGGCAAGCCCCAGGTGGCCTACCGCGAGACGATCCGCAAGGTCGTCGAGCGTCACGACTACACGCACAAGAAGCAGACCGGTGGTTCGGGTCAGTTCGCGAAGATCCAGTTCAAGCTGGAGCCGCTCGAGGTCACGGCCGACACGACGTACGAGTTCGTGAACGCCGTCAGCGGTGGTCGTATCCCGCGCGAGTACATCGAGCCGACGAACCAGGGCTTCCAGGACGCCATGAACACCGGTGTCCTCGCGGGCTACCCGATGGTCGGCGTGAAGGCCACCCTCGTGGACGGCGCGTCGCACGACGTCGACTCCTCGGAGATGGCGTTCAAGATCGCCGGCTCCATGGGCTTCAAGGAGGCCGTCCGCAAGGCGAGCCCCGTCATCCTCGAGCCGCTCATGGCCGTTGAGGTCCGCACGCCCGAGGAGTACATGGGCGACGTGATCGGCGACCTGAACTCGCGTCGTGGCCAGATGCAGTCCATGGAGGACGCGCAGGGCGTGAAGGTCATCAAGGCCCTCGTCCCGCTGTCGGCCATGTTCGGCTACATCGGCGACCTGCGTTCGAAGACGTCGGGCCGTGCGGTCTACTCGATGACCTTCGACAGCTACTCCGAGGTTCCGAAGGCTGTCGCCGACGAGATCATCCAGAAGGGCCAGGGCGAGTAATCACCCTGACCTGATGGTCAGGCCCGGGGCCACAGCGATGCGGCCCCGGGCTCCCAAAAACTTCATATCGAGTCTGTTCTAGACTGAACTACATCCCCGGACAGATCCGGTCGCAATCCAGCGCCCGGTGACGATCCATTTACCGTCCTGAGGAGGACCCAGTGGCTAAGGCCAAGTTCGAGCGCACCAAGCCGCACGTGAACATCGGAACGATCGGTCACGTCGACCACGGCAAGACGACGCTCACCGCGGCGATCTCTAAGGTGCTCGCCGACAAGTACCCGTCGGCCACCAACGTTCAGCGCGACTTCGCGTCGATCGACTCGGCTCCCGAGGAGCGCCAGCGCGGTATTACGATCAACATCTCGCACGTCGAGTACGAGACGCCCAAGCGTCACTACGCTCACGTCGACGCCCCGGGTCACGCTGACTACATCAAGAACATGATCACGGGTGCGGCGCAGATGGACGGCGCCATCCTCGTGGTCGCGGCCACCGATGGTCCGATGGCCCAGACGCGTGAGCACGTGCTGCTCGCCAAGCAGGTCGGCGTCCCCTACCTGCTCGTCGCCCTGAACAAGTGCGACATGGTCGAGGACGAGGAGATCCTGGAGCTCGTCGAGCTCGAGGTCTCCGAGCTGCTCGCGAGCCAGGGCTTCGCCGAGGACGCTCCCGTCGTGCGCGTCTCCGGCTTCCAGGCGCTGCAGGGCGAGGAGAAGTGGGTCAACTCGATCCTCGAGCTCATGGAGAAGGTCGACGAGTTCGTTCCGGACCCGGTGCGTGACCGCGACAAGCCGTTCCTGATGCCGATCGAGGACGTCTTCACGATCACCGGTCGTGGCACCGTCGTCACGGGCCGCGCCGAGCGTGGCACGCTGGCCATCAACTCCGAGGTCGAGATCGTCGGCATCCGTGCGACGCAGAAGACCACGGTCACGGGTATCGAGATGTTCCACAAGCAGCTCGACGAGGCCTGGGCCGGCGAGAACTGCGGTCTCCTGCTTCGCGGTCTGAAGCGTGAGGACGTCGAGCGCGGCCAGGTCGTCGTGAAGCCGGGTTCGGTCACGCCGCACACCGACTTCACGGGCACCGCGTACATCCTGTCGAAGGACGAGGGTGGCCGTCACAACCCCTTCTACACGAACTACCGCCCGCAGTTCTACTTCCGCACCACGGACGTCACCGGCGTCATCTCGCTGCCCGAGGGCACCGAGATGGTCATGCCCGGTGACACCACGGACATGACGGTGGAGCTCATCCAGCCCATCGCCATGGAAGAGGGCCTCGGCTTCGCGATCCGTGAGGGTGGCCGCACCGTCGGCGCCGGCACGGTGACCAGCATCATCAAGTAATTCCTCTCCTTCGCTCGTAGAGCGAGCGCAGCGAGTCGAAACGCGGCGGGGTCGGATCTTCGGATCCGGCCCCGCTTTCGTCGTCCGTTCGCTGTTTCCCAGGGTTCGACTGCCAGACTCGGGGATCCACGACTGATCGGAGAGATCGTGAGCGACATCGTCCTCGGCCCGCGGCCGCCGCGCAGCTACGCGCGCCTGTGGATCTCGACCTGCCTGCTGCTGATCTACACGGCCTTCGTGCTCGTGGTGACGATGTGGCCGAGCCCCGAGCAGCTCGAGTTCGGCGGGATCGCCGATCGCGTCCTGCGGGTGCTGTACCGGTTCGGGGTGCCGGAGCAGTTCGGGTTCACCGAGCTCGAGTTCCTGGCGAATGTGGCCATGTTCGTGCCGCTCGGGTTCCTGCTGGGCCTCGCGCTGCCGCGACGCGGCTGGTGGCTGGCCGTGCTGCTCATCCCGGCGTTCTCGGGTGCGATCGAGGCCACGCAGGGCATCGCCCTCTCGGAGCGGGTCTCGACGCTGACCGATGTCGCCTCGAACACCATCGGCGGCTATATCGGACTGCTGCTCGCGATGATCATCCGCGCCCTCATCCACGTGCGCGACCAGACGGTCATCGAGCGCGAGATCTGGGAGCGCAACGCCGCCTACCTGCGCGCCAAGGCCGAGCTCGCGGCGCGCAACCAGCCCGAGCCGCCGGACCTCGCGACGCAGATGCTCGAGCCGGGCTTCTGGAGCAACCCGCGCGGCGAGGCGCCCACGCTGAAGCTGCCGATCTCGCGCTGAGCGCTCACGGCGAAGGCCCCGGATCCGCGGATCCGGGACCTTCGTCTGTCTGCGGCTGTCGGGTCAGCGGCCCATGGTCAGAGGACGCCGTCGTGACCGTTCTCCTGGAGGGTGCCGACGAGGCTCTTGACGCGCTGGGCGTGGGCGCTGGTGGTGACCAGGAGGGCGTCGGGGGTGTCGACGACGATGAGGTCGTTCACGCCGACGACGGCGATGATGCGCTCGGTCTGGGAGACGACGAGGCCGGTGGAGGCGTCCACGAGCACCTTCTCGTTCTGGCCGAGGACGGACATCCGGTCGGGTTTGCCGCCGGAGATCAGCTTGGCGAGGCTGGCGAAGTCGCCCACGTCGTCCCAGTCGAAGTGGCCGGGCACAACCGCCAGGCGGCCCTTGGCGGCGGCGGGCTCGGCGACGGCGTAGTCGATGGCGATCTTCTTCAGCCCCGGCCAGACACGGTCCACGACCTCGGCGCGGTGGTCGGTGTCCCAGGCCTCGGCGATCTCCTGCAGGCCGGCGTGCAGGTCCGGTTCGTTGGCGGCCAGCTCCGCCAGCAGCACGTCGGCGCGGGAGATGAACATGCCCGCGTTCCACAGGAAGTTGCGGTCGGCGTAGTAGCGGCGCGCGGTCTCCAGGTCCGGCTTCTCCACGAACCGCTCGACGATGGCGGCCATGGGAGCGCCCTCCACGTCCAGCTCGTCGCCCTTCTGGATGTACCCGAATCCGACCGACGGCTCGCTGGGGGCGATGCCGATGGTGGAGATGTACCCGGCGCGGGCGAGGGCGACGGCCTGCTGCACCGCGAACTCGAACGCCCGCTGGCGGGAGATGTGGTGGTCGGCGGCGAAGGATCCGATGATCACCCCGGGGTGGCGGCGCTGCAGGATGGCCGCTGCCAGGCAGATCGCGGCGGCCGATTCGCGCTGGGACGACTCGATGAACACGTTGCTCTCGAGGATGTCGGGGAGGTCCTCCTCCACCTTCTGCTCGTGCGCCTGACCGGTGACCACCGTGATCCGATCCGCCCCCGCCAGGGGCAGCAGACGGTCCCACGTGTTGCGCAGCAGCGACACACCCGACCCGGTCAGGTCGTGGAGGAACTTGGGCGTCTCGGCCCGCGACAGGGGCCACAGACGCGAGCCCACGCCACCCGCGGGAATGACGGCGAAGAAGTCCTCGAGCGGCTCAGACATCATGTCCGCTCAGCGACGCATGCCCGGCAAGCGCGCGGTCGGGGAGGGTGGGGATGAGTGCGTCGAGGTGGGTGGCGGTGTCTTCCCAGCCGGTGACGGGGATGCAGTGGACCTGTCCCATGGCCAGGACGGGGTAGTCGTTGCCGTCGGGGTCGAGGCGGTCGCCGTAGAAGTGCATGTCGGTGAGGGGGATGCCGGTCTCGTCGGCGAGTCGGTGCATGCCGTAGGCCTTGTCGATTCCCTTGCGGGTGATGTCGACGGAGGTGGATCCGCCGGAGCGGACCTCGAGGTTGGGGAGGCGGGCGGCGACGGCTTCGCGCAGGAGGGATTTGCGTTCCCCGGTGGGGTCCCAGTTCTTCTTGGCGTCGACGGGGGCGGCCTGGCCGAGGGCGGAGAAGGTGATCTGCGAGCCGCGGTCTTCGAGGATGTCGCCCCAGGTGCGCGTCTCCCACAGGCCCAGGCGGCGGGCTTCTTCTTCGACGGCGGTGAGGGCGCGGTGCTTCTCGTCGGCGGTGAGGTCCTGGGCGTACAGCTGGGTGAGGGCGTGGGGGTCGGTGGGGGTGCCGGCGAAGCGGTAGTACTGGGTGCCGCAGGTGGGCAGCAGGTGGAAGTGCGCGAGGGTCTCGGGCGGTGCGGTGGGGAGCTGCTGGACGACCTGGGAGACGAACTGGGCGAGCTGTCCTCCGGAGATGATGGCGACCTCGATGTGCTCGGCGAGGCGGATCAGCAGTTCTCCGATGCGCGGGTCGATCGCGGTCTTCGACGGGGCGAGCGTGTCGTCCAGGTCGAACGAGACGAGGCGAGGCGCGGAGGTCATGCCCACCAGCCTATTCGGAACGGTCAGGGCGACCCTGACCACAAGAGCCGCAGTGCGGCGGCCTCCGAGGAGCAACGGGTAACGTCGTAGAGACCCGAGGCCTTCTGAGCCGCCGCCGCGACACGACCCCGGAGCCGCCATGAGTATCAAGACCTGGTTCGCCGACAACCTGAACCCGAAACGCTGGTCCGTGAGGGCGCGCGTCATTGCTTCTCTCGTCGCGGGCGTGATGGTGGTCGGCGGAGGAGTCGGCGCCGCGTTCGCTCTGAAGCCGTCGGAGGAACGACCGGCTGCGTCCCCAATGCCCGCACCGTCCGACACCAGCTCGCCGACGCCCACCCCGACGCCGACCCCGACGCCCGAACTCGCGGAGATCCCCCGCACAGCCGTAGCTGTGGGGGCAGTGAACGGATGGGCCGTAGCGGATCGCACCCAGCTCGCAGGCGTGCTTCCGCAGGTGGGGGATGCGGCCGACGGCCGTATCGCGCTGTCGGTCGACGCTCCCATCGTTCCTGAGCCCCGACCGGCGCTCAGCGTCACGGTAGCTGTGCAGCCGTCGACTGAGTACACGCTGTCGGCATCCCTACGCCTCGCGGCCGAAGAACTGAGCGCCGCGCATGCGACCCTCTATGTCGGCGCCCGCAGTCTGGCGATCCCGGATCTGAATGCGGACTGGACGAAGGTCGATCTTCCGTATGAGACAGCTGACGCGGAGACGAGCGTCGAGGTCAAGCTCGTCGTCGACGCCCCAATCAGAGGGCTCGACATCGATGCGATGTCGCTCGTCTCGGATGATGGCGTCAACGCGCTGCCCAACCCGTCCTTCGAAGACGTGACGGCTGACTGGGGGATACGCAACGACGTGTTGATCCTGCAGCAGCAGACAGCGGCCCTCGCCGTGAACCTCGGCGAAGGCGCTGCGACGTGGGTGGCGACGACACTCGACGGCGGGGAAGTGGCCAGGGGAACTTCTGAGCTCGGTGCCGGTCTTTCTGCTGTGCCGCTCGACGGGCTCGGGCAGGGGTATTACAACATCGAAGTGACGGGTGCGGATGGCCGACGGGTCACGGCGCCGGTTGGCCTCATTGAGATGGAGACGGCGCATGTGCCCGTGGACCCCCGAGTCGGGGCGCATATCCACGCCGCCAAGGACTTCAACTCTGACGCCACTATCGCGGCCGGCGCGCTGGGCATGGGGCTGGTTCGTCTCGGCGATAAGTGGGAGACGACTGAGCCGAGTCCGGGTCAGTACGTCTTCAGCTCGAACTTCGAGAGCGCGTTCGGCCAGGCGGATGCGCGAGGGATGCAGAAGCTGGTGATTTCGGGCCGTACCAATCCTCTTTATGACGGCAACATGCCACCCCGCTCCCCAGGCGGGCTCGACGCGTACGGCCGCTATGCAGCCGCATTGGCGCAGCACTTCGATGTGGACGCGATCGAGGTCTATAACGAGTTCAACATCACCTGGTTCAGCAAGGGATACTGCGGGGGAGCGGCGAAGTGCTACGCCCCGATCCTCAACGCGGCGCACGACGCCATCAAGGCCGTGCGCCCGGACCTGCCCGTCATCGGCGGTGTCACCGGGAACTTCGACGCCGCGTGGTCGAATGAGCTATGGAGCAATGGCGGTCTCGACAACCTCGATGTCATGAGTTTCCATCCCTACCAGGTCTACTTCAATCCTGAGGGCGTCGCAGGGGTCGTTCGCGATGCCCGGGAAGGAATGACGGCATTCGGAGCGGCCAAGCCCATCTGGCTGACCGAGCTGGGCTGGACGACCAAGACAGGTGATGTCTCATACGCGGATCAGGCGAACATGGTCATTCGCGCAGAGATCTCCGCGCTGGGTCGCGGGGTCGACCGATATGTCTGGTACGACCTCGTTAACGACGAGAACAACCGTGACGCCCACGAAGGCAACTTCGGGCAGTTCTGGCAGCGTTGGGATGGGGTGGCGGCGTTCCCGCCGAAACCTGCCGCGTTCACGCAGGCCCTGATGCTGACGCATCTCGCAGGCAAGCCGATCAAGGCTGTCGAGGACGTGGGCGTACCTGGCGCCAGCTCCTATGCTTTCGGGGCCGCCGGCGGGGAGACCGTGCGTTTCGCGTGGTTGCCCTCAGGCGAGGGCGTTGCGGAGTACGCGGCAGACGGCCCCATCACCGTCACCACGGCAGCCGGCCCGGCGAGCACGGTCGCGCCAGAAGACGGCAAGGTTCGCATCAAGCTCACCAGCAGACCCGTGATCCTCTCCGGCGATTTCGCCGACTGACCGCACGACAGCAACGCGCCCCGGACGAAGTCCGGGGCGTGTTCGCGCCGGTGCCTGCGGTCGCCGATACCGGGCCCGGCACAGCTGGCGTCGGAAACGCGAGCGCTCAGCTTGTCGAGCTCGGCGCCCTGCTGGATGGTGTGGAGAACGTCGCCGCTGTGAACGGCGCCACGCTCTCATTCGGGCCGGACACCTCTGACGCTGCGATCCAGGCGCAGGGAGATGCCGGCGAGGTCAAGTTGCTGACGACCGAGACCGCCGAGTACACCGAGGCTGTCGACGCGGGCGTGCTCGCGTCGATCCCGGTGAACGTCCCGCAGATCGAGCTCGGCGGCACCGCAGTGCTGGGATCGATCCTGAACCTGGGCGCCGTGACGCAGTACGCGAAGGTCAGCGGTTTCGGATCCTCGATCGCTTATGCCGGGACGGTGACGGACATGCCGAGCGCGATCAGCGCGGGCTCAGGCGGCTACGAGATCCATTCGTGGGACAACGCCGAGCCCGCCGCTTCGATCGATCTCGATGCCGGCGCCGTCTCCGTGCAGGCGAGCATCGGCGCGCTCTATGCCCTTGCCCGCGACAACCACTGGAAGAGCGGGACACCGATCCACTCGACGAGCTACGACGTCGCGGGTGTCGAGCTCAACGTCGGCGGCGATCTGATCAGCGGCGGCCTGAACTCGCTCGAGCCGCTGCTGACGACTCTGGGAGTGGATCTCGAGGCGGCGGGCGTCGTCGACTTCACCACGAACACGGTGAAGGTGTCGCTCGACGAGCTCCTTGAGCCCTATGGAGCGGACTCCGTGAACGACCTGCCGGCGCGCACGAACATTCTGAAGTACCTGCCCAACGCCGTCGTGGGCATCATCGACGAGACAGTAACCGAGCTGCTGCCCGATGGTGGGGCGCTCGACATCGTCCTGAAGCCGGTGCTGGATCAGGTGGTCGGACTGCTGTCAGGGCTCAGCAACACACTTCTGACGCCGCTGACGGGAGAGCTGGAGGGGCTTCTCGCTCTGTATGTGAACAACATCGCGGACGAGGGTGGGGTGCTCTCCGTCACGGCCCTTGAGGCGAACATCGGCAGCGGGGCGCTTGTGCTTCCCCTCGCGAAGGCGACGGTGGGCGCGAACGTCAAGTCGACGCTCTCGTCCGGAGTCCCGAAGATCACGGGGACGGCGGCGGTCGGGCAGACGCTCACCGTCAGCCCGGGCACCGGATGGGTCCCCTCGACGTGGCACATCACGTCGACCAACGCCGCCAACGGCTCGACCTGGTTCACGTACCAGTGGCAGCGGGACGGCAAGTCGATCCCCGGCGCCACGAGTGCCACCTACAAGCCGGTGGCGGCTGACGCAGGCCACATCCTGAAGGTGCGCGTGCAGGCGCTGAACAACTTCATGAACGGCGCGGCGGCTATGACCGCGAAGGGCGTGACGGTGGCCGTACCGAAGATCACGACGTCGATCACACCGAAGATCGCCGGCACCCCGGCCGTGGGGCAGAAGCTCACCATGAACTTCGGAACGGTGACGCCGTCGGGCACAACGCCGCGGGTCAGCTGGTACGTCGACGGCAAGTGGGTCGCGCTGGCCAGCTCCTACACGGTCAAATCCGCCGACAAGGGCAAGCAGGTCAGCACCACGTGGGCTCTGGACAAGGCCGGCTACACGACGCTGAAGGGCGCCGCAGCGCCCGTCACGGTCAAGTAGTCCTCGACCGAAGGGGCCGGTCCGGCGAGAGTCGGGCCGGCCCCTTTCCCGTGTGCGCGGGAAGAGGTGAGATCATCGATCGTGGCGACGAACGCGTGCCTGTGAAGGCATGAAACCGCCTGTCAGCGCAGCGCGGACTCGATGAGACCGCCAACGGACTCGGACGTCGCGTTGGTGATGTGCGAATAGTCGGCGCGAACCAGGTGTTCACCGATGAACGCGGGGCACCTCCCGTCGGCGCAGAACCACTCGGAGGTGTCGATGAAGACGGCGTTCGGCGCTTCGGCCACTGCGGCGCGCTCGGCGTTGGCCTTCCTCTCGAAGGCACTCGTCACTTTGCTCTCGCAAGCCCCGGGGTCACTGAAGCGGAGTGCGCAGGACGCGGGATTCTTCCCCAGTGGGGGGTTGGTGAGGACCACGACACGCGGCACGCTCGACAGCCGGTCGAGGGTGCGACCTACCGCCGCCTGCCACTCGGCGGCCGCTTGGTCAGGCGCCAGGCCGAGATAGCCGATTGCCGTCTCAGACGAGGAGACGAATACCACGTCGGGGTCCCGGGCCTGAATCTCGTTGAACATCGTCTCCCGGCGCTCGGCGCACTGCTCTCGGAACCGCTGGGACCCTGCCGCGTCCGTCACCGGAGCGTCGATGAGCGAGCAGCTGCCGAACCCGAAACCAGTCACCTCGGCGTCGCGATGCGCGGCGTATGTCGAGATCGCGGGCATCCAGGCGAGGGTGACGGAGTCGCCCACCAGCATCCAGTCCGGGTGCTCGTGTGCGCCGCAGAATCTGTACGGTCCTCCAGAGGCGACGGGGTTCAAGCAGCCGCTTCCGCTGGTGGACATGGCCGTCGGCAGTTGGATGGCGTAGAGAGAGTCGAGATCCGCTGCGGGGCCGGACGGCCATTGTGTGGCAGCCAGTGCCGTCTCGATCTCGGAGTCGCGCTTGGAAGGGTCCATCGTGAGTTCCCTGGCATGGGTCTGCGTCACCCCGAGGTTGTCCGCGAGGGCCGCAGAGGTCCGGAGGGGCGCCGGCCCCTGCAGCTGTGCAACGGACAGCACGACGATCGCGCTCAGCGCCGCAAGCCCGACTGCCATGTCGCCGGGCACGAACCGCCGGCGGTTCGTGATCCTCGCTGCGTCGCGCAGGAACGCACTCCGTGAGACGGGGCGCTCGATCAGTTGATAGGAGAAGTGTGCAAGGGCGAGCATGATGGGGGTCGCGGCCAGTCCGGTCCAGAACGACTCGCCCCAGACAGCGGCGGCGATGACGAGCACCGGGAAGTGCCACAGGTAGAGGCTGTATGAGATGTCACCGAGCCATTGCGCCACCGGGTTGCCCAGCAGCGACCGGCGCCCCGCCGGAGCGGAGGCCCAGATGACTGCGGCCGTGCCGACCACTGCGGGAACGACACCGGGGAAGGGGACAGGTGAGGTCGGCTGAAGCACCAGCGCCGATCCCACGATCGCGGTGAGGCCTCCAAGGGCCACCGCATGCCGCACCCAGACGTTGACCCTGTCCCCTGCGCAGCCGATGAACGCGACGAAACCGCCGAGCAGGAGCTCCCACGCTCTCCCGAAGGTGTCGAAGTAGGCGGGAACCGGATCCGTGATCGTCGCGTGCGCCGCGTACGCCATGCTCGCGAGAGCGAGCGCCGCCAGCGCGATAAGCACCAGTGCGCGGCGGCGCAGGGTCAGGAAGAGGATCAGCAGCAGGATCGGCCAGACGGCGTAGAACTGCTCCTCGATCGACAGTGACCAGTAGTGCTGGACCGGGGAGACGGGCCCCTGCGCCTGCAGGTAATCGGCGCCTACGGCCATGAAGTGCCAGTTCGAGACGAACAGGAGGGCGCTTGCGGCGTCGATGAGGATCTGGATCGCGCGGGGTGCGTACCAGACGAGAAAGCTCACGGACACCGTCACCACGAGTACTGTCGCGGCGGCGGGTACGATCCGGCGGATCCGCCGCGCGTAGAAGCCGCGCAAGGAGATCGACCCCGTGCGGTCGACCTCCCGAAGGAGCAGGCCCGTGATGAGAAACCCGGAGATGACGTAGAACACGTCGACTCCGACGAAGCCACCGGCGGGCGTGTGGAACGCGTGATCGAGCACGACGAGCACGACGGCGAGCGCGCGCAGCCCCTGGATGTCGAACCGGAAACCCGCTCGCGCGACTGCGTGTCGAGTGCTCATGTTCCCCCCGGCTGTCGGCACTGCGAGCAATCCTAAGTCAGCGGAGCTCCGGCGCCGTCGCGGGGAGGGCTACCCCGGGGCTCGAGGTCGCCTCGCGGGCGCGCGCACCTAGACTGGCCCGACGAACCGCACCGACCCGCCGACGACCGACGACGAGGAGGCGCTCATGCCGGACCGAGACCGAGAGCTCCGCAACCCTGCGGAAGAGAAGTTGGACGCCGAGCTCCCCAACGAGGAGCGCGAACTGCCCGCCCCTAAAGAGGTGTCCCGGCGATCCCTGTTCTGGTCGGTCGCCATTGGAGCCGGAGCTGGCGGCGCGATGGCGCTCGCTGGTTCCGAGGCGCTGCGCAGCTTCTCGCCCCCCGCGGATCCCGTGCTCTCCAGCTCATCGGGCCGGCTACCCGACAGGTTCGACGACCAGGCCGAGGTGGCGCGGCTCATGGGCGTCTTCCTTCCGGAGGTGCATGCGCTGCCGGGAGACCGGGACGACCAGGCGATCCGCCGCGCGGCGGAAGCCGCAGCATCCGCCGGGGGCGGAACGGTCCTGCTGTCTCAGCCGGTTTATCATCTGGGTTCTCCGGTGGCGTTGAACGGCCTCTCGGATGTGACCTTCGAATCCCGCTCTCGATCAGTGATCCGCGCCGCGAACGCAGCGGTCAAACTCGAGGCGTTCGTCGGTGCCCCCGGTGCACGGGACGCAGATGGCGCACCGCTCGACGACGCGGGGGCGTCGCAGATCACGATCCGGGGCCTGACTTTCGACGGTGGCCTGGTGAACGGCGCGGACCTGGATGCCGAGACGTTCTACGACGTGGACGAGGAAGGCCGGCGGGTCGTCGCCGGCACAGGCGCCTTCGCCCGCGACGCGCGCACCTATCTGCCGGCTGGCGCGGATGATCAGCAGCCCCGAGAAGCGCTGTTCCGGGCCGTGTTCGTCGCGGGGGACGCGGACCCGTCGAGCCGGACATCACTGAGGTTCTCGAACATCCTCATCGAGCAGGTTCGTCTGATCGGGATCGCTTCGCTACCGATATACCTCCGGGGCGTCCGCGGTCTTGCCGCAGTGGACGACTCCTACGCCTACCGATGCCTCGATATCGGATTCACCTACTGCGAGAACGTCCGATTCAACCGCAACCACATCGAGTACTCGGCGGACAACGGCGTCTCGATCTCGCGCGGGAACTCGAACGTCAACTGCTCCGCCAACATCATCACGAAAGCCTGGTACTACGGCATCCACCTCGGCGGTTTCGGCGATGAGGCGGGAGCACAACACGTGTCCTGCACGGGCAACACGGTCGTGCACTCCGGACAGATCGGAATCAACCTGTATGACGCGCCTGCGGACGTCACCGTCACCGGGAACCTCATCGCGGATGTCCATCGCGGGGCCACCGACGACCAGACGGACGTGCAGGGCTACGGGATGCTCATCCAGGGCCTGAAGAGCGAGCAGGCCCGCAACATCGTCATCACGGGCAACAGCTTCGCAAGAGCACATCGTGCGGGGATCTGCATCTCGCAGTTCGCGGAGGACATCCTCATCGCCGGCAACGTGTTCCATCGGATAGGGATGCCGACGCTCCCGGACGGGCGAGTCGCCGAGCCCGGCGGGTCCTGGAACTACGTCGTGGGGCGCCCCGGGGGCCCTGGAGGACGCGCAGGAACGGTGCGCCGTATCGTCGTAGCGGGAAACGCGATGTTCGACGACCGCCAGAAGATGATCGCCGACGACGCCCCGCGGGTGGTGGGCACTTGGCCCGGGGGTGCGGACTTCGCGGTGCGCGACAACTACATGACCTTCGGCAGCGAGCCGGACGAAGACCGCCCTGCGAACGTGCTGCCGCTTATCCAGCCCGGAGAAGACCCGCCCTCTCGTCCGGGCACCATGGGATATGACCAGCAGAGCGGACGGGTACTTGTCTCCGATGGTCGGAAATGGCGGGATTCGGCGGGAGAACTCGCCTAATCTGTTCGAGGCCCCGCCCGATCGCGCGGCCGCGCGCCATCCGAAGGGAATCCCATGACCGCCGTGAGCACGTCCGCGTCGGCGGCTGCTGCTGTCGGACCACACCGATCTGAGTTCCGGTCGGATGTGCAGGGTCTGCGCACGCTCGCGGTCGCCGCGGTCGTCGTCTTCCACGCCTCAGCCGCGCTCCTGCCGGGCGGGTTCGTGGGCGTCGACGTGTTCTTTGTCATTTCGGGCTATCTCATCAGCAGCCACCTGGTGCGCCAGCTGTCCGCCGGGCGGTTCCGCTTCGCCGACTTCTACGCGCGCCGCATCCGGCGCCTTGTACCTGCAGCGTTGCTCGTTCTGGTCGTCACGCTGATCGCCTCGTACGTTCTGCTCTCCCCTCTGCGCATCACGTCAGTCAGCCGTGATGCCGCTGCGACCGCGCTGTACGTCCCGAACATCTGGTTCTCCTACACAGGCGTCGACTATCTCGCCGACCACACGCCCTCGCCGTACCAGCAGTACTGGTCTCTCGGAGTCGAGGAGCAGTTCTACCTCGTCTGGCCGCTATTGCTCGTCGTCGCCTGGAAGCTGGGTCGAGGCTCGCTAAAGATCGTCACGGCAACACTCGTGGCTCTACTGGTGGTCTCGTTTGGGCTGAGCGTGCTCCTCACGCCGCAGTACGAGACCTGGGCCTTCTTCAACCTCCCGATGCGCGCATGGCAGTTTGCGGTCGGCGGCGCCGTCGGCCTTGCGCACCTGACGGCGCGGCCCGGTCCCGCGAGGGGGCCTTCTTGGCTCCGCCCAGTGCTCGCATGGCTCGGCCTCACGGTCGTGGTCGCTTGCTGTGTGCTTCTCAGCGAGGATGTCGCCTATCCCGGCGCCATGGCGCTCGTTCCGACCGTGGGCACCGCGCTCGTACTGTGGGCCAGCCGTCCCGGAGACCGGCTCGGCCCCTCGGCGCTGCTCGATCGTCGCCCCATGCAGTGGCTGGGTGACCGCTCGTATTCGATCTACCTGTGGCACTGGCCGCTTCTGATCATCCCCGCCGCGATGATCGGCTCCCTGCCGTTGTGGGTCGCGGCGATCATGGTTGCCGCCACTCTCGTGCTCGCTCATGTCACCTATCTCTACGTGGAGAACCCCGCCCGCAACGCGGGGGTGCTCAAGCGGATGCGTGCCTGGCGCTTCCTGGCGCTGAGTGCAGTGGTGGTCGGCGTAGTGGCAGTGGCGGCGGTGGCCTCGGGCAGCATCCTGAGCAAGCGCCCCATCGCCTCCGACCAGACCGCGACGCCGATCGCGGACCTCTCGACCGTGGAATTCACGCCGTACGTTCCGGCGAACGGCGTTCCGATCCTCCAGAACGCGGGCAAGGACCTGCCCAAGGCCTCGGAGGACGGCTGCAGCCCCGGTCGGTATTCGTCCGAGGTCATCGTCTGCGCGTTCGGTGAGCCCGAGGCCGCTGTGACCTACGCGCTGTTCGGCGACTCACACGCCGCGCAGTGGTTCCCGGTCGCCGAGCAGATCGCGACGCGCGACGGCGCCCGACTGCTCGTAGTGATCAAGGCCAGCTGCCCGTCCGTCGACCTGACGTCGTTCAAGGACGGCTTGGCCGACACCTTCTGCACGGACTGGCGCGAGGCCGCCGTCGAACGGCTGACGCGGGAGGGCGTGGATCATGTCATCGTTGCGAACCTGCACCATCAGTCCGATGGCGATGGCGGGCTCGTCGGTGCAGCGGAATGGTCAGAAGCGGCGGGGCGCACCGTTGCCGCGCTCGCGCCCAGCAAGGTGACCGTCGTCGCAGACACCCCGTACTTCAAGACCTCGCCGATCAATTGCGCGATTGCGCACGTTGACGATCTGTCTCCATGCATCGCTCCGAGGGATGACGTCATCGACGCGCGGTGGGTCGACGCGGAGCGTGCCGCGGTCGAGGCAGCCGGGGGCACGTACGCCGACATGAGCGACCTGTACTGCTCCGACGTCTGCGGCCCCTACATCGGCGACACTCTGGTCTACCGTGATAATCACCACTTGACAGCCTCCTTCACAGAGACACTGGCGGAACCGTTGGGTGAGATCCTCCTCCCGAGGTGATTCACGCTGGCCGCATACAGAACTCACGCGGCCGGGCCGCGCTAGCTTTGACGGGCGGGTCGTCCCCCTGCGCACCCCGAAGATCAGGATCAGGAGAATCGATGTCCGCACTGCGTTCGATCGCCGACAAGTTGCCCCCGGGCCTCCGACAGAAGGCCGTCGCGCTGCGAGACGGCCTGCTGCTCGACCGCGAATCGCGAGCTGACATCAAGCGCCACCGCAGGTACATGACGCCGTCGGACGAGGCGTTCACGGTGCGGATGAACGACCGGCAGCTCGAGACCCAGCTCACCAAGGACTATCACCGCATCGAGAAGGGCCTGGCGATGCCTTCGCCCAGGCGGCCGTTCGGCGCGAAGGTCCGAGCACGCCTCGTGGCGATGCTGCCCGAGGCCGAGCGCTCGACCGATCCCCTGGTCGCGGTTGCCGCGGAGCGGGCCCGCGAAGCGCTGGCCGCGCTTGACGCGTGGAACGAAGGCGGTGATATCGACCCGCTCATCGCACCGCCGGTCGTGCCTCTCACCGTCCCGACGCCCGAGGAACTTGACGGTTTCTTCACGAGTCGTCACAGCCTGCGCGACTTCGATCCGGAGCGGCCGGTGGGCGACGAGTTGCTCGCCATGGCGGCCAACTGGGCCGCCCGCACCCCCTCGGTCTGCAACCGCCAGGCCGGTCGCGTTCATGTCTTCAACGACAAGGAGACGATCGCTCGGTTGCTGAAGATCCAGGCCGGCAATGCCGGTTTCGGTCAGACCGTCCCCACCCTCATCGCCTTCACGGTCGAGAGCAGCCTGTTCGCGGGCAGCGGCGAGCGCAACCAGCGCTGGATCGACGGTTCGCTGTTCGCCATGACCTACACGTGGGCACTGCATGGCCTCGGCGTGCACAGCTGCATGCTCAACTGGTCGAAGCGCAATCTGCACTCCGATGCGGCGCGTCGGGTCGGGGGTATCCCCGAGAGCGAGGACATCATCTGCCTGCTCGCGATCGGTTACCCGGCCACGCCCGAAGTTCGCGTCGCGCGCTCGCCGCGCCGCGGCACCGAGGAGATCCTGCGGCTGCACTGACCTGGCGAAGAGATGCCCGGTCCTCCGACGGAGGACCGGGCATCTCTTCGCCAGCTCGAGAATCAGCGCGAGGCCTTGTCTCCCCGCGGCACGGGCGGATCCCCGAGGATGAGGCCGCGATCGGCTGCGATGGCCGCCAGCAGACCGAGCGTCGCCCAGATCGGCATGAACGTCCAGGACGACTGAGTGGCGAAGCCGACTGCGGTGAAGACGCCCGCAGCCACCCCCACGGCGTTCCGGGCGCGCCACGATCGGAACAGCAGAAGGCCGAGTAGCGCCGCGAAGATCAGCAACGCGACCAGCCCCAGCTCCGAGCCGATGTGGACGTATCCGTTCTCGGATATCACTCTGAGGTTCTCGGATCGGTAATACGGGGGGACGTCGTAGCCGTCGGAGTAGTCGTAGAAGTGCGCCGCGTAGCGACCCGGTCCGACACCGAGCAGCGGGTGGTCCCACATCATCTTCCATCCGATGTCGGACTTCATCCCCCGGATGTTGAGCGAGCGGCCTGCATCGACGCCGTTGACCGAGACCGTGCCGATGCCCAGCTTGGCTAGCTGGAAGAGCGCGAAGGAGCGCAGTGCCGGGACGATGGCGATCACGGCCGCGCCGACGACTGCGACGGCCCCGAGGACGATCAGGGGCCGCTTTCGCGGCAGCAGAACGAGCGTCGCGACCACCGCGATTGCCACCCCCAGCAGGCCCGTCGTCGACTGCGAATACAACAAGCACAGGCTCGCGGCCGCCAACGAGAGCCAACGTTTCGCGAACAGCGCGACGACGAACACCGCTCCCGCGTAGAACCCGAGGTGCTGGCCCTCGAGGAACGGCCCGGAGCGCCCGAACAGCATGCCAAGGATTGCCTGGCCCCTGCCACGCGTGTCGAACCCCAGCGCCCGGAGAACCCCGTCCCCGCCGGGAACCTGCATGAACGCGGCCTGCGTGAGTACCGCCGCCAAAGCGAGCCAGACCGACTGGATGAGGACGTCGCGCAACAGCAGGTGGTGGCTGCCGCGGAGAAGGAACCAGAACACGAGTACGAAAAGGGCGTACGCGCAGTACACCACCATGTCGATCGCGGGGGGCCGATCGCCGCCGGGCAGCGGGGTCGCAAGATCAGCGAAGCCGAGTGCGAACCCCGTGGAGATGAGCACCCACACGGCGAGCACACCCGCCAGCAGCAGATCGAGGCCGATGGTGACGTGGTTGCGTCGCCAACGGAGGAGCCAGGCGGCCGCTGCAGCGACGACCAGGAGCTCGCTGAGCTTCAGAGGGAAGCCCGCCGGGATCGTCAGCGCGTACTGGAAAGGGATCAGCAGCACACTCGCCAGTGCGAGCCGCTCCGGCCAGCCAGCCGCCCGGTACTCGGGGGACAGCACACCGAAACGCCACCCATCTCGGAAAAGGGTACGCAGCGCGCCCATCAGATCCCCTCCCGCTGTCGTCGGAGCTCTCGGAACACAGCGACTGTCTGGTAGACCACGACTGTGGTCTCCGCGGCGGCGAAGGCCCAGAATACCCCGGTCGATCCGAAGATCGGACCGAGGATCGCCGCGGTCGCCACGAGCACGATGAGCGCGGTAACGGCAGCTGCGAACACCTGCCGCACCCGGCCGAGCATCACCAGGACCGAGTTGCCGGTGACACCGGCGACAAACACCATCGTGACGGCGATGCCGATCGGGATCGCGGTCAGCACGTCGAGCTGGATCAGCCCATGGCTGATCAGAGAACTGGCGGGCACGATCACGGCAGCAGAGGCGGCGCCCACGAGAAGCCCCCCGAGCCAGGCCACTTGCAGGCCCCGGACCGCGCGATGGGCCGGCGAGCCGGTCATCCGGGGAATCCGTACCAGCAACGTCTGCAGCACCGGGGTCATTGCGGTGTTCGCCCAGCGGAAGAACTTGTCCCCGAGCGCGATCACCTCGGTCGCAGCGGGAGCGAGGAACGGCGCCGCCAGCACGGCGAAGCTGATGCGCAAGACCATCACGAGGCCGCTGCCGACGATTGGAAGTCCATGTCGCAGGGCTGCGAGCGCCGCCGAGAACGTGCCGAATCCGGGCGTTACCCCGGCGGCGCGCGACCGACGGACCGCCAAGGTGTAGACCGCTGCGACGGCCACCACCGAACCGAGGATGTTCGTCCAGCCGTACACGTCCGGGGATGGGATGAACAGCAGCATGACGCTGGCGATCAGGATCGAGGCCGCCCGCGGCAGGGCATCGCAGATGACCATGAGGAGCGGCTCGCGGTTCGCGATGAGTAGCCATCCTCCGGTGAGTCCGTACACCGCTCCGACGAAAGCCATCCGGACGGCAGACGCGGGGTCCTCGCTGGGGATGGCGTACGCCGCGACGACGCAGCCGATCGCGACGGGGATGAGCACCAGGAACCGGGGGAGCAGCGACGCGAAGTAGTACCGGAGCCGTTCGGCCGGCTCCATGGGCGAGACCACGGTGAGGCCGATCGAATTCCAGCCCCACACGACGAGCGCACGAGCGATCTCGCCGATTGCTTGGCCGATGGCGATGCTGACCCAGAGATCGGTGCCGAGCGTGCCGAGCAGGATGGGCACGCTGATGAAGGTCGCGCCGCTGATGAGCAGCGGCGCGAGGCTCAGCATGCCCGCCGAAGCGCCGAACCTCAGGTATCGCTTCAACGCGCGACCGTCTCCCGGGCGGCATACGGGAAGTTCAGCGCGGACAGCTCGCGCACACGCGGGAGATGAGAGGCGATCTGCGCTGAGATCTCACTTCGTCGCTTCAGGATGTCGGCGGCCGTTGCGGTGAGCAGGTCTCCGCATCCCGCTTCGGGCTCCACCACGAGCTGTGGCAGGTCGAAGAACTCGAACAGGCCCTCCACCTTGCCATGAGTTGCGAGGCAGATCGCGGGGGTCTCCTGGCTCAGCGAGAGGATCGCCAGGTGCATACGTCCCGTGATCGAGAAGGACGCGGACTTCGCCAGGCGGCGGATCTGTGCGGGCGTCAGACGGCGGTCGACCAGGAAGTCGTCTTCCGCGCCGTAGGCCTCGTGCATTCGCCGCGACACGAGGAGGTCGTCGTCCCACGGGCGGAGCACGTGCGGCAGGAAGACAATGCGCGCGCCGTCGGCGTGCAGGCGCTCGATGACCTTCGCGTAGTCGGTGGTGAGGTCCGTCTTACGCGCAATGAGCCCGCTCGTGTTCAACAGGACGACCGGAGTTTCGGCAGCGGTCGCCGCCGCGACGTAGGCAGCGAGCTCGGGGTAGAGCTCCTCTTCGGCGGGGAACGAGAAAACGGCGTCCGAGGCGGGCACGATGCGCTTGACACCTGCGGCCTGAAGGCGTCGGGTGCTCACCGGATCACGCGGTGTGACCTGGGCGCGCTCGGAAAGTCCCTTGATCGCGACGACCACCGTGCGCGGGGCGTCCGCTTTCCAGCTGAAACCCTGGATCACGGTCTCGATACCGGCTAGCACCCCGAGGCGGAAGAGGCTGAGACGCGCCAGGCTCGCGTGCGGGTGACCGCCGTCCAGCATGTCCGCGCCGGTGCCGATGAGGCGCTCGGCGCCCTTGACGACCCGCGCGAAGCGATAGACCGAAGTGAAGCGCAGCAGCGGGGGTCGGTGGATCAGACCCGGCAGCTCGAGGACATCGAGCTGCTCGTGCGGCGCGCGCTCCCGCAGTACGAAGGAGGGGGCCGTGACCACGGCGACGATGCGGCCGCGAGTGTTGTGCGCCACCGAATCGAACATCGCCTGATCGCCGATGTTCTGGCCCGTCGCCGGCGCCAGCAGCACCGAGTACGGCCCACCGTGCTTCACCGGTTTCGCGAGGCGGAATGCAAGCGCATCCAGACCGAACAGGACCACGCGGTAAGGAGCGCTGCTCCAGACGGCCCGGACAAGGTTCTTGAGCTTTTCTTTCATGGGTGTCCTTCGTCACGGGAGCCTGCTGGGCGCGGCATCCGTCGGTGGCGGGTCAGTGGGTGCGAGCGCGAGTTCTGAGCTCGGCGACGATCTTCTCGCGGGCGACGGCGATGTTCGCGGCGGCTGCGGCGATGCGTGAATCGTAATCCGCGCGAATGGCGGGATCCTCCAGGAGGCCCCGCGCCTGTGAGGCCACGCTCTCGACGTCGAAGGAGTTGACCGTGTGAACCCACGGGTCGATGCCGAGGTCGCCGAACGCGCCGAAGCCCTTGCGCTCGTACGCCAGATGCACGACGTAATGGCCGGCGGCAAGGGCCATCAGCGCAGCGTGAAGGCGCACCGCGACAACCACGCGGGGTGTGCCGCCCGGGGTCATCAGGTCCGAGCGCTCCACCATCAGACGCGGCGTGAGGGTGGCGGCGGCGGGCCTGTCGTCGTTGCCACCGGTCGTGCTCTGGATATAGCCGTCGTACGGCGACATGCGACGGGCGAGCGCGTAGATGTCGGGGTTGATCTTCCCGTGAACCGCGCGGATCGAGAGCACGGGGGTCGGATCGACCTGCGTGCCGGGCCGGCGTCCGCCCACCACGGCGGCGGTGGCGAGATCCGGCGTGCGCACCACCGTGGGGCCCCCGACCTCGGCGACGGTGCGGTCGTCGCGCACCATCACGACGTCGAGCTTGCCCAGGGTTCGTCTCACCCAGCTCCGCGTGCCGAAACGCGCCGGCCCGATGCTCTGCGGCAGGTAGACGGTGGGAGCCGTCGTGCGCGCCGCGGCGCGCAGCTGGGGGCCGTGCACGAGCGCGGTCTTCAGAGTCTCGACCGCCGTGCCCGCGCGCAGGTATCCGCCTCCGACGGCCACCACGATGTCGTAGCCGTCGATGGCGTTGAGCTCGGCGCGCATCGCCTTGTCCCATCCGCGTTTCGTCGGCACGGTCGGCAGCGCTCGGACGCCGAGGTCCGCGAAGGTCTCCGGACGCGAGGCGAGCAGGGTCACTTCGGCCTCGCCGAAGGCGTCCCGGATCAGCTCGAGCGTCTCACGCACGAGAAGACCGTCCCCGGCGTTCTCGGCGGAGTAACCGTGCAGGACGAGGACCCGCGTCATCCGAGCACCTTCTTGTAGACCTCGATGTGCTTGTCCACGCTGGCATCCCAGGTGAAGCGCTGTGCCCATGCGAGACCCTGATCGAGGCATGCTCGGCGGGCGTCCTCGTCGTCGACGGCCGACACGATGCCCGACGCGATGCCCTCGACATCGATGTCCGGGAACTGCAGAGAGGGGCCGGCGACCTCAGCGAGCGAGCCACGGCTCGACGTGACGACGACCGCACCGGCGGCCAGTGCCTCGACGACAGGAAAGCCGAAGCCCTCGTAGAGGCTGGGGAACGCGAATGCGGTGCAGGCCTGCATCAGCGCGGTCCGGTCGTCATCGGATACGAACCCGAGGCGGATCACGTCGGGCGAACCGTCGATGACTGCCGCCGACTCCTCGGAGTTCCAAGCGGCACGACCGGCGATCACCAGCTTGATGCCCAGCGCGCGCACCTCCGGCGTCGCGAACGCCTTCACCAGGGGGATCAGGTTCTTACGGGGTTCGATGTTGCCCAGATAGAGGACGAATCGCTGCGGCAGCTGCGCGGTGAGCTCCGGAGACAGCGCGACCGGGGAGGCGAAGCGCTCGATGTCGATGCCGTGCTCGATCGTCGTCAGGCGATCGGCGCCGACGCCGAAGACTTCGGAGACATCGTCCGCGCTCGAGTTCGAGACCGTGATGACGTGGTCGGTCGAGTCGATCGCGCGCTGCACGCGCGTGCGCCAGACCTTCTCCTGCCGCGCATCGCGGGCCACGGAGATCCACCGGCTCGCGACTCCGTGCACGGTCACGACGGACGGGCGGCGCGTGCGCAGGAGAGGCCCCGTGTCGGCCACGTAGTGCAGCACATCGCCGTCCTGACCACCGAACAGACCCGTGAAGGTCTCCTGCGCCATCGTCAGCACCGGGTGGCGCCGCGCGGGGATGCGTGCCACGGGGATGCCGCGCTGCGTCAGACCGTCGGCGACATGCCGCGCGTAAGTGGTGTTTCCGCCGGTATGGCGGTCGAGAATGCGGCTGGGCATGAGCACGCGCATGGGTTTCTCCCCTCAGACCGCGGCGTACAGCGCCTGGAGCGCCGCGCGCTGCGCGTCTCGGTTCATGGTGGACCGCAGGTCGCGGGCGGCCTGCTCGGCCTGGGCGAGATGGGGGCCGTTCGACAGGAGATCGAGGACCATCAGCGCGGCATCGTCGGTGGATTCGGCAGTGGGGATGGTGAGCCCATCGAAGGCGGGGATGTGCCGCGCCAGGATCGGGTGCTCGAAGGCCGCAGCGTCGAGGACGCTGAGCGGGAAGCCCTCATACAGTGCGGTGTGCAGGTAGAGAGAGGGACGGGCCAGTTCCGCCGCCAGGGCCTCTCCATTGAGCCACCCCGTCACCTCGACCCCGGCAGCTTCGAGTTCGGCCCGCTTGTCCATGTCGCCGTCGCCGATCCAGCGGAATCTCACGTCGGGGGCGACATCGTGGACCCGACGGGCGACCTGCGCGAAGAAGCTCGGGTCCTTCTGCTTCGACAGCCGGCCGATCATGATCACGTCGCGTGCCGCGGCGAAACGGGTCGCGGGATGAGCCTCGTCGGGCTCCACGGAGGCGACGTTCGGCACGTAATGGGTCGGCACCGTCTTGTTCACCGCCAGCGCGAGCGCCTCCTCGTGCGGCGAGAGCACGATGGTCCGCGCGGTGCGCCGGGCGAGGGCGACCTCTGCCAACCGGTACGCGGTGCGAAGCGGGGCGGACGTGCTTGCATCATCGAACTTGTAGCAGTGGGGTGCGTAGACGACGGGGGCATCCAAGCGCGTCGCTCGAGCGAACACTCCGGCCCAGCTCGAATGCGCGTAGACGAAGTCGGGCGAGACCTCCTCCACGACATCGCGAACTCGCCGGATCGCGCGGCGGAAGGACGCAGGCAGATCCCGGCGGGACGCATAGCCGATCGTCGCTTCCGGTGATTCGTCGCCGCGCCACAGCAGGTGGTGCTCCGCTTCCGGCGTGAGGTCGACGATGGTTTCGATCGCCCGGCTGACACCACCCGCGTAGCACTCGGTGAGGTGCAGGATTCGGGGTGTGCGAGCCGTCTGCGTGTCGTGGCTGTTCGTCATCTCTCCCCGTCGTACGCGCTCAGCGTCCCAAACTACCAGCGTGAGCGAGAGGGTGTATGTCCAGCGGAGCGCCATAGGCTGTGCGGCATGCACGACTCCTCACCCCAGCGGATGACGCGGCGCGCCCTCGCGGAGGCCCGTCGAACCCAGGTCGCCACCGCGGCCGCCGGCGACGCCCCGACGGCGCGAACGCAGCGCATCCCCGGGGCGCGCGACGCGGGAGCGGGTCGGCCGCCCCGGCGAACGGGGCGCCGAATCGCTGTGGCGATCACGATCGTCGTCGTCCTCCTTCTGATCGCTGCCCTCTGGGTCGCCTTCCGCGCGCTCACGGTGAAGAACGAACTGGAGGCCGCCCAGGCGGTGGTCGCTCAGGTGCAGAACGACCAGGCCGAGATCAAGGACGCCGTCGGTGCGCTGTCGTCTCACGCCCAGAAGGCGGCGGACGCCGCCGGGGACCCGGTGTGGAACGCGTTCGAGATCCTGCCTTTCCTCGGCGACAACCTTCGTGGCGTGCGTCTCGCCGCGCAGTCACTCGACGTCGTGGCCAACGACCTCGGGGTGCCGGCGCTGGCGGAGTTCGACGCGGACAGCGACGAACCCGTGCTCGCCCGGATCCTGCCGGTGCTGACGGCTGCCGAGCCGGAGGTGACGCGCCTGGCGGAGGAGATCACGGCCGTGCAGTCGTCCTCGTCGCTGATCGGCCCCGTTCGCGGTGGTGTGGATCAGGTCGGTGAGGTGATGCAGGCGGCTGCCCCGATGCTCGCGCTCGTGCCCGAGCTGCTGGGCGCTGAGGGAGAGCGCAACTATCTGCTCACCTTCCAGAACAACGCCGAATCGGTGGGCCTGGGTGGATCGGCGGCGTCCCAGACGATGCTCAACGCCAACCAGGGCGCGATCGCGATCACCGGGCAGGCGAGCAGCACGCAGTATGCCAACAAGACTGCCGTCGACGTCGACGTGCCGCAGAGCGCTCTCGATCTGTACAGCAACTATCTGATCGACCACATCAACACCTCCGCGAGCCGACCCGACTTCCCGACGATGGCCAACATCGTGCGCGCCTTCTGGCAGCGAGACATCGCCGACCAGCAGGTCGACGGGGTGCTGTCGATCGACCCGATCGCGCTGAGCCGCATCCTGCGCGCGACCGGTCCGATCCAGCTGGCGACCGGCGACGAGCTCACCGAGACGAACGCCGTCGATCTTCTCCTCAACGGCGTCTACCTGCGTTGGGGCGATTACTCCGAGTCGCGACTGGTAGACGCGTTCTTCGCCAGCGCGGCGTCCACGATCTTCGAGAAGGTGGCCACCGGCGACTTCGACCCGAAGGACATGATGTGGGCGATCGGCGAGGGCATCGACAACGGCAACATCCTCTTCTGGAGTGCCCATGAGGAAATCCAGAAGCAGATCGAGCCGTTGCGGGTGTCGGGGATCCTCCCGACGGAGAACGACGCCGCGACGACGGTCGGCGTCTTCTTCCGCGATGAGTCGATGTCGAAGATCGACTACTACATGGAGTCGGGCATCAAGCTCGCCGAGGCGTGCGCGGACGGCCGTCGCACCTTCACGACGAGCACAACGCTTCGCATGGACATCGATCAGGCCGCGGCCGACCAGTTGCCCGCCTACGTGCGGAGCGGACACTGGGGCTCATCCCAGTTCCGCACCCAGGTGTATGTCTACGGCCCTCCGGGAACGACCCTGGAGTCGGTGAGTGTGGAGGGGCGAGACGTGGCGGTGACCCGGCAGGACATTCAGGATCTCGAGCGACCCGTCGCGTGGTTCACGACGAACCTCGCACCGATGGAGCAGGCGACGGTCACGGCCGTCTTCTCCGCCGAAGACGGCGAGTTCGGCCCACTCGAATTGCGGTCCACCCCCATGATCAACACGACGGCGTACGCGCTCGACACGAGCGGGTGCGCGGATCGCTGAGTCGACGATAGACGTGCATCTCAGCCGGATTCGGCGGGCCCATCACCCGCGCGACAATCGAATCGGCGGTAAACTTCGGAAGCCCGCAGGGCTGACGCGGTGAGGAGTGATCGAGTGACGACAGAGTTGACGCGTGCTGAGCGCGCGCAGTCGCCGACGCTCGATGCCGCGGGGGTCGAGTCCGAGACGGCGATTCCGGCGGAACTCGCGGCGATCCCCCACAAGCTGAGGCCGCGGCCGTCGCGCGTGCGTGACTGGCGCAAGCGCTATGCGCTGGGGCTGCGGATCACGGACTTCGTTGCGCTGACCCTGGTCGTATACGGAACGCAACTGGTGTGGCTGGGCTGGCACGCTCGCATCCCCGGACAGCTGGGCATCCTGCCGTCGTCGTACTCGCTCGTCTCGGCGTTGATACTCGCTCTGTGGCTCCTAGCTCTCGCCCTCAACGACACCCGCAATGATCGTGTCATCGGCGTGGGGCCCACCGAGTACAAGAGGGTCTTCGACGCCAGCTTCAATCTCTTCGGTGCGATCGCGATCGTGGCGTTCCTGCTTCAGATCAATGTCGCACGCGGTTTTCTGCTGCTCTCGTTCCCCATCGGCATCCTCGCTCTGTTCGCGGGGCGGTGGCTCTGGCGACGGTGGCTGGGGGCCCAGCGTCTGCGGGGCGAATACGCCGCTCGCGTCGTCATCGTGGGCTCCGACCGATCCGTCGCCCACGTCGCGAAGGAGCTGAAGCGGACTCCCCAGGCGGGTTACCTCGTTGTCGGCGCCTGCGTGCCGGCGCCTCCGGCCTCGAAGCTCGTGGAGGGAACGGAGATCCCGGTTCTCGGCGATGTCCGTTCGGTCGAGCGCGCGATGGCGATCACCGGAGCCGACACGGTCGTGATCGCGAGCGCCGACGAGCTGGGCCCGCGCCGCATCAAAGAGATCTCCTGGTCGCTCGAGGCCGGGCGCCAGCACCTGGTGCTCGCACCCAGCATCACGGACATCGCGGGCCCCCGCATCCACATGCGGCCCGTGGCGGGTCTGCCGCTGATCCACGTGGAGACTCCGCGGTTCTCCGCCGGTCAGCGTTTCGTGAAGCGCATGCTCGACCTGATCGCGAGCGTCACCCTCGTCCTCCTGCTGAGCCCCGTTCTGCTGGTGCTCGCACTCGTCGTGAAGCTGTCGTCCACGGGGCCGGTGCTGTTCAAGCAGACGCGCGTCGGCCGCCACGGCGGCGAGTTCAAGATGCTGAAGTTCCGCTCCATGGTGCAGGACGCCGAGACCCTGCTCTCCGCGCTCGAGGCGAAGCGCGCGCTGTCGGGCGAATCGATGGGCAACGAGGTCATGTTCAAGATGCGCGACGACCCGCGCGTCACCCCGGTCGGGCGGATCATGCGTCGGTTCAGCCTGGACGAGCTCCCTCAGCTGTTCAACGTGATCGGCGGCAGCATGTCGCTCGTCGGGCCGCGCCCGCCGCTTCCGCGTGAGGTCGACCAGTACGCCGATCATGTGCACCGCCGTTTCCTTGTCAAGCCGGGAATCACGGGGCTGTGGCAGGTGTCCGGCCGGTCTTCGCTCTCGTGGGACGACACGGTCCGCCTCGATCTCTCCTATGTGGAGAACTGGTCGCTTCTCGGTGACGTGGTGATCATGCTCAAGACCTTCCGCGCAGCACTGGTGCCCGGCGACACCGTCGCCTGACCAGTGAAGCCGACGCGCGGGCCGGGGTTCCGGTTGCCCGCGCTCGATGCCACAATGGCCGGGATGCGTCCCGAATCCGCGGCGCATCCAGCCGACCTGAGGGGTGACCATGGGCATCGATGACGTCGTGAACCAGGGCAAGGAAGCTTTCGAGCAGAACAAGGACAAGCTGCAGGACGCTCTGCGGTCGGCCAAGGCCGAGGGCGTGAGCGACGAGGTCCTCGACAAGGTCAGCGACTTCGCCAAGGGCGTCCTCCCGGACAGCCTGAATGATCGGATCGACGAGGTCCGCAAGAACATCGACGGCGCGATCGGCAACGAGTAAGACCTCCGTCCCGAAGGCCCCCGCTTCTCCTAGCGAGACGGGGGCCTTCGCGCGTGTGTCTGTATCAGAACCGGTGGGCACGACGTCCTCTGCCGTGTGACAGCCGATCTGATCTTCGCCCCCGGAGAAAGCAGAGGGGGAGGCCTGGGCCGTTTGCGGGCGCTCGAAACGCCCGGTCGGGCCGCTTCGCCCGGACCGGTGGACGTCCGCTTCCTCAAACGGGCCGGCGACGTCATCGGCGGGCTCTCGCTGGTGATCATCTTCTCGCCAGTGCTCCTGGCGATCGCGGCGCTCGTGCGCATGACGTCTCCCGGGCCGGCGCTCTTCCGGCAGACGCGGGTGGGCCTGCATGGGCGGGAGTTCACCATGCTGAAGTTCCGATCGATGACGCAGGATGCCGAGGAGAGGCTCGCGGCACTCGCCGACCAGCGGGACCACGGCAACGAGGTCATGTTCAAGATGCGCAACGACCCGCGTGTGACGCCGGTGGGGAAAGTGCTGCGGCGGTTCAGCCTCGATGAGCTCCCCCAGCTGATGAACGTGATCGGCGGGAGCATGTCCCTCGTCGGACCGCGCCCGCCTCTGCCGCGCGAGGTCGACCTCTACGCAGACCATGTTCACCGCCGCTTCGCGGTGAAGCCGGGCATCACGGGGCTCTGGCAGGTGTCGGGGCGGTCCACGCTGTCGTGGGACGATACGGTCCGCCTCGACCTGTCCTATGCAGAGGGCTGGACTCTGCTGGGCGATTGCCGGATCCTGCTGCGCACATTTCGCGCGGCCCTGGTCCCGGGAGACTCGGCCGCCTGAGATCGCCCAGAGTTGAACGAATCAGGATCTCGTCAGGTAACGAACAGGTAACGCCCACCGGCTGCATATGGGATCCCCACCGGATCGGCCGGAACCGTCCAGGGGAGGGGCGCACGGTGGAGGGTCCGCGTTTCGCGGCGACCGCCGCCCGAAAGGCCGTCGCCACCCGAGCGTTCGCGGACGTACCTCGAACGAAAAACCAGGAATGTCGCAGAATCACACTGAGCCGCCCCTGCTCACCCCGTTCCCCCGTGCCAACCACATCAACCTCCTCCGCGCCGAGCGTCGCGCCCGTCGCGGCAAGGTGCTGATCGGAGCGGCCGCCATCATCGGCGTTGTGCTCACCGGCGGAGCGGCCGTCGCCGCCACGGTTCCCGAGCACACCCGCACCACCGCCACCGCCGCGGAGGACCCCGCAGCCGCCGCAGCCGCGCGCACGGCCCTCGAAGACGCCCAGGCCGCCCTCTCGGAGGCGCACGCCAAGGCCGACACCACCGAGCTGCGCAAGAAGGTCGACCACCTCAGCGCGTACACGCGCATGCCCGCCGTGGTCGTGGAGGGCGAGGTCCGCGAGACCGAGGCGGAGGCCGAGGAGGTCGTCGCCCAGACCGCCGCCCTGACCGAGGCCGACGAGGCCGCCGCCGCCGCTGCGGCCGAGGCCGCCCGCGTCGCCGAGGAGCAGCGCAAGGCCGCCGAAGAGCAGCGCAAGGCCGCCGAGGCACTGGCCGCCGCCAACAGCCCCGCCGGCGCTCAGGCGACCGCGCAGGCCATGGCCGCCGAGCGCTTCGGCTGGGGTGGAGACCAGTTCGGCTGCCTCGTGTCGCTGTGGAACAAGGAGTCCGGCTGGAACTTCCAGGCGTCGAACCCCTCGTCCGGCGCCTACGGCATCCCGCAGTCCCTTCCCGGCAGCAAGATGGCCACGGTCGGGGCCGACTGGCAGACCAACGCCACCACGCAGATCGCCTGGGGCCTCGACTACATCTCGCGCGCCTACGGCACCCCGTGCGCCGCGTGGGGTCACTCGCAGGCCACCAACTGGTACTGATCCGCGGGTCGTCGACGCCCCCGCAGACGACCGCCGGATCCGATCCGCTCGGCACCCTGAGAAGGTGCCGAGCGGATCCTCGTCTCCCGCGTGATCACGCGGCTGGAGGCGCGACACGCCCGGGTTGCTTCACGGCCACCGGGGATGGCAGAATAGACAGGTTCCACATTCCCGCGTGCGCTCCGTCAGGAGGACTGCGCGGGATCACTGCCAGGGCAGTGCACAGACAGAGTCTGGGCCGCGGGCAGGAGAACACAAATCACAAACCACCTCGCAGGGGCTCTCTGCGCGCGTGGTCTGACATGTGAACACGGGTCGAAAGACAGGCCCAGCCCGAAGGGTTTCCGGAGGGTCAGTGCGTCCAATGCCCCTGAGGTAAGACGCGTTAAGAGAGTGAGCAAGCAATGGCGGGACAGAAGATCCGCATTCGCCTGAAGTCGTATGACCACGAGGTCATCGACTCGTCGGCGCGCAAGATTGTCGACACGGTCACCCGTGCGGGCGCCTCGGTCGTCGGCCCGGTGCCGCTTCCGACGGAGAAGAACGTGGTCGCCGTGATCCGTTCGCCCCACAAGTACAAGGACAGCCGCGAGCACTTCGAGATGCGCACGCACAAGCGCCTCATCGACATCGTGGACCCGACGCCGAAGGCCGTCGACTCGCTTATGCGTCTCGACCTCCCGGCGGACGTCAACATCGAGATCAAGCTCTGAGGCTGGGGATCGACATGGTTGACATCAACAACAAGGTTTCCAAGGGTCTCCTCGGCACCAAGCTCGGCATGACTCAGGTCTGGAACGAGTCCGGCAAGCTCATCCCCGTCACGGTGATCGAGCTCGCGCCGAACGTCGTCACCCAGATCCGCACCGCGGAGGTGGACGGCTACTCGGCCATCCAGATCGCCGCCGGTGCGATCGACCCCCGCAAGGTCAACAAGCCCCTCTCGGGCCACTTCGAGGCTGCGGGCGTCACGCCCCGTCGTCACCTCGCTGAGATCCGCACCGCCGACGCCGCGTCCTACGCGCTCGGTCAGGAGCTCACGGTTGACGGCACCTTCGAGGCCGGCCAGCTCGTCGACGTCGTCGGCACGAGCAAGGGTAAGGGCACCGCGGGTGTCATGAAGCGTCACAACTTCAAGGGTGTCTCCGCTTCGCACGGTGCACACCGCAACCACCGCAAGCCCGGTTCGATCGGCGCCTCGTCGACCCCGAGCCGCGTCTTCAAGGGCATGCGCATGGCCGGCCGTATGGGCGCCGAGCGCGTGACCGTCCTCAACCTCACGGTTCACGCCGTCGACGCCGAGAAGGGTCTGCTGCTCGTCAAGGGCGCCGTCCCCGGCGCGCGCGGTCGCACCGTGTACGTCCGCAACGCAGTGAAGGGGGCCTGAGTTAGATGGCTGACTCGACTCTCGCTCTGGACGTCCTGGGCATCGACGGCAAGAAGGCCGGCTCTGTTGAGCTGCCCGCCTCGGTGTTCGACGCCAAGACGAACATCCCGCTGATCCACCAGGTCGTCGTCGCGCAGCTCGCGGCGGCTCGCCAGGGCACCCACTCGACCAAGCGTCGCGGTGAGGTCTCCGGTGCCGGTCGCAAGCCCTTCAAGCAGAAGGGCACGGGTAACGCCCGTCAGGGTTCGATCCGTGCGCCGCACATGACCGGTGGTGGCATCGTCCACGGCCCGAAGCCGCGCGACTACTCGCAGCGCACCCCCAAGAAGATGATCGCCGCCGCCCTCGCGGGTGCGCTGAGCGACCGCTTCCGCGGTGAGCGTCTGCACGTCGTCGAGTCCTTCGGCGTGTCCGAGCCCTCGACCAAGGCCGCTTCGACGTTCCTCGCGACCGTCGCACCGACCAAGAACGTGCTCGTCGTGCTCGACCGCGAGGACGACTTCGGCTACCTGAGCGTGCGCAACCTCGGTTACGTGCACGTCCTCATGGCCGACCAGCTGAACGCCTACGACGTGCTCGTCTCGGACGACATCGTCTTCACCAAGGCCGCCATCGACGCGTTCATCGCGCAGAAGGCCGGCGCCACTGAGGAGGTCTCCGCATGACCGTGCAGAAGGACCCGCGCGACGTCATCCTGAAGCCGGTCGTCTCGGAGAAGAGCTACGGTCTGATCGACGAGGGCAAGTACACGTTCATCGTGGACCCCCGCTCGAACAAGACCGAGATCAAGCTCGCCATCGAGAAGATCTTCGGCGTCCAGGTGGCTTCGGTCAACACGATCAACCGCGTCGGCAAGGCCCGCCGCACCCGCTTCGGCATCGGCAAGCGCAAGGACACCAAGCGCGCCATCGTCACGCTCAAGTCGGGCACCATCGACATCTTCACGGCAGTCGGCTGACGGTCGGGGAGGAAGAGAGAACATGGCTATTCGCAACTACAAGCCCACGACCCCCGGTCGCCGCGGCTCGTCGGTGGCTGACTTCGCCGAGATCACGCGATCGACGCCGGAGAAGTCGCTGCTCCGCCCGCTTTCCAAGACGGGTGGCCGCAACAACCAGGGTCGCATCACGACCCGTCACATCGGTGGTGGCCACAAGCGCCAGTACCGCGTGATCGACTTCCGTCGCAACGACAAGGACGGCGTCAACGCCAAGGTCGCTCACATCGAGTACGACCCCAACCGCACCGCGCGCATCGCGCTGCTCCACTACGTGGACGGCACGAAGCGCTACATCCTCGCGCCGAACAAGCTGGCGCAGGGCGACATCATCGAGTCGGGTGCCGGCGCAGACATCAAGCCGGGCAACAACCTGCCGCTGAAGAACATCCCGACGGGTACCGTCATCCACGCCATCGAGCTCCGTCCCGGTGGCGGCGCGAAGATGGCTCGTTCGGCGGGCGCCTCGGTGCGTCTCGTCGCCAAGGACGGCCCCTACGCTCAGCTGCGCCTCCCCTCGGGCGAGGTCCGCAACGTCGATGCGCGCTGCCGCGCGACCATCGGCGAGGTCGGCAACGCCGAGCAGTCGAACATCAACTGGGGCAAGGCCGGCCGCAAGCGCTGGCTCGGCGTTCGCCCGACCGTCCGTGGTGTCGCGATGAACCCGGTCGATCACCCGCACGGTGGTGGTGAGGGTAAGACCTCTGGTGGTCGTCACCCCGTTTCGCCGTGGGGCCAGGCTGAGGGCCGCACCCGTCACGCCAACAAGGAAAGCGACAAGCTCATCGTGCGTCGCCGTAACGCCGGCAAGAAGCGCAAGTAGGAGTAAAGAAGATGCCCCGCAGTCTGAAGAAGGGCCCCTTCGTCGACGAGCACCTGCTTCGCAAGGTCGTCTCGCAGAACGAAGCCGGCACCAAGAACGTCATCAAGACGTGGTCGCGCCGCTCGATGATCATCCCCGCCATGCTGGGTCACACCATCGCCGTGCACGACGGTCGCAAGCACATCCCCGTGTTCGTCACGGAGACGCTTGTCGGCCACAAGCTGGGCGAGTTCGCGCCCACCCGCACCTTCCGTGGTCACGTGAAGGACGACAAGAAGGGCCGTCGCCGCTAAGGCGACTGAGGAGGAGAGAGAAATGGTGGAGTCCATCGCACGTGTGCGACACATCCGCGTGACCCCTCAGAAGGCTCGTCGCGTCGTCGCCCTCATCAAGGGCAAGCAGGCCCAGGAGGCGCTCGCGATCCTGAAGTTCGCGCCGCAGGCGGCTTCCGAGCCGATCTACAAGCTGGTCGCGTCGGCTATGGCCAACGCCCAGGTGAAGGCCGACAAGGACGGCGAGTCGTTCGATGAGGCCGACCTGTTCGTCCTGAACGCCTACGTCGACGAGGGCACGACGCTCAAGCGTTTCCGCCCCCGTGCTCAGGGTCGCGCGTTCCAGATCAAGAAGCGCACGAGCCACATCACGGTCGTGCTCTCGACGCCGGAGGTCGCTCAGACCGCCGGTGCCGACAAGAAGAAGGCGAGCAACTAATGGGTCAGAAGGTCAACCCGTACGGCTTCCGCCTCGGCATCACCACGGATCACGTCTCGCGCTGGTTCGCGGACTCGACGAAGCCGGGTCAGCGTTACGCCGACTACGTGGCCGAGGACATCAAGATCCGCAAGCTGCTGCAGACGAACCTCGACCGTGCCGGCGTCAGCCGCATCGAGATCGAGCGCACTCGCGACCGCGTCCGCGTCGACATCCACACCGCCCGTCCGGGCATCGTGATCGGTCGTCGTGGTGCCGAGGCCGAGCGCATCCGCGGCGAGCTCGAGAAGCTCTCGGGCAAGCAGATCCAGCTGAACATCCTCGAGGTCAAGAACCCCGAGGCTGACGCTCAGCTCGTCGCCCAGGGCGTCGCCGAGCAGCTCAGCGCCCGCGTGGCCTTCCGCCGTGCGATGCGCAAGGGCCTCCAGGGCGCCCAGCGCGCCGGCGCCAAGGGCATCCGCATCCAGGTCTCGGGCCGCCTCGGCGGCGCGGAGATGTCGCGTTCGGAGTTCTACCGCGAGGGTCGTGTGCCGCTGCACACGCTGCGCGCGAACATCGACTACGGCTTCTACGAGGCCAAGACCACCTTCGGCCGCATCGGCGTGAAGGTCTGGATCTACAAGGGCGACCTCACCAACAAGGAACTCGCGCGCGAGCAGGCCAACATGAAGCCTGCCCGTGACCGCGACCGTGGCGGCCGTCGTGGCCCGCGTCGTGACGACGCGGCGACCCCGGTGGCGGAAGGAGCTTCGGCGTAATGCTCATCCCCCGCAAGGTCAAGTACCGCAAGCAGCACCACCCCAAGCGCGATGGTGCCGCGACCGGTGGCACCAAGGTGTCGTTCGGTGAGTTCGGCATCCAGGCCCTCACCCCCGCTTACGTGACGAACCGTCAGATCGAGTCCGCTCGTATCGCCATGACGCGTCACATCAAGCGTGGTGGAAAGGTCTGGATCAACATCTACCCGGACCGCCCCCTCACGAAGAAGCCCGCCGAGACCCGCATGGGTTCGGGTAAGGGCTCGCCCGAGTGGTGGGTCGCCAACGTCAAGCCGGGTCGCGTCCTCTTCGAGGTCGCGGGCGTCAACGAGCAGCTCGCTCGTGAGGCCCTCACCCGAGCAATCCACAAGCTGCCCCTGAAGGCACGCATCATCAAGCGCGAGGAGGGCGACGCGTAATGGCGATCGGCACCAAGGAGCTCGCTCCGAGCGAGCTCGACACGTTCGAGGACACCCGCCTCGTCGAGGAGCTGCGTAAGGCGAAGGAAGAGCTGTTCAACCTGCGCTTCCAGTCGGCCACCGGTCAGCTCGAGAGCCACGGTCGCATCCGCGCCGTCAAGCGCGACATCGCGCGGCTCTACACCGTGATCCGCGAGCGCGAGCTGGGCATCCGTGCCACGCCCGCTCCGGTCGAGGCCAAGGCCAAGAAGGCCAAGGCGAAGAAGGCCGCCGAGGAGACTCCGGCCGTCGAGGGAGGGGCTGAGTGATGGCCGCCGAGAAGAAGACTGTGGAGCACGGCGCGCACGATGTGCGCGACGCCGACGCCCGTGGCTACCGCAAGGTCGCCCGCGGTTACGTCGTGAGCGACAAGATGGACAAGACGATCGTCGTCGAGGTCGAGGACCGCGTTAAGCACCCCCTCTACGGCAAGGTCATCCGTCGCACGAGCAAGCTCAAGGCCCACGACGAGAACAACAGCGCCGGCATCGGCGACTTCGTTCTCATCAACGAGACCCGCCCGCTGAGCGCCACCAAGCGCTGGCGCCTGGTTGAGATCCTGGAGAAGGCCAAGTGATCCAGACTGAGTCCCGCCTCAAGGTCGCCGACAACACCGGCGCCAAGGAGCTGCTCACGATCCGTGTCCTCGGTGGTTCGAACCGCCGTTACGCCGGCATCGGCGACACGATCGTCGCGACCGTCAAGGACGCGATCCCGGGCGGCAACGTCAAGAAGGGCGACGTGGTCAAGGCCGTCGTCGTCCGCACCGTCAAGCAGGTTCGCCGCGCCGACGGTTCGTACATCAAGTTCGATGAGAACGCCGCCGTCATCCTGAAGAACGACGGGGAGCCCCGCGGCACCCGCATCTTCGGCCCGGTCGGCCGCGAGCTTCGTGACCGCAAGTTCATGAAGATCGTCTCGCTCGCCCCGGAGGTGCTGTAACTCATGGCGAAGATCAAGAAGGGTGACCTCGTTCAGGTCATCACGGGTGCCAAGCAGGATCGCGGCGGAGACCGCGGCAAGCAGGGCAAGGTCCTCGAGGTCATCGAAGGCGGCAAGCGCGTCGTCGTCGAGGGCATCAACTACGTCAAGCGTCACAACCGTGTCGGACAGTCGCAGCGCGGCACCAAGACCGGTGGCATCGAGACGTACGAGGCTCCCATCCACATTTCCAACGTCGCGCTCGTCGACCCCGAGACCAAGAAGCCGACCCGCGTGGGCTTCCGCGTCGAGGAGAAGGTCAAGGACGGCGTCAAGAAGACTGTTCGCGTTCGCTACGCGAAGAAGTCGGGTAAGGACATCTGACAGTGAGCACCATTGACGCGCAGGCTGGCAAAATCCAGCCGCGCCTGAAGCAGGTCTACCGCGACCAGATCCGCCAGAAGCTGCAGGACGAGTTCGGCTACGACAACGTCATGCAGATCCCTGGCCTGGTCAAGGTCGTCGTCAACACGGGTGTCGGCGAGGCTGCTCGCGACGCCAAGGTCATCGATGGTGCGGTCGCGGACCTCACCGCGATCACCGGTCAGAAGCCCGTCGTCACTAAGGCGAAGAAGTCGATCGCGCAGTTCAAGCTGCGCGAGGGCCAGGCCATCGGCGCGCACGTCACCCTCCGCGGTGACCGCGCGTGGGAGTTCCTGGACCGTCTCGTCTCGCTGGCGCTGCCCCGAATCCGCGACTTCCGCGGACTCTCGGCCTCGCAGTTCGACGGCAACGGCAACTACACCTTCGGTCTCCAGGAGCAGTCCGTGTTCCACGAGATCAACCAGGACAAGATCGACCGCGTGCGTGGTTTCGACATCACCGTCGTCACCACCGCGAAGTCGGACGCGGAGGGTCGTGCGCTTCTGAAGCACATCGGCTTCCCGTTCCGCACGGAGGACCAGGAGGCCTGAGACTTCTCTCAGGTCGGTCTGCGGTAAGATCGAGCGTTTGTGTTCGCCGCCGGTCGGGGGATCCGTTCCCCGGCCGGCGGCGCCACGAGCGCACCACAACTGAACATGGATCATTCAGGAAGGTCGTCTGTCGTGTAACGGCAGCCGAAACCTCATGAAAAAAGGACTAGTCATATGACGATGACAGACCCGGTCGCAGATATGCTGACCCGTCTGCGCAACGCGAACTCGGCGCACCACGACACTGTGTCGCTGCCGTCGAGCAAGCTGAAGACGCACATCGCGGAGATCCTCAAGCTCGAGGGTTACATCGCGGCGTGGGAGGAGACCGACGCGCGCGTCGGCAAGACCCTCACCCTGACGCTCAAGTACGGCCCGAACCGCGAGCGGTCGATCGCCGGCATCAAGCGCGTCTCCAAGCCCGGTCTCCGCGTGTACGCGAAGTCGACCGAGCTGCCCAAGGTCCTCGGTGGCCTGGGCGTCGCGATCCTGTCCACCTCCTCCGGTCTCCTCACGGACCGTCAGGCCGAGCAGAAGGGCGTGGGCGGAGAAGTTCTCGCCTACGTTTGGTGATCCTTCATGTCGCGTATTGGACGTCTTCCCATTGACATCCCCGCCGGCGTCACTGTGACGGTCGACGGGCAGCAGGTCACCGTGAAGGGTGCGAAGGGCGAGCTGTCGCTCGAGGTCTCGCGCCCGATCGAGGTCAAGGTCGAGGAGAACCAGGTTCTCGTCACCCGTCCGGACGACGAGCGCGCTTCGCGTTCGCTGCACGGTCTGACCCGCACGCTGATCAACAACAACATCATCGGCGTGACCACGGGCTACTCCAAGGGCCTCGAGGTCGTCGGCACCGGTTACCGCGTGGCGCAGAAGGGCACGGGCGTCGAGTTCGCGCTCGGCTTCTCGCACCCCGTGGTCGTCGACGCCCCGGCCGGCATCACCTTCACGGTCGAGGGCAACAACAAGCTCACCGTGTCGGGCATCGACAAGCAGGCCGTCGGTGAGGTCGCCGCCAACATCCGCAAGATCCGCAAGCCTGAGCCGTACAAGGGCAAGGGTGTCCGCTACGCGGGCGAGGTCGTGCGTCGCAAGGCCGGAAAGGCTGGTAAGTAATCATGGCTGTGAAGTCGAAGTCCGCCGCGCGTTCGCGCCGCCACGCTCGCCTTCGCAAGAAGGTCGTCGGCACCGAGGTCCGTCCTCGCCTGGTCGTGACCCGATCGGCCCGCCACGTCTTCGTGCAGCTGGTCGACGACAGCAAGGGCCACACCGTGGCCTCTGCCTCGACGCTCGAGACCGAGCTGCGCTCGCTCGAGGGTGACAAGACCGCGAAGGCCCGCAAGGTCGGCGAGCTCCTCGCCGAGCGCGCCAAGGCCGCCGGTTTCACCGACGTCGTGTTCGACCGCGGTGGCAACCGCTACGCGGGTCGTGTCGCGGCGATCGCCGACGGCGCCCGCGAAGGGGGGCTGAACCTGTGAGTGACATCAAGGAGACCGAAGTGACCACCGAGGCCCCCGAGGCCGGCGCCGAGCAGGCGCCCCCCACCGAGCAGCGCAACGAGCGCGGCGGCCGTGGTGGCCGTGGCGACCGCAACCAGGGCGGACGCGGCGGTCGTGACCGCAACGACCGTGGTGGGGACAACCAGTTCCTCGAGCGCGTCGTCACCATCAACCGCGTGTCGAAGGTCGTGAAGGGTGGTCGTCGCTTCAGCTTCACCGCTCTCGTGGTCGTCGGCGACGGCAACGGCGTGGTCGGTGTCGGCTACGGCAAGGCCCGCGAGGTCCCCCTGGCGATCTCGAAGGGTGTCGAGGACGCGAAGCGCAACTTCTTCCGCGTTCCCCGCTCCGCGTCGACGATCCCCCACCCGGTTCAGGGCGAGGCCGCTGCCGGCGTCGTGCTGCTCCGTCCGGCTGCTGCCGGTACCGGTGTTATCGCCGGTGGTCCGGTCCGCGCCGTCCTCGAGTGCGCCGGTATCCACGACGTGCTGTCGAAGTCGCTCGGCTCGTCGAACACGATCAACATCGTGCACGCGACCGTCGAGGCGCTGAAGTCGCTCGAGGAGCCCCGTGCGGTCGCCGCGCGTCGCGGCCTCGAGTTCGACCAGGTCGCCCCGGCACGTCTCGTGCGTGCGGAGGCCGAGGCCGCCGCTGCTGCGAAGGCTGGTGCGTAATGGCTGCTCGTCTGAAGGTGACGCAGGTCAAGTCCAAGGTGAGCGAGAAGCAGAACCAGCGTGACACGCTGCGTTCGCTGGGTCTCAAGCGGATCGGCGACTCGGTCGTCCGTCCCGACGACGCTCAGACGCGCGGCTACGTCCGCGCGGTCGCTCACCTCGTGAATGTTGAGGAGATCGACTGATGGCTGAGAAGAAGGCCACGGCCGCCAAGGCCGAGAAGACCGCCGAGGCCAAGCGTCCCGGCGTGCTGAAGGTTCACCACCTGCGTCCGACCCCGGGTGCCAACACCGCGAAGACCCGTGTCGGTCGCGGTGAGGGCTCGAAGGGCAAGACCGCCGGTCGAGGCACCAAGGGCACGAAGGCGCGTTACAGCGTCCGCCCCGGCTTCGAGGGTGGCCAGATGCCGCTGCACATGCGCACGCCGAAGCTGCGCGGCTTCAAGAACCCGTTCCGCGTCGAGTACCAGGTCGTGAACCTGGACAAGCTCGCGGAGCTGTACCCCCAGGGTGGCGACGTGACCGTCGCCGACCTGGTCGCCAAGGGCGCCGTCCGCAAGAACGAGAAGGTCAAGGTCCTCGGCAACGGCGAGATCGCCGTGGCTCTGACCGTCTCGGTGGACAAGGTCTCGAGCTCGGCTGAGCAGAAGATCACCGCCGCCGGCGGCAGCATCAAGTAATTGCACGCCAGAGGCCCGGGAGCAACCGCTCCCGGGCCTTTGCGTTAGCCTGGTGGTCTGTCTGCCATCGGCAGTCAGCTCAATATCTGGGAGGCACGTCCTTGTTCAGCGCCATCGCGCGGATCTTCCGCACGCCGGACCTGCGCCGCAAGATCGGTTTCACACTCGCGATCATCGCGGTGTACCGATTCGGTGCGCACGTCCCGGCCCCGTTCGTGAACTTCCCGAATGTCCAGGACTGCATCGACCAGACCTCGGGCACCGACGGCCTCCTCTCGCTCGTCAACCTCTTCTCGGGCGGCGCGCTGCTGCAGCTGTCGATCTTCGCGCTCGGCGTGATGCCCTACATCACGGCCACGATCATCACGCAGCTCCTGCGCGTGGTCATCCCGCACTTCGAGACCCTCTACAAGGAGGGCCAGGCGGGCCAGGCCAAGCTCACGCAGTACACCCGCTACCTGACGATCGCGCTCGCGCTCCTGCAGTCGACCACCCTCGTGACCGTGGCCCGCACGGGTCAGCTCTTCGGCACCACGGGCGTCGCGTCGTGCAACCAGCTGCTCGTCAACGACGCCTGGTGGGCGCAGCTGCTCATGATCATCACGATGACCGCCGGCACCGGCCTCATCATGTGGTTCGCCGAGCTCGTCACCGAGCGCGGCATCGGCAACGGCATGTCGCTGCTCATCTTCACCTCGATCGCGGCGACCTTCCCGGCCGCCATGGGCGCGATCCTCGCCGCCCGCGGCTTCGAGGTCTTCCTGCTGGTCCTGGCGGTAGGCATCATCGTCGTGGCGCTGGTGGTCTACGTCGAGCAGTCTCAGCGGCGCATCCCCGTGCAGTACGCCAAGCGCATGGTGGGCCGCCGCACCTACGGCGGAACGAACACCTACATCCCGATCAAGGTGAACACCGCGGGCGTGGTGCCGGTTATCTTCGCCTCGTCGCTGCTGTACATCCCCGCGCTGATCGCGCAGTTCAACACCCCGACCGACGCCGCACCGGCGCCGTGGGTGCAGTGGATCTCGCAGTACCTCACCAAGGGCGATCACCCGCTCTACATGCTGATCTACTTCCTGCTCATCATCGGCTTCACGTACTTCTACGTCGCGATCACGTTCAACCCGGTCGAGGTCGCCGACAACATGAAGAAGTACGGCGGCTTCATCCCCGGCATCCGCGCCGGCCGCCCGACCGCCGAGTACCTCGACTACGTCCTGACGCGCATCACGCTGCCGGGCTCCATCTACCTGGGTCTCATCGCGCTGATCCCGCTGATCGCGCTCGCGACGGTCCAGGCGAACCAGAACTTCCCGTTCGGCGGCGCTTCGATCCTCATCATCGTCGGCGTCGGCCTCGAGACGGTGAAGCAGATCGACGCGCAGCTGCAGCAGCGCCATTACGAAGGACTCCTCCGATGACCGCTCGTCTTCTCATCGTCGGCCCCCAGGGCTCGGGCAAGGGCACGCAGGGCGTGCGCATCGCCGAGGCGTTCGGCATCCCCGCCATCTCCACGGGCGACATCTTCCGCGCGAACATCCAGCAGGGCACCGACCTCGGCGTCAAGGTGAAGGCGATCATCGACGCCGGCGACCTGGTCTCCGACGACGTCACCAGCGAGCTCGTGCGCGACCGCCTGGCGCAGGACGACGCCGCACAGGGCTTCCTCCTCGACGGATACCCGCGCAACGTCGCCCAGGTGGGCCACCTCGACGAGTTCCTCGCGGGACGCGGCGAGGCCCTCGACATCGTCATCGAGCTCGACGTCCCGCGCGAGGAGTCGATCGCGCGCATCGCCCAGCGTGCCGCCGAGCAGGGTCGCGACGATGACAACGAGGAGGCCATCGCGCGCCGCCTCGACATCTACGAGCGCGAGACCGCCCCGATCCTCGACGTGTTCCGCGAGCGCGACATCGTGGTCCCGGTGGACGGCGTCGGATCGCTCGATGAGATCACCGAGCGCATCGTCGCCGCCCTCGAGGCGCGCGGCATCGAGCGCGTCGCGGTCTGACCCTCCGTATGGCGATCTTCCGCAAGTCGATCTACAAGACCCCCGCGCAGCTTCGGGCCATGGTCGAGCCCGGCCTCATCACCGCGGCGGCGCTCGACGCCGTGCGTGAGATGGTCAAGCCCGGCGTCACCCCGCTCGAGCTCGACGCCGAGGCCAACCGCGTGATCACCGCCCGCGGGGCGCACTCGAACTTCCAGCTGGTGCGCGGCTATCGCCACACCATCTGCGCGTCGGTCAACGAGGCGGTTGTGCACGGCATCCCGTCCGATGTCCCGCTGCAGCCGGGCGACATCATCTCGATCGACTGCGGCGCCGAGACGCCCGACGGCTGGAACGGCGACTCGGCCATCACGGTGGTCGTGCCCGACCCCGAGCGCCCCGAAATCGTCGCGCAGCGCGAGGAGCTCTCGCGCGTGACCGAGGGCTCCATGTGGGCCGGCATCGCGGCCCTGGCCTCGTCGAAGCGCCTCGGCGAGGTCGGCGACGCCATCCAGAGCTACATCGAGGCGAACCCGCTGTCGCACACCGGCGAGCCCGCCGGCATCCTCCGCGAGTACGTGGGCCACGGCATCGGCCGCAAGATGCACGAGTCGCCCTCGATCTTCAACTACCGCACCCCCGACCCCGGCGCCGAGATCAAGCCGGGCCTGGCCGTCTGCATCGAGCCGATGATGACGAGCGGATCGGACGAGACGTTCGTCGAGGACGACGACTGGACCGTCTCGACGGTCGACGGCTCGATGGGCTCCCACTGGGAGCACAGCATCGCGGTGCACGCTGGGGGCATCTGGGTGCTCACCGCACCCGACGGCGGTGCCGCCGGCCTCGCGCCGTTCGGCGTGGTGCCGGTCCCCATCGCCTGACACCTCGACCTCGGGAGAACGCGCATGAACGGCACCGGCAAGACCAACTGGCTCGCCATCTGGATCTCGGCGGCGGTGGTCGTGGCGCTGGTCGCCGTCGGCATCGTCGTGGTGTGGATGAACAACCAGGCGACCGGGCCGGGCACCGCTCCGAAGGCCGACTTCGTCAACGCCGAGACGGGCGCGATCTCGATCGGCGACAACAAGGACAACGTGCTCGACGAGTACGTCGACTTCATGTGCCCCATCTGCGGCCAGTACTTCGACGCGTACGGCGAGACGGTGCAGGGGCTCGTCGACGACGGCTCGCTGACCCTCAACCTGCACCCGATCTCGATCCTCGACCGCTACTCGCAGGGCACGAAGTACTCGACCCGTGCGGCGAACGCGATGTACTGCGTCGCCGACGAGTCGAAGGACGCCGTGGTGCCGTTCCTCGAGCTGCTGTTCGCGAACCAGCCGGAGGAGCAGAGCGAAGGCCTGCCCGACGAGCAGCTCATCACGATGGCCGGCGCCGCCGGCGCCGAGGGCGCCGAGGCGTGCATCACCGACGGCACGTACAAGCGCTTCGTGACCTCGATCACCGAGAAGACGCCGATCCAGCCGGGTCAGCAGGGCATCGGCACCCCCACGGTGGTGCTCAACGGCGAGTTCGTGACGCTCTCCGGCGACCCGCAGGCCGACATCGTCGACCAGCTGAAGTGATCCGGCCCGGCGAAGCGCCCCGCGCGACACGCCGAGTTGCCGACACGCCCGAGAGCACCTAACATAGATCTTTGGTGCTTTGCGCCTGGTTTCGGCGTGTCGCCTGATCAGGCCATCGGCACCGAAACCCCACTCACCGCAGACCTATCGGCCTGCATAAGCAAAGCGAGTCTATGGCGAAGAAAGACGGTGTCATCGAGATCGAGGGTGTGATCACTGAGGCGCTGCCCAACGCGATGTTCCGCGTTGAGCTCACCAACGGTCACAAGGTCCTCGCAACGATCTCGGGCAAGATGCGGCAGAACTACATCCGCATCATCCCCGAGGACCGCGTGGTCGTGGAGCTCAGCCCCTACGACCTCACGCGCGGACGCATCGTCTACCGCTACCGCTGACCCGCTCTGCCATCGCACGTCGATGGGGAAGTAACGGCTGCGCTCCGGCGCAGTACGAAGACAGCGAAAGAAGCATCATGAAGGTCAACCCCTCCGTCAAGCCGATTTGCGACCACTGCAAGGTGATCCGCCGCCACGGCCGCGTGATGGTCATCTGCAAGAGCAACCCGCGCCACAAGCAGCGCCAGGGCTGATCCTGCAGGTCGACTCGCTTCGCTCTCGATGAGCGAGGCGGTCGAAGGACAACTCAATATCTGACACAGGCAGGATCAGAAGCCGCTTCCGACAGGACAGCGGGGGACACCTCGGGGTGAGGCCCGGGCACCGATCCTGCTCCATACCTCAACAACACTCAGGAGAGTTCGCATGGCACGTCTTGCCGGCGTCGACATCCCGCGCGACAAGCGCGTGGTGATCGCACTCACGTACATCTACGGCGTTGGACGCACTCGCTCGGTCGAGATCCTCGCCGCCACTGGCATCAGCCACGACATCCGAGTCAAGGACCTCAGCGACGACCAGCTCGTCGCGCTCCGTGACTTCATCGAGGGCACCTACAAGGTCGAGGGTGACCTGCGTCGCGAGGTCGCCGCAGACATCCGCCGCAAGGTCGAGATCGGCTCGTACGAGGGTCTCCGTCACCGTCGCGGCCTCCCGGTCCGCGGTCAGCGCACCAAGACCAACGCGCGTACGCGCAAGGGTCCGAAGCGCACCGTCGCCGGTAAGAAGAAGGCGCGCTAAGCGCGGGGTTTAGGAGAACACCATGGCTGCACCCAAGTCCGCCGCGCGCAAGCCGCGCCGCAAGGAGAAGAAGAACATCGCAGTGGGCCAGGCCCACATCAAGTCGACGTTCAACAACACCATCGTCTCGATCACGGATCCCACGGGCGCCGTCATCAGCTGGACCTCGGCTGGTGGCGTGGGCTTCAAGGGCTCGCGCAAGTCGACCCCGTACGCCGCCGGCATGGCCGCCGAGTCCGCTGCGCGTCAGGCGCAGGAGCACGGCGTCAAGAAGGTCGACGTCTTCGTGAAGGGTCCGGGTTCGGGCCGCGAGACCGCGATCCGCTCGCTGCAGGCCGCTGGCCTCGAGGTCGGTTCGATCCAGGACGTGACGCCGCAGGCGCACAACGGCTGCCGTCCGCCGAAGCGTCGCCGCGTCTGACGTGACTTCCGCTGGGGTGCAGGGTCTGCGGATCCTGCGCCCCGGCGTCTCGTCGTCCCACGGCCGCTTCCGCGGTCTGTCGAACAACTGAAGACCTATTCACCGCACGTGTCATATAGCGGGCACGTGATCGAAAGGAACAACCAGTGCTCATTGCACAGCGTCCCACCCTCACCGAGGAGAAGATCTCGGAGTTCCGCAGCCGGTTCGTCGTGGAGCCCCTCGAGCCCGGCTTCGGCTACACCATCGGGAACGCGCTGCGTCGCAGCCTGCTCTCGTCGATCCCCGGCGCGGCAGTCACCAGCATCCGCATCGACGGCGTGCTGCACGAGTTCAGCACGATCCCTGGTGTCAAGGAGGATGTCACCGAGATCATCCTGAACATCAAGCAGCTCGTGGTCTCGAGCGAGCGCGACGAGCCCATCACCGCGTACCTGCGCAAGACGGGCGCCGGCGAGGTCACGGCCGCTGACATCTCGGCTCCGGCCGGTGTCGAGGTCCACAACCCCGAGCTGGTCATCGCGACGCTGAACGACACCGCCAAGTTCGAGCTCGAGCTGACGATCGAGCGTGGCCGCGGCTACGTCTCGGCCGTCCAGAACCGCAACGAGTACGCCGAGGCCGGTCAGATCCCGATCGACTCGATCTACTCGCCGGTCCTCAAGGTCAGCTACCGCGTCGAGGCCACTCGCGCCGGTGAGCGCACCGACTTCGACAAGCTCGTCCTCGACATCGAGTCGAAGGCGTCGATCGCCCCCCGCGACGCCGTCGCGTCGGCCGGTCGCACGCTGGTCGAGCTGTTCGGTCTCGCTCGCGAGCTGAACGTCGAGGCCGAGGGCATCGAGATCGGCCCCGCGCCGGTCGAGACCGTCCTGTCGAACGAGCTGTCGATGCCCATCGAGGACCTCGACCTGTCGGTTCGCTCGTACAACTGCCTCAAGCGCGAGGGGATCAACACGGTCTCCGAGCTGGTCGCCCTGTCGGAGACGCAGCTCATGAACATCCGCAACTTCGGTCAGAAGTCGGTCGACGAGGTGCGCGACAAGCTCGTGTCCCTCGGTCTGTCGCTCAAGGACTCGGTGCCCGGTTTCGACGGCACCGGCTTCTACGGCGGCTACGACGACGAGTCGCTCTGATCATCCCGACTTCTGCCTCATTGGAGTAACTAGAAATGCCTAAGCCCACGAAGGGTGCCCGCCTCGGCGGCGGCCCCGCCCACGAGCGTCTGCTTCTCGCGAACCTCGCCTCGTCGATCATCGAGCACAAGTCGATCCGCACGACCGAGACGAAGGCCAAGCGCGTTCGTCCGCTCGTCGAGCGTCTGGTCACCAAGGCCAAGCGCGGCGACCTGCACGCCCGTCGCCAGGTCCTGTCGACCCTCGGCGGCAGCGCCAAGTCGAAGGAGATCGCGTACATCCTCTTCGAGCAGATCGCTCCGCTCGTCGCCGAGCGCGAGGGTGGCTACACCCGCATCACGAAGGTCGGCAACCGCAAGGGCGACAACGCTCCCATGGCTGTCATCGAGCTCGTTCTCGAGCCCGTGACCAAGAAGGCCAAGAAGGCCGCCCCCGCCGCCGAGGCCAAGGCTGAGAAGCCGGCCGAGGTCGTCGAGGAGGCCCCCGCCGAGGAGGCTCCGGCCGCCGAGGAGACCGTCGAGGTCGAGGAGGCCGCTGAGGCCCCCGCCGCGGACGAGGCCAAGTAACCTCATCCTTCACGTGGAGAGCCCCCTGCTTCGGCAGGGGGCTTTCTGCTGTCCGGGGGAGCCCCAGCTCGGGCCGTAGGGTGGGAGACGTGACCGAACAGCCCCGCATGAACGTCGAGTCGTTCAACCTCGACCACCGCGCCGTCGCCGCGCCGTACCTGCGCATCGCCGACCGCAAGGTGCTGCCCGCCGGCGACGTGATCGTGAAGTACGACGTGCGCTTCGCTCAGCCGAACGTCGCGCATCTCGAGATGCCCGCGGTCCACTCGCTCGAGCACCTGTTCGCCGAGAAGAGCCGCAACCACTCGGATCGGGTCATCGACTTCTCGCCGATGGGCTGCCAGACCGGCTTCTACCTGATCCTGCAGGGGGACCACTCGTTCGACGAGGTCGCCGAGCTGGTCGAGGCCACGCTGCGCGACGTGCTGACGGCGTCCGAGGTTCCGGCGGCGAACGAGGTGCAGTGCGGCTGGGGCGCGAACCACACCCTCGAGGGTGCGCAGCAGGCCGCGCGCACCTTCCTCGAGGCGCGGGAGCAGTGGGGCCAGGTCTTCGCGTGACCGTCGCCACCACGGTGATCCTGGTCGCCATGGAAGAGGAGGCGGCGCCCTTCCTGGCGCTGGCCTCGGAGGTCTCCGAGCCGGTGCTGATCGGCCGCGCCGCGCATCAGGGCATCGTGCTGGGCGGCTCGATGCACGTGCTCGTGCGTACCGGCATCGGCATGGTCAACGGCGCCGCCGCGGCCGAGGGTGCTCTGGCACGCTACGGCGCCGATGTCGCTCTGGTCTCGGCCGGATCGGCCGGCGGGCTCGCCCCGGACGTCTCGGTGGGCGACGTGATCGTCTCGTCGTCGCTCGTGAACGTCGCCGCGGACGCGCGGGCGTTCGGGTACGCGCTGGGCCAGACGCCCGGCATGCCCGAGGCCTACGCCGGAGATGCATCCCTCGTGGACGCGGCCGTCGCGGCGGGTGCGCGCGACGGGGCGATCGGCTCGGGAGAGAAGTTCGTCGTCGCCGACGTCGCCTTGCAGATGCGCGACGACTTCCCGAACCTCCTGGCCGTCGACATGGAGTCGGCCGCGATCGCGCAGGTCGCGTTCAACCACGGCGTCCCCTTCGTCTCGGTGCGCGGCGTCTCGGATCTCTGCGCCCCCGACGGCACCGAGTTCCTCACCCACGTCGACGACGCCGCCGAGCGGTCGGCCCGCGTGGTCGCGGGGATGCTGACCCGCTGATGCCGCGCATCCGGCTCGACATCGCCTACGACGGCACGCACTTCCGAGGGTGGGCGCGCCAGCCCACCCTGCGCACCGTGCAGGGCACCATCGAGGCCGCGCTCGAGCGCGTGATCGGCTCGCACGTCCCGCTGACGGTCGCGGGCCGCACCGACGCCGGTGTGCACGCGACGGGACAGGTCGCGCATGCCGATCTCTCCGAGGAACAGTGGGCCCGGGCGACGCAGGTCCGGCGCGATCTGCGCGAGCCGGGCGATCCGGTCGCCCCGCTGGCGCGCCGGCTGACCGGCGTGTTCGGTCAGTACAGCGACGTGGCGGTGTCGCGGACGTCTACGGCGCCCGAGGGGTTCGATGCGCGCTTCTCGGCGACGTGGCGGCGGTACGAGTACCGGATCGCGGATCTCGTCACCGGGTACAACCCGCTCGAGCGTCTGCACACGACGACCGTGCGCGCCGCGCTGGACGTCGACGCGATGAACGACACGGCCAGCCGGCTGATCGGGCTCCACGACTTCGCCGCGTACTGCAAGCCGCGCCCGGAGGCGACGACGATCCGGACGCTGCTGGAGTTCGACTGGCGCCGTGACGAGCGGAACATGCTCGTCGCGAACGTCCGCGCCGACGCGTTCTGCCACTCGATGGTGCGCGCCCTGGTCGGCGCCTGCGCGGCGGCGGGGGAGGGCAAGCTGACCCCCGAGCAGCTCGTCGCGATCCGCGATGCGCAGGTCCGCACCAGCGACTTCAAGGTGCTCGCCGCGCGTGGGCTGACCCTCACGGAAGTCGGGTATCCGGCAGACGAGCTGCTCGCCGAGCGGGCCTCGCAGACCAGGAATCGCAGAGACGCCGAATAGGCGGCACGCGTAAGTTGGGCTCATGAGAGTCATCTCGTACAACCTGCGCAAGCACGCCGCCGCCCATGAGCTGGAAGAGCTCGTCGACCGGTGGGAGGCGAACGTCCTGTGCCTGCAGGAGGCGAGCGCATCGGAGATGCCGAGCCGGATCTCGGGGCTGACGCTCGCGCACGCCACGTCGAAGAACCGACTGGGGCTGGCGCTCTACTACCGCGAGAACATGTTCGAGCTGCGGGCGGTCAAAACGCTCGAGCTGAAGAAGTCGCTGCACGACATCATCGCCAAGCCCGCTCACGAGCGCGTGCTGGCGGCGAAGCTGTTCGACATCGACGCCGGCCGCGAGGTGATCATCGCGTCGTTCCATGCGTCACCGCTCACCGCGCTCAACTCGCTGCGCCGCCACCAGATCCGCACCGCCCTGACGACCCTGCAGACGATGGGAGAGGGGGTTCCGATCCTGATGGTCGGCGACTACAACTACCCCGTCTTCAAGGAGCGCCTGCACGAGCGGGTGCGCGGCGAGGGCTATGACCTCACACTCAGCGACAGCCGGACGTACACCCGGTACCGGTTCCTCAAGGGCCACTACGACTTCGCGACCTCGCTCGGCCTCGACATCGACAAGGTGACCACGCTCCCGCAGGGCGACTCGGACCACCTGCCCATCCTCGTCACCGCCGGGTACAAGTCCGGCCACCGCGAATTCCGCGTCGCGGGCGATCCGAGCCAGGACGAAGAGACCACGGAGTGACGTGAAGAGCCCGCCCTCGACGTGACATCCTCATCAGTGGTGCTGTGGACGGGGAGCGAGCTGCGCTCGACCCCGCGGGAGGATGGAGCCGCGCCGTGACGCGCATGATGGAGCTCGGCCGGTGGGTGCGTTATGCGCTGCTGGTCGTTGTAGCGGCGGTCGTGGTGATCGTTGTCGTCTCGATGCTGACGCGTGGTGGGGGAGCCCCGGCCGCCGCGCCGGCGGCTGACGTCGAGGCGGCCGTCGCCGAGCCCGTAGCCACGCCCACGGCCGCGGACGTCTCGCCGGCGGTCGCGCCCGTGGTCCCGCTTCCGGACGACCCCGAGCAGCGGTTCCTCGCGATGGCCGCCGACGGCACGCTCTTCCGCGGCACCGCCGGATCCTGCGCCGCCGGCATCGCACCCACGCTCGAGTCGACCTCCGACGCCGTGACGTGGGCATCGGCCCTGCCGGACGGGGCCACGCAGCTGCTGGGACTGCCGGTGGATCCGCTGGCCCCGGTCGTCGCCGATGCCGCCTGCGCTGCACCCGCCGGCTGGGACGCGCCGGTCGCGCAGCCCGAGAACGTGCTCGCCGTCGACGGCGACGTCGCCGCAACGCTCACGGACGGCCGCGTCTGCATCGGGCCCATCGCGGCGGCCGGCGAAGTGCTGTGCGACGAGAGGTTCGACCCCCTCGACCCGATCGCGATCGATGCGGCCGCGGACGGGCTGGTCTACGTCTGGAGCGGGGACACCCTGACGGCCGTCGACCGCCCCTGACCCGGACCGCGCTCCGCTGATTCGCGGTCGGGCGTGTCGGCTGGTAGTCTTTCCCTTTGGTGCCTACTGCAGGCACAGCGAATGTGAGCCCTCCACCGGCTGCTTCTCCGAGTTCCTCGCGAGAAACGCCCCGGAGTGGGATTCACGAACGACTCCGTTCGAAAAGAAAGCAGCACTACTGTGACGCGCACTTACACCCCGAAGGCCGGTGAGGCTCAGCGCGAGTGGCTCGTTATCGACGCCACCGACGTCGTCCTCGGACGCCTCGCCTCGCACGCCGCCGCGCTCCTGCGTGGCAAGCACAAGGCGACCTTCGCCCCGCACATGGACCAGGGTGACTTCGTCATCATCGTGAACGCCGACAAGGTCGCGCTCACGGGCCAGAAGCTCCTCCAGAAGAAGGCCTACCGCCACTCGGGCTACCCGGGTGGTCTGACGGCCGTCACGTACGCCGAGCTCCTCGAGAAGAACCCGGTTCGCGCCGTCGAGAAGGCCGTCCGCGGCATGCTCCCCAAGAACACGCTCGGCCGCGACCAGCTCGCCAAGCTCAAGGTGTACACGGGTGCCGAGCACCCCCACGCCGCGCAGCAGCCCAAGGTGTACACCCTCGACCAGGTCGCCCAGTAAGCGCCGGCATCCAAGGATTCAACGTGACTGACATCGACACCCAGAACTACTCGACGGAGACGCCGGCCGCTGAGGCCGCCGAGGCTCCCCGTCCCGTCCTCAACGTCTCCGGCGCCGCCGTGGGTCGCCGCAAGCAGGCCATCGCCCGCGTGCGCGTCGTCCCGGGCTCGGGCACGATCACGGTCAACGGCCGCACGATCGAGGACTACTTCCCGAACAAGCTGCACCAGCAGCTGATCAACGACCCGTTCACGGTGCTCTCGCTCGGCGGCGCCTACGACGTGATCGCCCGCATCTCGGGCGGCGGCCCCTCGGGTCAGGCCGGCGCGCTGCGCCTCGCCATCGCCCGTGCGCTGAACGAGATCGACCGCGAGAACAACCGCCCGACGCTCAAGAAGGCCGGCTTCCTCACGCGCGACGCTCGCGTCATCGAGCGCAAGAAGGCTGGTCTCAAGAAGGCCCGCAAGGCCTCGCAGTTCTCGAAGCGCTAAGCGCAGACGGACTCCCACTCAGCCATGCCGCTCTTCGGAACGGACGGTGTGCGAGGACTCGCCAATGGCATCCTCACCGCCGACCTGGCTCTGTCCCTGGCCCAGGCGACTGCTGTCGTCCTGGGCCAGGGCCGTTCTGCGGAGGCGCGCCGGGCCCAGGGCCTGCGCACCTCCGTGGTCGTCGGTCGCGACCCGCGCATCTCGGGAGAGTTCCTGAGTGCCGCCGTCTCGGCCGGCCTCGCCGCCTCGGGCATCGATGTGTACGACGCCGGTGTGGTGCCGACTCCGGCCCTCGCCTTCCTCGTCGCCGACCGTGACGCCGACTTCGGCGTCATGATCTCGGCCTCGCACAACCCCGCTCCCGACAACGGCATCAAGATCTTCGCGCGCGGCGGCGTCAAGCTGCCGGACGAGGTGGAGCGGCGCATCGAGGCGACGCTCAACGGGCCCTTCCTGCTGCCGACCGGCGCCGACGTGGGGCGCGTCAAGCGCTTCGCCGACGCCGAGGACCGCTACGTCATGCACCTGCTCGGCTCGCTGCCGAACCGCCTCGACGGCATCCACGTGGTGCTCGACTGCGCCCACGGCGCGGCGGCGGGGGTCTCGCCCGAGACCTTCCGCGATGCGGGTGCGCGGGTGACCGTCATCGGCGCCGATCCCGATGGCATCAACATCAACGACGGCGTCGGATCGACGCACCTCGACAAGCTCGCTCGCGCGGTCGTCGCGGCCGGAGCCGACGTGGGTATCGCCCACGACGGCGACGCCGATCGCTGCCTCGCGGTCGACGCCCGGGGCGAGATCGTCGACGGCGACCAGATCATGGCGATCCTCGCCGCCTCCATGCAGGAGCGCGGTGCGCTGAAGGACGACACCCTCGTCGCGACGGTCATGAGCAACCTCGGTCTGCACGTGGCCATGCGCGAGCGCGACATCACCGTGCTGCAGGCCGCCGTCGGCGATCGCTACGTGCTCGAGCTGATGAACGAGGGCGGCTTCTCGCTCGGCGGCGAGCAGTCGGGTCACGTCATCATGAGCGAATTCGCCACCACCGGCGACGGCATCCTCACGGGTCTTCACCTGGTGGCCGAGATGGCGCGCACGGGCAAGTCGATGGCCGAGCTCGCGTCGATCATGACGAAGTACCCGCAGGTGATGATCAACGTCAAGGACGTCGATCGCACCCGCACGGCCGACCCCGTCCTGCAGGACGCGGTCGCGGCCGTGGCCGCCGAACTGGGCGACACCGGGCGTGTGCTGCTGCGCGCGTCGGGCACCGAGCAGCTGGTGCGCGTGATGGTCGAGGCGGCCTCCGAAGCCGACGCCCAGCGTCACGCCGAGCAGCTGGCCGCCGTGGTGGCCGAGCGACTCGCGCTCTGACCGCGATGTGAGACCGCCGGGAGCCCTTCGGGACCCCGGCGGTTTCGCGTTCCCCGGCACCGCGCGTCGCGCGATCCGGGAGAGCCGGAGCGGTCAGCTCCAGCCGAGCTCCTCGATGTAGCGCAGCATCACGCCCTCGCGAAGCGCCCAGGGCGATACCTCGAGCTCGCTCACGCCCAGGGCCTTCATCGCCTCGTGCACGATGACCGCACCCGCCGTGATCTGGAACGTGCGCTCGGGGGTGATCCCCGGCAGCTCGTGCCGGACCTCGGCGGGGATCCGGGCGAGGCGGGGGATCCACTGCCCGAGCTGCTGACGCGGCAGCACCATGCGCTCGATCCCGGTCCGCCCCGGCATCGGATAGCCCGCGAGCTTCGCGAGCGATCGGATCGTCTTCGACGAGCCGACGACGTGATCCGGCTTGCCGAGGCTCTTCAGATCCGCCGCGACCGGCGCGAGCACCCCGACGGCGTGACGGCGCAGCTGAGTGACGGCCCGCTCGCCCGGCGGATCCTCCATCAGGAAGTCGACGGTCATCCTGCCGGCGCCGAGCGGCACCGACCGCGCGTACTCGGGGAGATCCTCGTCGCCGGCGGCGATCTCGAGCGATCCGCCGCCGATGTCGAGCAGCAGGATCCGCCCCGCCGACCAGCCGAACCAGCGGCGGACGGCCAGGAAGGTGAACCGCGCCTCGGTGTCGCCGCCGAGCACCTGCAGGGGCTGCCCCAGGACCTCCTCGATCCGGCGGATGACGTCCGCGCCGTTGGTGGCCTCGCGCACGGCGGAGGTCGCCGTGGGCAGCAGCTCCTCGACGTGCTCCTCCTTGGCGCGGGCGACCGCATCGCGGACGGCGTCCACGATCAGCGCGACGCCCTCCTCCGAGATCGCCCCCTCGGGCGTCAGGTACCGCATCAGGCGCAGTGTCGACCGATGGCTCGACGCCGCCTGCGGCCGCCCTCCGGGGTGCGCGTCCGCCGTCAGCAGGTGGACGGTGTTCGAGCCGATGTCGAGGACTCCGAGGCGCATCCTCGGATTATGCCGGTCGCACAGCCCTCCCGGTGTCGGCCACGCGCCCGGCGGCCCCGCCGGCGCCCGACAACGGGCGCGCCCGCACGCGGATACGATTGCCCGGATGAGTGCCGTCCCGCCCCTGCCCGCTCCGCTGTCCCTGTACGGGGAGATCGCGCGCGCCGACTGGTCGCGCCTGGCGGCGGGGATGGATCAGCCGCTCACCGAGGCCGAGGTGTTCCAGCTGCGCGGCCTCGGCGATCGCCTCGACCTCACCGAGGTCGCCGAGGTGTACCTGCCGCTCAGCCGCCTGCTCAGCATCTACGCCAAGACCATCCGCCGCCTGGGCAACGACGTCAGCGGATTCCTCGGCACACCCGACGAGACGACGCCGTTCGTCGTGGGAGTGGCCGGATCGGTGGCGGTCGGCAAGTCGACCATCGCCCGCCTGCTGCGCGAGCTGATGAGCCGGTGGGCCGACACCCCGCGCGTCGAGCTGGTGACGACCGACGGCTTCCTGCACAGCAACGCCGAGCTCGAGCGCCGCGGGATCATGCATCGCAAGGGCTTCCCCGAGTCGTATGACCGCCGCGCGCTGATCGACTTCGTGACGAAGGTGAAGTCCGGCGCCGACGAGGTGCGGGCGCCCTTCTATTCGCACATGAAGTACGACATCATGCCCGACGCCACCGTCGTCGTGCGCCGGCCGGACGTGCTGATCGTCGAGGGCCTGAACGTGCTGCAGCCGCCGCCCGCGCCGAACGACGTCGCGGTGAGCGACCTGTTCGACTTCACGATCTACGTCGACGCCGACACGGGCCACATCGAGCAGTGGTACATCGACCGGTTCCTGAAGCTGCGCGAGGCCGCGTTCGCCAACCCCGCATCGCACTTCAACGTCTTCGCGCACCTCACCGACGCCGAGGCGACCGAGACGGCCCGCGGCTACTGGAACGACATCAACCTGCCGAACCTCGTCGAGAACGTCCTGCCCACCCGGCATCGCGCGTCCCTCGTGCTGCGCAAGGGCGCGGATCACTCGGTCGAGTCGGTGCTGCTGCGCAAGCTCTGAGAGCGCGATCGCGCCGCGTCGGATCCTCCCAGTAACCGCCCATAGGATCGGATCCATGTGTGGAATCGTCGGATACGTCGGCCCTCGTGACAGCCAGGACATCCTGCTCGCGGGCCTTGCCCGCCTGGAGTACCGCGGCTACGACTCCGCGGGCATCGCCGTCATCGACGGCGAGGGTGGGATGCACTCGGCCAAGAAGGCCGGCAAGCTCGCCAAGCTGCGCGATGAGCTGGCCGCGCACCCCATCGCGTCGGGCACGACCGGCATCGGTCACACCCGCTGGGCCACGCACGGCGGCCCGACCGACGTCAACGCGCACCCGCACCTCGCCGACGACGATCGCCTCGCGGTGATCCACAACGGCATCATCGAGAACTTCTCGGCGCTGAAGAACTCGCTGCTCGCCGAGGGCGTCACGTTCCGCAGCGAGACCGACACCGAGGTCGCGGCCGCGCTGCTCGGCAGCGAGTACCGCAAGGCCGATGGCGACCTGGTCGCCGCGTTCCGCGGCGTCGTGAACCGCCTCGAGGGCGCGTTCACCCTGCTCGCCATGCACGAGGACCACCCGGGTCTTGTGGTCGGCGCGCGCCGCAACTCGCCGCTGGTCATCGGCCTCGGCGAGGGCGAGAACTTCCTCGGATCCGACGTCGCCGCCTTCGTCGAGCACACCCGCCAGGCGCTCGCGATCGGCCAGGACCAGATCGCCGCGATCCGCCCCGAGGGCGTCACGGTCACCGACTTCGACGGCAACGCCGTCGAGCCGGAGCCCTTCGAGGTGAAGTGGGACGCCAAGGCGGCCGAGAAGGGCGGCTGGCCGTCGTTCATGGCCAAGGAGATCTCGGAGGAGCCCGAGGCCGTCGCCAACACTGTCCTCGGCCGCGTTCAGGACGGCCAGGTCGTCATCCCCGAGCTCGATGGACTGGACGAGCTGTTCAAGGGCATCTCGCGCATCGTCATCGTCGGCGCCGGCACCGCCGCGTACTCGGCCTTCGTCGGCAAGTACGCGATCGAGCAGTGGGCCCGCATCCCCGTCGAGGTCGAGCTGGCGCACGAGTTCCGCTACCGCAGCCCCCTCGTCGGCCCCGATGTGCTGGTCGTCTCGATCAGCCAGTCCGGCGAGACCATGGACACGCTCATGGCGGTCAAGGAGGCCGCGCGCCTCGGCGCCAAGACCCTCTCGATCTGCAACACCCAGGGCGCCACGATCCCGCGCGAGTCCGACGCGGTGGTCTACCTGCACGCCGGCCCTGAGGTCGCCGTCGCATCGACGAAGGCCTTCGTCGCGCAGATCACGGGCCTCTACCTGTTCGCGCTGCACCTCGCGCGCGTCCGCGGCACGGTGAGCGCCGAGGTCCTCGCGGACTCCATCGACGAGCTCCACACCCTGCCCGAGAAGATCCGCTGGATCCTCGAGAACGAGCAGGAGCGCATCACGCAGCTCGCGCACTGGATGGCGGACACCCGCTCGGTGCTGTTCCTCGGGCGCCACGTGGGCTACCCGATCGCGCTCGAGGGCGCGCTCAAGCTCAAGGAGATCTCGTACATCCACGCCGAGGGCTTCGCCGCCGGCGAGCTGAAGCACGGCCCGATCGCCCTGGTCGAGCCGGGCCTGCCCGTGTTCGTCGTGGTGCCGTCGCCGTCGGGTGCGCCCGAGCTGCACGCCAAGGTCGTCTCGAACATCCAGGAGATCCGCGCCCGCGGCGCCCGCGTGATCGCGATCGCCGAGGCCGGCGACGCTGCCGTTCTGCCGTTCGCCGACGAGGTGCTGCGCATCCCGCTCGCCGCGCCGCTGTTCGAGCCGATCCTCGCGGTCGTGCCGCTGCACATCTTCGCCATGGGCCTCGCGAACGCGAAGGGCCTGGACGTGGACCAGCCGCGCAACCTCGCGAAGTCGGTCACGGTCGAGTAAGGCACAACGGGAGGCGGTGCGCCCATGATCGTCGGAATCGGCGTCGACCTTGTCGACATCCCGCGCTTCGAGCGCACGATCGAGCGCACCCCGAAGCTCCTCGAGCGGCTGTTCACCCCGCATGAGCGAGAGCTGCCGCTGCGCTCCTTGGCCGCGCGCTACGCGGCCAAGGAGGCGCTGATCAAGGCGCTCGGCGGATCCGACGGGGTCCACTGGGACGAGATCGAGGTCGCGCGTCTCGGCGAGAGCGTGCCGCCGCGGTTCGCGCTGTCCGGTTCCACCGCGGCGGTGATCGCCGCTCGGGGGATCACGACGCTGCACCTCTCGCTCTCGCACGACGCGGGTCTGGCGATCGCTTATGTCACCGCCGAGGCCGCGGGCGGTGAGGGCGTCGCCGGCGACCTCGACGCGATCGGCGCGGGATACGTGCCCTCGGCGGACGAGGCCGACGACGCCCTGCTCGATGTGCCCGAGGCCGAGGATCCCGAGGAACCGCGGTGATGCGCGAAGCGGTCATCGACCTCGACGCCCTCGCCCACAACGTCCGCACCCTGCGTGAGCAGCTCGGCACCCGCGAGTTCATCGCGGTGGTCAAGGCGGACGCCTACGGGCACGGTGCCGTCGCGTGCGCCCGTGCGGCCTTCGCCGCCGGCGCCACGCGTCTGGGCACCGCCGACATCGCCGAGGCGCTCGCGCTGCGCGAGGCCGGCATCGAGGGCCCGATCATGTCGTGGCTGCACGCGCCGGGGGAGTCCTTCGCCGCCGCCGTGGCCGCGGGCATCGAGGTGGGCATCTCGAGCCTCGAGCAGCTGCAGGCGCTTGCCGCGGCGGGCCCCGGCGGCGTCGCGCACCTGAAGCTCGAGACCGGCCTGAGTCGCAACGGCATCGCCCCGCAGGACTGGGCGGGGGTGTTCGCCGAGGCCGCGCGCCTCGAGGCCGAGGGGCTGGTGCGCATCGACGGCCTGTTCAGCCACCTCTCCAACACCTCGGACGACGACGACCGCACGCAGGTGCGCCGCTTCGAGGTCGGCATCGCCGCCGCCGCTGCCGCCGGCCTCACCCCGTCGGTGCGCCACATCGCCGCGACGGCCGCCGCGATCGATCTGCCCGAGGCGCGCTTCGACGCCGTCCGCATCGGCATCGGCCTCTACGGCCTGTCGCCGTTCGCCGACCGCAGCTCGGCCGACCTCGGCCTGCGACCTGTCATGACGCTTAGGGCTCAGGTCGCCGCCGTGCGTCGTGTGCCGGCCGGGCAGGGCGTCTCGTACGGCTACACGCACCGCACCCGCGACGACTCCACCCTCGCGCTCGTGCCGCTGGGCTACGGCGACGGCGTTCCGCGCCAGGCATCCGGATCCGGGCCCGTCTCGATCGGCGGGCAGCGCTTCACCGTCGCGGGTCGCATCGCCATGGACCAGTTCGTGGTCGACGTGGGCGACCTCCCGGTGGCCGTGGGCGACGAGGTCGTGCTGTTCGGCGACCCGGAGACGGGCGTGCCGTCGGCGGGCGACTGGGCCGACGCCGCGGGCACCATCAACTACGAGATCGTCACCCGGATCGGATCCCGCGTCCCGAGGACGCCCGCATGATCCCGGATCGGCTGCTCGGCCGCCACGAGGTCGCCACCTCGGCCGAGATGGAGGCCCTGGGAGAGCGGATCGGCTCGGGGCTCGCCGTCGGCGACCTGATCGTGCTGACCGGCCCGCTGGGCGCCGGCAAGACGACGCTGACGCGCGGCATCGCGGAGGGCCTGGGCGTGCGCGGCCCCGTGCAGAGCCCGACGTTCGTCATCGCGCGCACGCACCCCTCGCTGGCCGACGGTGCGCCGCTGGTGCACGCCGACGCCTACCGGCTCGACTCGGCCCTCGAGCTCGACGACCTCGACGTCGACGTGGACGGATCCGTCACGATCGTGGAGTGGGGCCGCGGCAAGGTCGACGGCCTCCGCTCGCAGTGGTGGGACATCGAGATCGAGCGGCCCGTCGGCGACATCGAGGGCAGCCCCGAGGATCTCGACCTCGACGCCCCGCGGGTGGTCACGATCACCCGCGTCACGGCCTGACCCCGGCTCCCCGCTTCCGGCCAGCCACCGTCGTTACGCTGGAGGAGTGATCCTCGCCATCGACACCTCGATCGGATCGGCCGTCGCGGTCGTCGGCCTCGACGGCGCCGTGCGCGGGGTGGCCGAGAGCGCGGGCACGCTGGGTCACGCCGAGATCGTCGGCACCCTTCTCGAGCGGGCCCTGGCCGAGGCCGGGGCCGCGCCGTCGGACATCACCCACGTCGCGGCGGGCATGGGCCCGGGGGCGTTCACCGGGCTCCGGATCGGCATCGCCGCGGCGCGCGCCTTCGCCCTCGGGCGCGGGATCGACGTGGTGCCCGTTCCGAGCCACGAGGCCGCCGCGCTGAGCCACGCCGGTGAGCCCGCCGGCCGGGCCGCGGAGGGCCGCATCGCCATCGTCACCGACGCGCGTCGCCGCGAGAACGCGATCACCGTGTTCGAGGGAGTCACCGACGCGGGGCTGCCCCGCGTCGTCGGGGGCCCCGAGCTGCGCCCCCAGACGGCCGACCTCGCGACGGATCCGCTGACGGCCGGATCCGAGATCGTCCGCACCGCGACGATCGCCGCCGCCGCCGTCGGCCGGGTCGCCGCGCTGATGCTGTCGGGCGGCTGGCGACCCACCGGCGCCCTGGCCGAGACCGAGCCCCTGTACCTGCGTTCGCCCGATGTCACGGTGGGCCACGTCCCGAAGAAGGTGCGCGCGTGAGCGGCGGCACCGAGGGCGTGACGCGGGCCGAGACCATCCGGCCCGCCACCGTCGAGGATCTGGGCGGCATCATGACCCTCGAGCGCGCTTCGTTCCCGAGCGACGCGTGGCCCGAGGCGATGATGCACGGCGAGCTCTCCTCTCCGCACAACCGCTACTTCGTCGACGTGCTGGCGGGCCAGGTCGTCGGCTACGCCGGCCTCCGTGCACTCACCGGATCGCGTGACGCCGATGTGCAGACCATCGCCGTCGGTGCCGCATCGCGTGGGAAGGGCCGGGGCCGGGCACTGATGCGCACGCTGCTCGACGAGGCTCACCGTCGCGGGGCGCGAGAGGTCTTCCTCGAGGTCCGCGCCGACAACCCGGTCGCCGAGGCGCTGTACGCCTCGGAGGGGTTCACCGAGCTCGGCAGGCGCCCCCGCTACTACCAGCCCGACGATGTCGACGCCGTGGTGATGCGCCTCGACCTCGCGGCGTGGGCCGCGGGGCGGGCCCCGCAGTCGCCCTCCTCCCGGGCCGCCGATGCCGGAGCCTGCACGTGATGCGGCGCCGACGCCCATGTTGCGAAGGAACGAAGTGACTGAGTCGAAATACGTCCTCGGCATCGAGACCAGCTGCGACGAGACCGGGATCGGCATCGTCCGGATCCGCGAGTCGGGCGACGCCCGCCACGAGCTGCTCAGCAACACCATCGCGTCGAGCATGGACGAGCACGCCCGCTTCGGCGGTGTGGTGCCGGAGGTCGCGGCGCGCGCGCACCTCGAGGCCCTGCAGCCGGCGATCGAGGCCGCGGTGGCCGAATCCGGCATCACGCTCGCGGATGTGGACGCCGTCGCCGTCACCAGCGGCCCGGGCCTCGCCGGCGCCCTGATGGTCGGCATCGGCGCCGCCAAGGCCCTGGCCGTCTCGCTCGGCAAGCCCCTCTATGCCGTGAACCACCTGGTCGGGCACATCGCGGCCGACATCCTCGATCCGGATGCGCCTCCGCTCGAGTACCCGACCGTGGCGCTGCTCGTCTCGGGCGGGCACACCTCCCTGCTGCTGGTGCGCGACCTCACGAGCGACGTCGAGCTGCTCGGCGAGACCATGGACGACGCGGCCGGAGAGGCCTTCGACAAGGTGGCGCGGATCCTGGGTCTGCCGTATCCCGGCGGCCCCGAGATCGACCGCGCGGCGGCCGAGGGCGACCCGAAGGCGATCCGCTTCCCGCGCGGGCTCTCGCGGGCGAGCGACATGGCGAAGCACCGGTACGACTTCTCGTTCTCGGGTCTCAAGACCGCCGTGGCGCGCTGGATCGAGCAGCGCGAGGCGGCCGGGGAGCCCGTGCCGGTGGCCGACGTCGCGGCGTCGTTCCGCGAGGCGGTCGTCGACGTCCTCGTGACCAAGGCGCTCGACGCGTGCGCCCAGCACGGGGTGCCGCGCCTGCTGCTCGGCGGCGGCGTGATCGCCAACAAGCGCCTGCGCGACGTCACCCTGCAGCGGGCCGAGGCCGCCGGGGTGACCGTGCGGATCCCGCCTCTGCGTCTGTGCACCGACAACGGCGCGATGATCGCCGCGCTCGCCGCCGAGCTGATCGCCACGGGCCGCGCACCCTCGACCCTCGAGTTCGGGGCCGATTCGACCCTTCCGGTGACGCAGATCCAGGTCGCCGCGAAGGAGCCCGTGACGTCATGACCGACAGCCTCGCGGAGGGTTCGGTGCGACGCGAGCCGATCGTGCCCCGCGAGCAGCCGCGCGCGGAGGCCTCGGCGGCGCCGTCGGCCGCGTCGACCCTGTGGGCGCGCTACCCCTCGCGCGGGCGCCTGGCCACGTGGGCGCTCAGTGTCGCGATGATCGCTCTGAGCCTGTCGTGGTTCGGCTCTTTCGCGCTGCCCGTGGCCGTGGTGGCCAACGTGCTGGCCGCGCTGACGCTCATCTTCAAGCGCGCCCAGCGCGAACTCGCCTGGTGGGCCCTCGGCCTCTCGCTCGCCTCCGCGGCCTGCAGCGTCTACTGGATCTGGCAGGACATGCTGCAGAGCGCCGCCGCCGGCTGACCCACCTCTCACCTCGGCGCGGGCCGACCGCCCTCAGGCTCGGGGGACGCGATCGGCGAGCACCGCGATCCGCTTGCCGGCGACGCGCGTGACGATCAGCGTGGCCGACTCGGGGCCCTTGAGACCCAGGCGCTTGCGGAACTCCGCGGGGTCGATGTCGACGCCGCGCTTCTTGATCTCCAGGGTGCCGATTCCCCGCGCCCGCAGCGCCTTCGCGAGGGGCTTGGGATCGGCGGGCAGCACCTCGCGCACGCGGAACGACGACACGAACGGGCTCGTCGTCGGCGCATCGCCCGTGAGGTAGGCGATCCCGGGGGCGACGGGCCCGGCGGAGAGGGCGCGGGCCACATCCCCGACCAGGCGGGCGCGGATCACCGCGCCCTCCGGCTCGTGCAGGAACGCCCCGAGCGGGCGATCCGGTTCGTCCTCGGTGTCGGCCGGGGCGGTGAGCTCGTGGGCCGCCTCGCCGCGCAGCACCAGCGCCGAGCGCGCGACGCCCTCGCGCGCCAGCGCGCCCGTCCACACCACCAGCTCGACCGTCGATCCGTCGACGCTGATCCACTGCGTCTCGACGCCGGGCCCGGACGGCAGGGCCTCCCGGTCGTGCGCGGGGCCCAGCTTGACGCCCGCGGGCAGCCGCGCGGCGAGCGAGAACACCCAGTCCAGCGGCGGGGAGTAGTCGGCCGCGTTCACCCGCGACGTCTCGCCGTGGCCGGCCGTGCGGCGGGCAGGGTCGAGCCACACCGCGTCGACGCCGTCGAGATCGATGTCCTGGGCGAGGCCCGAGCGCACCTCGGCGCCCTCGCCGAACGGCGCCAGGTTGTAGGCCGCCAGGGCGGCGGTCACCGGATCGGCGTCGACCGCGAGCACGCGCATCCCCATGGCGGCGAACGCGAGCGAGTCGCCGCCGATGCCGCACCCCAGGTCCGCGACCCGGGTGATCCCGGCGGCGCTCATCCGCCCCGCGTGATGGGCGGAGACGCTCATGCGGGTGGCCTGCTCGAGACCCGCGCGGGTGAACAGCATGCGGTCGGCGAAGGGGCCGAACTTCGCCGACGCCCGTTCGCGCAGGCGGGCCTGGCCGACCACGGCCGACACCAGCTCGGGCGGATGCCCCGCGGCCCGCAGGCGCGACACCAGCCGCGTCACGTCGGCCGCGGGCTCGGCGGCGACCACGTCGAGCAGCGCCAGCCCCTCGCGAGTGAGCAGGGCGTCGAGCTCGGCCGATTCCATCCGTCCAGCGTAGGCGGCGGCCGGGGATGCCACGCGGGAGGAGCCCGCCACGTGGCCCGGGGCCCGGCGTTGTGTCGGGGGATGACGGTCGTTGGCACTCGCGTTGCGTGAGTGCCAGAATCCCTCCTACACTTGTGTCTGGCACTCCCCTAGGGAGAGTGCGAATGAACTTGTCCGTACTGGAAAGAAGAGGTGAACCGTGTCGGTTTCCATCAAGCCGCTCGAGGACCGCATCGTCATCAAGCAGGTCGAGGCCGAGCAGACCACTGCGAGCGGTCTCGTCATCCCCGACACCGCGAAGGAGAAGCCCCAGGAGGGCGAGGTCGTCGCGGTCGGTCCGGGTCGCATCGACGACAACGGCAACCGTGTTCCGCTCGACGTCGCCGTCGGCGACCGCGTGCTCTACAGCAAGTACGGCGGCACCGAGGTCAAGTTCGGCGGCGAGGAGTTCCTCGTCCTCTCGGCCCGCGACGTGCTCGCCGTCGTGGTGCGCTGAGTCTCAGCTCTCTGCGCAGAAGGCCCGGATCCTCGGATCCGGGCCTTCTGTCATGTCCGGCGGCCGCATGGCCGTATTCGTTCGATGGTTGGCAGGCCCCGCGGACCGGGCCGTCCGAGGGGCGACCTAGGCTGGATCGGTGAAGAGCAGCACCCCCATGAAGAGCGAGACCGCCGGCACCCTCTACGCGCTCGGGGCGTACGTTCTCTGGGGCATCCTGCCGCTCTACTTCGTGGTGCTGGCCCCCACGGGGCCGTGGGAGGTCGTCGCCTGGCGCGTCCTGCTGTCGCTGGTGTTCTGCGCCCTGCTGCTCACGGTCACGAAGGGCTGGGGGCGGTTCCTCGCCGTGCTGCGGCAGCCCCGTCTCGCGGCGCTGATGGCACTCGCCGGCATCCTCATCTACGGCAACTGGCAGATCTTCGTCATCGCCGCCCAGAGCGACCAGGTGCTCGAGGCGAGCCTCGGGTACTTCATCAACCCGATCACCACGGTGCTTCTCGCGGTGCTGGTCCTCCACGAGCGCCTGCGGGTGCTGCAGTGGGTGGCGATCGGCGTGGCCGGCCTCGCGGTGATCCTGATCGTCGTCGCCTACGGCACCGTCCCCTGGTACGCCCTGGGCCTGACCGTCACGTTCGGCCTCTACGGCCTGGTGAAGAAGCAGGTCGGCGGGGTGGTCGACGCCACGAGCGGCCTCGCGCTCGAGACCCTGTGGCTCACGCCCGTCGCGATCGTGCAGCTCATCGTCGTCGCCGCGACCACCGGGATCACGCTCGGCACGGCTGGGACGTGGCACACGATCCTCATCCTCTCGGCGGGCGTTGTGACCGCCGTGCCGCTGCTGCTCTTCGCCGCCGGCGCCAGCCGCGTGCCCCTCAGCGTGATGGGCATGCTGCAGTTCGCGGGCCCGATCCTGCAGTTCATCGTGGGGGTCGCGATCCTGCACGAGCCGATGCCCACCGCCCGCTGGATCGGGTTCGGGGTTGTCTGGATCGCCTGCATCCTGCTGACCGTCGACCAGATGCGTCACGCACGCCGCCCGCGGGTCATGGAGCCCGCCTGATTGTCACACGCTTGACACATTGCGTGTCATCTTGTGCAGCCCCGTAACGATTTGGTCGCGAACGGCTGTGCAGACTGCTCAGAGACCCCTGATAAGCGATCCGCGCCCGGATCGCCAGGTAGATTCCTGTCATCACCCGCGGGCCCGACGTCGCTTTCCCAGGAGTGTCGTCACCAGTCCCTAGCCCTGCGGGTCCTGACGAAAGGAACCACATGGTTCGCTCCAAGAAGCTGCTCGGCATCGCCGCCCTCGGCGCCGTCGCGGCGCTGACGCTGGCCGGTTGCGCCGCCGGCACCACCGAGAAGCCCGCCGCCGAGGCCTCCAAGCCCGCCGCCGGCGGCGACCTGGCCCTGAAGGTCGGCATGCTCGCGCCGAGCTCGGGCTCGCTGTCCTTCCTCGGCCCGCCCCAGATCCTGGGCGTCCAGTACGCGCAGTCGCTCGTGAACGAGTACAGCGACAAGACGGGCCTCGAGATCGAGGTCGTGCTCGGCGACGAGGGCGACACCGACAACAAGGCCTACGAGACCGAGCTGCCGAAGATCCTCGGCGAGGACGTCAGCGCGCTCATCGGCGCCGCGTCGTCGGCCGTGTCGAAGCAGATCATCGACACCGTCACCGGTGCCGGGATCGTCCAGGTCTCGACCTCGAACACGGGTGCGTTCTTCACCACCTACGAGGACAACGGCCTCTACTTCCGCACCGCTCCGTCGGACGTGCTGCAGGGCGACGTGCTCGGCAACTTCATCGCCGAGCAGGGCGCCCAGACCCTCGGTCTGATTGTCATGAACGACGACTACGGCACCGGCCTTGCCGGCTTCGTCACGGACGCCTTCGAGGCCGCCGGCGGCGAGGTCGTCGCGGCCCCGACGTTCAACCCCGGCGACACCTCGTTCGACGCGCAGATCAGCGAGGTCCTCGCGGCCAAGCCCGACGCCGTCGCCGTCATCTCGTTCGCGCAGGCCGCGACGATCATCCCGGCGCTGAACGAGAAGGGCTTCGACTCGTCGAACCTGTACCTCGTCGACGGCAACGTCGCCGACTACACCTCGGCCGGCGACAACCCGCTGCCCGCCGGTGTCCTGACGGGCGCGAAGGGCACGATCCCCGGCCCGACGCCGGAGCAGGTCGCGTCGTTCAACGAGAAGCTGAAGGCGTTCGCCACCGAGCAGGGCGAGGACCTCAAGTCCTTCACCTACGGCCCCGAGGCGTTCGACGCCCTCACCGTCGTGGCGCTCGCGTCGCTCGCCTCCGGCTCGACCGACGGCAAGGACATCGCCGCGAAGCTGCAGGAGGTCACGGGCGGCTCGGGCGACGGCGAGAAGTGCGAGACGTTCGCCGACTGCGCCGACCTGCTCCTGGACGGCAAGACCATCGACTACGACGGTGCGTCCAGCGAGATCAAGTTCGACGACAACGGCGACCCGGAGGGCGGCTACATCAACCTCTACGAGTATGCCGACGACAACACCTTCGCGCCGTTCGAGGGCTGAGCCTCTTCACCGCGTGAGAAGCGCCCCGTCTCCCGAGAGGGAGGCGGGGCGCTTTCGCGTGGGGTGCGGTGCGGCGCGGCGCGGGTGGCCTCGCGAAGTCAGGGGATCTCGCGAACTCAGGGCCCGGATCCGGATCCCGGCCCTGAGAATCCGGGATCCCCTCAGGACGCGGGCGCCAGGTGCAGGCCCTGGGCGACCGCGAGGGTGATGAGCTCCTGCACGTGGGGCCAGTCGTCGATGAGCTGCCAGTAGCCGATCCGGATCACGTGGTAGCCCGCGAGCATCAGCCGGAGGTCGTGCTCGTTGTCGACCAGCCGCTGCGCGTCGACGTGCGTGCCCCCGTCGATCTGGATCACCAGGCGATCGCCGATGAGCAGATCGACCGGGTGGCCTTCGATCCAGACCTGCCGGCGCATCCTCACCTTCGTGGCCGCCACGAGCCAGCGCAGCCGTGTGGTCAGGATCGACTCCGTCCCCTGCCCGGCGAAGGGTCGGGCATCGGTGAGCAGTCGGCGGGCGGCCGGACCGAGCGGCAGCCGACGCAGGACTTCGCGGTGGAGCATCCCGAGGCGCATCGCCGACTCCCAGATCGCGACGGCCTCCTCGTACGGTCGGCACTCGGCGACGATGGCGAGGACATTCTCGACCGGGTCGACGAGAGCCCCGCCGCGTCGCGGAACCAGTGGCGCGCGCCAGTGCACGTGGCCGTCGAGCGGCCGCGGCAGGCTGCCGTGCGGGGGAGCGGCGACGTGCAGCTCATCGGTCGCCGACCACAGCCCCAACCGCCTTGCCTGCGTGACACAGGTGAGGACGACGCCGTGCTGCGCGGCCGCGACGAGCAGCGCGTCGGCCCCGGGCGCGGCCACCCAGCCCTTCCGCACCCGCTCGACCGCGCCACTCGCCAGCGCCTTGCGGATCGCATGGTCGCCGATCCCGAGCTCGGTCAGCGCCCGCACCCGGGCGACGCCGTCGAACCTCCGCAGGGCGTGGGTGATGTCCATGACTCCACCGTGCCGTTCCCGCGATCGCCGAAGCGCCCCCCGCGGCCCCGGTGGAGAAACGTCGCGTGATTCCGTCCTGGGGGCGAGGCACGCCGGATCCGCCCGTCCCCGGGATCGCAGGGGATCTCGCGAAATCAGGGCGGAGATCCGGATCCCCGGCCCTGAGAATCCGGGATCCCCTCGGAATCCGGGGTGGGGCGCCAGCCGCCCCTCGGCGCGCGGCGCCCGAGGGCGTCAGGCGCCGAGGGTGCCGAGGTAGAGCTCGGCGACCTTCGGGTCGTTGAGCAGCTCGCGGCCGGTGGCGGTGTGGGCGTCGCGGCCCTGATCGAGGACGTAGCCGCGGTCGCAGATCTGCAGGCAGCGGCGCGCGTTCTGCTCGACCATGATGCAGGTGACGCCGGCCTTGTTGATCTCGGAGACGCGCAGGAAGGCCTCGTCCTGACGGACGGGGGAGAGACCGGCGGAGGGCTCGTCGAGCAGCAGCACCTTCGGGTCCATCATGAGCGCGCGGCCCATGGCGACCATCTGGCGCTCGCCGCCGGAGAGCCCGCCGGCGCGCTTCTTCAGGCCCGCACCCTTGGCGAGGTCGGGGAAGATGCTCATCACGAACTCGATGCGCTCGGCGGTGAGCGAGGGCTTCTGGAAGGCGCCCATCTCGAAGTTCTCCTCGATGGTGAGCGAGGGGAAGACGTTGCTGGTCTGCGGGATGAAGCCCACGCCCTTGCCGACGAGCTTCTCGGCCTTCAGGCCGGTGATGTCCTCGCCGTCGAGCGAGATGCTGCCGCCGCGGATCTGCACCTGGCCGAAGATGGCCTTGAGCAGCGTCGACTTGCCGGCGCCGTTGGGGCCGATGATGCCGATCAGCTCGCCCTGGTAGGCGGTGAGGGTGGCGCCGTTGAGGATGTTCACGCCGGGCAGGTAGCCCGCGTGCACGTCGTCGACGAGGACGACCGGGGTCCGGGTGTCGGTCACTTGTCGTTCTCCTTCTCGGCGTCGAGCTCGGCGGATGCCTCGGCCTCGATCACGGCCGCGTCGACGGACGCGGACGCCTCGGCATCGGTCGTCGGGTCGGCGTCGATGATCGCCACGCGGCCGGTGACCACACCGAGGTCGAGCTCCTGGTGCGCGCCGAGGTAGGCGTCGATCACCGCGGGGTCGCGCATCACCTGGTCGGGGGCGCCCTCGGCGACCACCCGGCCCTCGGCCATCACGACGACCCAGTCGGCGATGTGGCGCACCATGTGCATGTCGTGCTCGACGAACAGCACGGTCATGCCCTCGTCCTTGAGGTCGAGGATGTGGTCGAGCAGCGACTGCGTGAGCGCCGGGTTGACGCCCGCCATGGGCTCGTCGAGCATCACGAGCGTCGGGCTCGTCATCAGCGCGCGGGCCATCTCGAGCAGCTTCTTCTGCCCGCCGGACATGCCCGCGGCGAGGTCGTCGCGCTTCTTGTCGAGCTTGAACTTCACCAGCAGCTCGTCGGCGCGCTGCTCGATCTCGCGATCCTGCTTCCGCCACAGCGCCGGGATCAGGCTGTGCCAGAAGCGCTCGCCGGTCTGGCCGGTCTGACCGAGCTTCATGTTGTCCATGACGCTGAGACGGCCGAGGGCCTTGGTGAGCTGGAAGGTGCGGATCAGGCCCATCCGCGCGACCTTGTGCGCGGGCACGTTGGCGAGGTCCTTGCCGTCGTACGACCAGCTGCCCGCATCGGGCTTGTCGAAGCCCGTAAGCAGGTTGAACAGCGTGGTCTTGCCGGCGCCGTTCGGGCCGATCAGCGCCGTGATCGCGCCGCGCGGGATCTCGAGGTGCTCGACGTCGACCGCGGTGAGGCCGCCGAAGGTGCGCTTCACGCCGGACGCGACGATGATCGGGTCGACCTTCTTGACGCCCGCGGCGGGCTCGCCGATGTGCAGCCCCGTGGACTTCGGCCGGGAGACCGGAGGAGTGATGTCAGCGGACAAAGGTCAGCTCCTTCTTGTCGCCGAGGAAGCCCTGCGGCATGAAGACCACCAGCAGCATGAGCGCGACGCCGACCAGGACGAAGCGCAGCGTGCCGGCCTGGCTGGACGACATGTCCAGGATGCCGCTCTCGGTCAGCCCGGAGAGGAAGTTCGTGAGGAAGGTCTGGATCACCCAGAACACCAGGGATCCGAGCAGCGGGCCGAACACGGTCGCGGCACCGCCGAGCAGCAGCGCGGTCCAGACGAAGAACGTCAGCGAGGTGACGTAGACGCCGGGGTTCACGGCGGAGGGGAGGGCGTAGACGATGCCGCCCGCGGCCATGATCACGCCGCCGAGCACCAGCGACTGCATCTTGTAGGAGAAGACGTTCTTGCCGAGCGAGCGGATCGCGTCCTCGTCCTCGCGGATGCCCTTCATCACGCGGCCCCAGGGGCTGCGCGTCAGCATGAACACCAGGAGCGTGGCGAAGGCGAGGGTCATAAGGCCCATCACGCGCACCCAGAGGTCGGTCTCGTTGTACGTCCACGGGCCGAAGCCGTACGTGCCCTCGGGGAACGGGTTCGAGGCGCGGAACGACGCGTGGTAGCCGCCGAGGCCGCCGGCCGATCCGGTCACGTCGGCGAAGGTCGTCGTCATGAACAGCAGGCGCACGACCTCGGCCGCCGCGATGGTCGCGATGGCGAGGTAGTCACCGCGCAGGCGCAGCGTCGGGATGCCGAGGATGAGCGCGAACACGGCCGCGCCGACGAGGCCGACCAGCGCGCCGCCCCACCAGGGGAAGCCGAACGTGAGGATCGAGATGGCGTATCCGTACGCGCCGATCGCCATGAACGCCGCGACGCCCATGTTGATCAGCCCGCCGAAGCCGAAGTGGATCGCGAGGCCCAGGGCCGCGAGCGCGTAGGCCAGCGTCGAGGGGCTCAGGATCGAGGCGAGGGTGTTGTTGAAGATCTGCAGCCAGTCCATGGCGACTCCTAGCCGATGCGCTCGCGACGGCCCAGGATGCCCTGGGGGCGGACGAGGAGGATGAAGATGAGGATCAGCAGGGCGCCGGCGAATCGCAGGTCCGCGGGCACCCATAGGCTGATCGTCTCGGTGAGGATGCCGATGATGAGGGATCCGACGAGAGCGCCGTATGCCGTGCCGAGGCCGCCGAGCGTGACCGCGGCGAACATCAGGAGCAGGAACTGCACGCCCATGTCCCAGGTGAGGCCCGGGCGGTAGTACGTGTACAGGACGCCCGAGAGGCCGGCCAGGCCCGCGGAGACGATCCAGACGATGCGGACGACCCGGTTGACGTCGATGCCGCTCGTGGCGGCGAGGGCGGGGTTGTCCGAGATCGCGCGGGTGGCCTTGCCGATGCGGCTGCGGGTGAGCCAGGTGGCGAAGGCGATGATGACGACGATCGAGATCGCCATCGACACGAGGTCGGTGGCCGATGCGGTCACGGCGCCGAACAGCGGGATGCTCCCGCCGGGCAGCATCGGCGGCAGCTGGTGCACGTCGCCGCCGATGAAGAACTGGAACAGGTACCGGATCGCCAGCGAGAGGCCGATGGACAGGATCATGAGCTGCACTGTGCCGACGCCGCGCCGGCGCAGGGGGCGCCAGATCGTCGCGTCCAGGGCGTAGCCGAGCGCGGCGCTGAGGATGACGGCGAGCGGGATGCCCACCCACACCGGCAGCGCGAGGCTCGCGGGGCCCACCAGCAGGAGCGCGGCGACCGCACCGAACGTGACCATCTCGGCGTGCGCGAAGTTCGAGATGCCGGTGGTGCCGAACACGAGCGACAGGCCGACGGAGGCGAGCGCCAGCATCAGGCCGAAGTTCAGGCCCTGGAAGAGGCGCTGGAACAGCTGGTCGACGAAGGTGACCGTGATCCGCTCGCCCTCGCCCAGGAAGAAGTTGAGCGTGAGGCGGCCGCCCTGGCCCATCTCGCGGACGACCTCGTTGGGGGTCTCGTCCTCACCGGTGTCGTCGACCACAACGACGCCGTCGGGAAGGGTGTCCTCGTGCAGGGTGATCGTGTACTCGACGCCGCGCTCGGGAACCTGCACCGTCCAGCGGCCCTCGGCGTCGGTGGTGACGTCCTGCTCGCCGCCGGGGCCGTCGATGGTGAGGTCGACCCCCTCCAGAGGCTCGTCTTCGAAGGTGACGATTCCGCTGATCTTGAACGGGTCGCCCTCCTCCGCGTGCGCCGCTGTCGGCAGCACCAGCGCGGCGAAGAGGGCGGCCAGGAAGGCCGCGAACGCGACGATCGCGCCGAATCGGGTACGCCTCAAGAGGGCGGGTGTGGGCATCGTTGATCCTCCGGTCCGCGCGCGGCGGGTGGGGTGGCGCCGCGCGGGGTGCGTGAACGGGTCGTTCAAACGTACGACCCTAATGTGTCGCGGGCGTTTCGTCGGTGTCCGCACGGGATCTGTGCGCATTCTGTGACCGACGGCGCACGGTTCGCGTCGCGATCCGCATCCGGAATATCTGAGGCCCTCGGGCGCTTAGAATCCCTATACGGGGGAGGATGGCATACCCGGCCCCTTCCGCGATACGAGCTCATCCATATCGCTCCAGTGGAGAACGTCATGACTGACTACGACCCGTTCGGCTTCGTCGGACTCACCTACGACGACGTTCTGCTCCTGCCGGGGCACACGGATGTCATCCCCAGCGAGGCCGACACGTCGTCGCGCCTCACTCGCAACATCCGCGTGGCCTCGCCGCTGCTCTCGAGCGCGATGGACACCGTCACCGAGGCGCGGATGGCGATCGCCATGGCCCGCCAGGGCGGTATCGGCATCCTGCACCGCAACCTCTCGATCCAGGATCAGGCGGCCGCGGTCGACCGCGTCAAGCGCAGCGAGTCGGGCATGATCACCGACCCGATCACCACAACGCCGGACGCCACCATCGAAGAGGTCGACGGCCTCTGCCAGAAGTACCGCATCTCGGGTCTGCCCGTGGTGGACGCCGACGGCAAGCTCGTCGGGATCGTCACGAACCGCGACATGCGCTTCGTCTCGGACTTCGAGCGCACCACGACGCTCGCCAAGGACGTCATGACGACCGAGGGCCTGGTCACCGGCCGCGTCGGCATCAAGCCGGAAGAGGTCGTGGCGCTGTTCGCCAAGCACCGCGTCGAGAAGCTGCCGCTCGTCGACGACGACGGGAAGCTCGCGGGCCTCATCACCATCAAGGACTTCGACAAGAGCGAGAAGTACCCCCTCGCCACGAAGGACTCGCTCGGCCGCCTGCGCGTGGGTGCCGCGATCGGCTTCTTCGGCGACGCGTGGGAGCGCGCCGAGGCGCTGCGCGACAAGGGTGTCGACGTCATCGTCGTCGACACGGCCAACGGCCAGTCGCAGGGCGTCATCGACATCGTCCGCAAGCTGAAGGCCGATCCGACCTTCGCGCACATCGACATCGTCGGCGGCAACATCGCCACCCGCGAGGGCGCGCAGGCGCTCATCGACGCCGGTGTCGACGCCGTCAAGGTGGGTGTGGGCCCTGGCTCCATCTGCACCACGCGCGTCGTCGCCGGTGTGGGCGTGCCCCAGATCACGGCCATCTACGAGGCGTCGCTCGCCGCGCGGCCGGCCGGCGTGCCGGTCATCGCCGACGGCGGCCTGCAGTACTCCGGTGACATCGCGAAGGCGCTGGTCGCCGGCGCCGACACCGTGATGCTCGGCTCGCTGCTCGCGGGCACGGAGGAGTCGCCCGGCGACGTCGTGTTCCAGGGCGGCAAGCAGTTCAAGCTGTACCGCGGCATGGGATCGCTCGGCGCGATGCAGACCCGCGGCAAGCAGACCTCGTACTCGAAGGACCGCTACTTCCAGGCCGACGTCCCCAGCGACGACAAGCTGATCCCCGAGGGCATCGAGGGTCAGGTCGCCTACCGCGGCCCGCTCTCGGCCGTCGTCTACCAGCTGGTCGGCGGGCTGCGTCAGTCGATGTTCTACGTCGGCGCCCGCTCGATCGACGAGCTGAAGGCCCGCGGCAAGTTCGTCCGCATCACCTCGGCGGGTCTGAAGGAGTCGCACCCGCACGACGTGCAGATCGTCGTCGAGGCGCCGAACTACAAGCGCTGATCCGGCTTCGCCGAAAGGCCCCGCGGCCGCGCCGCGGGGCCTTTCGCGTGTCCGAGGCCGGGACTACCGTGACGGGCATGTGCCGGAACATCCACACCCTTCACAACTTCGAGCCCGCCGCGACCTCCGACGAGGTGCACGCCGCCGCTCTGCAGTACGTCCGCAAGATCGCGGGGACCACCAAGCCCTCGAAGGCGAATCAGCCCGCCTTCGACGAGGCGGTCCACGAGATCGCGCACCTCACCCAGCACCTGCTCGACGCGCTGGTCACCAGCGCCCCGCCGAAGAACCGCGAGACGGAGGCGGAGAAGGCGAAGGCCCGCGCCGCCGGCCGTTACGCCGCCGCCTGAGCTTCCCTCGGGGCGGTCCGGGCGGGGATCCCCGACTCGGGCACGAAGCACCGGATCCGTCGGTGACGGCGGGAGAGGGCATCGAGCGACCCCGGGTAGGCTGAAGCGGTGACGAGCGAGATCGAGCTGGGCCGCGGCAAGCGGGCACGACGGGCGTACGCGTTCGACGACATCGCGGTGGTGCCCTCGCGCCGCACGCGCAATCCGGAGGACGTGACGACCGACTGGTCGATCGACGCCTTCCACTTCGACATCCCCGTGCTCGGCGCCCCGATGGACTCGGTCGTGAGCCCGAAGACGGCGATCATGCTCGGCCAGCTCGGCGGCCTGGGCGTGCTCGACCTCGAGGGTCTGTGGACCCGCTACGAGGACCCGCAGCCCTTCCTCGACGAGATCGCGTCGCTTCCCGACGAGGTCGCGACCAGCCGGATGCAGCAGCTGTACGCCGAGCCGATCAAGCCCGAGCTCGTCACCGCGCGCATCAACGAGATCCGCGCCGCGGGTGTGGCCGTCGCCGGCTCGCTCAGCCCGCAGCGCACGCAGGAGCTCTACAAGACGGTCGTCGCTGCCGGTGTCGATCTTTTCGTGATCCGCGGCACCACGGTCTCGGCCGAGCACGTCTCGAGCGAGTCCGAGCCCCTGAACCTCAAGAAGTTCATCTACGACCTCGACGTGCCGGTCATCGTCGGCGGCGCCTCGACGTACACCGCCGCGCTGCACCTCATGCGCACCGGTGCCGCGGGCGTGCTCGTCGGCTTCGGCGGCGGCGCCGCCTCGACCACACGCGCCACCCTCGGCATCCACGCACCCATGGCCTCGGCGCTCGCCGACGTCGCCGGCGCCCGCCGCGACTACCTCGACGAGTCGGGCGGCCGCTACGTGCACGTGATCGCCGACGGCGGCGTGGGCACCTCGGGCGACATCGTGAAGGCCCTCGCCATGGGCGCCGACGCGGTCATGCTGGGCGTCGCCCTGGCTCGTGCCACGGATGCGCCCGGTCGCGGCTTCCACTGGGGCCCCGAGGCCCACCACGCGAAGCTGCCGCGCGGCCGCCGCGTGAAGGTCCCCCAGGTCGGCACCCTCGAGGAGGTCCTGTACGGACCGGCGTCGATGGCCGACGGCACCGCGAACCTCATCGGCGCCCTGCGCAAGTCGATGGCGACCACGGGATACTCCGACCTCAAGGAGTTCCAGCGGGTCGAGGTCGTCGTCGCGCCGTATGACCACCACTGACGGATCCGCCCCGGAGGGGCTGCTCTTCCCGCCCACGCTGCGGGAGGTGCTGCTGCGTCCGCGCTGGATCGCCCTGCTGCTGCTCGCCCTCGTGGTGGCGGCGGTGTTCGCGTGGCTCGGGCAGTGGCAGCTCTCGACCGCGATCGACGAGGATCCGCTTCCCGCGGGGGCGACCGAGGAGGTGCGCCCCCTCACCGACGTGGTGCTGCCGGGGGAGTACCTCGAGGAGCCCCTGGTCGGCCAGCGCGTCGAGGTCACGGGCACGTGGGTGCCCGGCGACTTCATCGTGATCTCGTCGCGCTTCAACGACGATGTCGAGGGCTACTGGGTCACCGGCCACCTGACCACCCCCGATGCCGCGCTCGCCGTGGCGATCGGGTGGGCCGATGACCGCGCCGCGGCGGATGCCGCGGTGGAGGCGCTCGATGAGGCCGCCCGAGCGGGCGGAGACGAGGTCGAGCTCACCGGCCGCGTCATCTCGGACGAGGGCCCGCAGCTGCCGCCCGCCGGCGCCGACCCGCTCGAGCAGACCCGGATGTCTCCCGCCGCCCTGCTCAGCCGCTGGCACCTGCCCGAGGGCGGCACCGACGTCTTCCGCGCCTACGTGACGTCGACGGATCCGACCGGGTCTCTCGCCGACGCCGGGCTGGAGCCGATCTCGTCGCCCGCTCCGGAGATCGGCAGCCCCATCAACTGGCTGAACATCTTCTACGCGGTCGAGTGGGCCGTCTTCGCGGGCTTCGCGTTCTACCTCTGGTACCGCCTCGCGCGCGACGCGTGGGAGCGCGAGGTCGAGGAGTTCGAGGGCATCGACCCCGACGAGGAGTGAGGCCGGATCCGGGGCGGGACGCGGACGAAGCGCCCAGCCGCCGCCGATAGACTGGACCCCATGCCTCGCCCGAAGCTCGCCACGTTCCCGCAGATCAGGGGCGCGCTGCGGTTCTACCAGATCTGCTCCGTGATCACCGGCATCGGCCTCCTGCTGCTCTGCGCCGAGATGGTCCTCAAGTACACGCCCCTGGCGGTCGAGCTGTTCTTCCTCGACTCGCACGGCCTCTTCGCGTTCCGCGAGGTCGTGGCCCAGGGCGACGAGCTCGTCTCCACCGGCGACGGCGTGAACCTGTCGCTCGGCATCCTCATCGTGCACGGCTGGTTCTACGTCGTGTACCTCTTCGCCTGCTTCCGCGTATGGAGCCTGATGCGCTGGCCGTTCTGGCGGTTCATCCTGCTCGCCGGTGGCGGCGTGATCCCGTTCCTCTCCTTCATCATGGAGTTCGTCGTCGCCCGCGACGTGAAGCGCTACCTGGCCGAGCGCGAGACCGCGGCCGCCGAGAAGGCAGCCCAGGCTGCGACAGAGAACCCACAGGAGGTCGCCCAGTGACAGCAGATGTCACCGCCGACACCGTCCAGCGCCCCGTGCTGGTCGTCGATTTCGGCGCCCAGTACGCGCAGCTCATCGCGCGTCGTGTGCGCGAGGCCGGTGTCTTCAGCGAGTTGATCCCTCACACGGCCACGGCCGAGGAGATCGCATCGCACAACCCGGTCGCGATCATCCTCTCCGGCGGGCCCTCGTCGGTCTATGAGGAGGGCGCGCCCCGCCTCGACCCCGCGGTCTTCGACCTCGGCGTCCCGACGCTCGGCATCTGCTACGGCTTCCAGGTCATGGCGCAGGCGCTCGGCGGCGAGGTCGCCAACACGGGCCTGCGCGAGTACGGCGCCACCGACGCCGCGCTGGTGGGCGACGGCGGCGTGCTGCTCGGCGGCCAGCCCGCCGACCAGAACGTGTGGATGAGCCACGGCGACCAGGTCGCCAAGGCCCCCGAGGGCTTCGAGGTGCTCGCCTCGACGGCCGCGACCCCGGTCGCCGCGTTCGGCAACGCCGAGAAGTGCTTCTACGGCGTGCAGTGGCACCCCGAGGTGAAGCACTCGGACTTCGGCCAGAAGGTCATCGAGAACTTCCTGCACAAGGCCGCGGGCCTCCCCGCGAACTGGAACGCCGACAACGTGATCGCCGAGCAGGTCGCACGCATCCAGGCGCAGATCGGCGACGCCCGCGTCATCTCGGCGCTCTCGGGCGGCGTCGACTCGGCCGTCTCGACGGCCCTTGTGCACAAGGCCGTGGGCGACCAGCTCACCGCCGTCTTCGTCGACCACGGCCTCCTCCGCAAGGGCGAGCGCGAGCAGGTCGAGAAGGACTACGTCGAGTCGACCGGCGTGCGCCTCATCACGGTCGAGGCCGAGGAGACCTTCCTCGGTCACCTCGCCGGGGTCACCGACCCCGAGACCAAGCGCAAGATCATCGGCCGCGAGTTCATCCGCGCGTTCGAGAAGGTGCAGCTCGACCTCGTCGCCGAGGCCAAGGAGTCCGGCGAGAAGGTCAAGTTCCTCGTGCAGGGAACGCTCTACCCCGACGTGGTGGAGTCGGGCGGCGGCGCCGGCACGGCGAACATCAAGAGCCACCACAACGTGGGCGGGCTGCCGGAGGACCTCGACTTCGAGCTGGTCGAGCCGCTGCGCACGCTGTTCAAGGACGAGGTGCGCGCCATCGGCCGCGAGCTCGGCATCCCCGAGGCGATCGTCGGCCGTCAGCCCTTCCCGGGCCCCGGCCTCGGCATCCGCATCATCGGCGAGGTCACCCGCGAGCGCCTCGACATCCTGCGCGAGGCCGACGCGATCGCCCGCGAGGAGCTCACCAAGGCCGGCCTCGACAACGAGATCTGGCAGTGCCCCGTTGTGCTGCTCGCCGACGTCCGCTCGGTGGGCGTCCAGGGCGATGGCCGCACCTACGGCCACCCCGTGGTGCTGCGCCCCGTCTCGTCCGAGGACGCGATGACCGCCGACTGGTCGCGCGTGCCCTACGACGTGCTCTCGAAGATCTCGAACCGCATCACCAACGAGGTCCGCGAGATCAACCGCGTGGTGCTCGACGTCACCTCCAAGCCCCCGGGGACGATCGAGTGGGAGTGATCCCGCGCTGAGGCGTCCGCCTCGCGTCTGAAAGGACGTGTCCTCCCCCGAGGACACGTCCTTTCCGCATCCGCAGGGGCCTTCGGCGGGGCGACCAGCCGCTCGGAGGGAAGGGTAGGGAAACCCCGAAGCCAAGCGTCGGGCCCGCTCGGTGCCGGGCGCACGAGCCGGGTCATAGCTTTGAGCCATGACCACTTCCTCCGCTCCCGCCCGGCCCACGCCGCGACGGCTGCTGGCCGCCACGGCGCATCTCGCGGCGGTCGGCGCCATCGGCCCCGTCATCGCCGCGGGCGTCGGGCTCCTGCTCAGCATCGGCGTCGCGACGCTGCCCATCATCGGCATCGGCCTCATCGCGCTCGTCGCCCTCGTCTACGTCCTCTTCGGGATCGGCTGGGTCGAGACCGCGCGCATCGACGGGCTGTACCAGGTGGGTCTGCCGCAGCTCCGTCTGCGCCGCGCCCCGCGGCCCGGCTTCGGCGGCTGGCTGCGCGCCCTCTGGGCGCAGGCGATCGACGGATCCATGTGGCGCGCCATCGCGAACCTGATCGTGTCGAGCCTCACGGGTCTGCTCCTGCTGTTCGTCGTGCGCCTGATGATCACCTCGGCGATCGTCGCGTTCGCCCCGCTGTTCGCCTCGGACGGCGTCGTCGAGATCCTGGGCTTCGAGATCCTCGCCTCGTGGGCGCCGCTCGTCGGCGCGATCCTGTTCGTCGCCTCGCTCGCGGCGATCCTGGGGCTGGCGCTGCTGCACGGGGTGATCGCGCGAGCGATCCTCATCCCGTCGCGGGAGGCCCAGCTGGCCGCCCTGGCCCGCGACGCCGACCAGCAGGCGCGACAGGCGCAGGATCAGCGAGCCGGCGCCGTGCGCGCCGCCGACGTCGAGCGCACGCGCATCGAGCGCGACCTGCATGACGGCGTCCAGCCGCGACTCGTGTCGATCGGCATGACGCTGGGCCTCGCCCAGCAGAAGATCGACACCGACCCGGGCAAGGCCAAGGAGCTCGTCTCCGAGGCGCACACCTCGACGAAGGCCGCGATCACCGAGCTGCGCCAGCTGGCGCGTGGCATCCACGCCTCGGTGCTGGACGACCGCGGGCTCGATGCGGCGCTGTCGGCCCTGGCCGGACGCTCGCACGTGCCGGTGAAGCTCGATGTGCGCATCGACGGCCGCTGCAGCCGCGACGCCGAGGCGGCCGTGTACTTCGCACTCGCGGAGTCGCTGACCAACGCCGCCAAGCACTCCCGCGCCACCGAATGCCGCGTGACGGTGCGTCGCCGCGACGACGGGACGCTGTGGGCCCGCGTCGAGGACAACGGCATCGGCGGCGCCCAGGTGCTGCCCGGCGGTGGCCTCGACGGCATCGTCAACCGCGTGACCGCCGCCGGCGGCACGATCCGCCTGGACAGCCCCCAGGGCGGTCCGACGTCGCTGGAGGTGAGCGTCCCGTGCGCATCCTGATCTGCGAGGACTCGGTGCTCCTCCGCGAGGGCATCGTCCGTCTCCTCGAGGACGCCGGCCACACCGTGGTCGCGGCCCTCCCGGACACCCAGGAGCTGACCGAGACGGTCGCCTCGACCTCGCCCGACCTGGCGATCCTGGACGTCCGGCTGCCCCCGACGTTCACCGACGAGGGCATCCGCGCCGCCATCTCGCTGCGGTCCGCGCACCCTGCCCTCGCGGTGCTGGTGCTGTCGCAGTACGTCGAGGAGCGCTACGCCAGCGAGCTGATCACCGGCGGCCAGGGCTCGCTCGGCTACCTGCTCAAGGATCGCGTCGCCGACGTCGCCGAGTTCCTCGAGTCGGTCGAGCGGATCGGACAGGGCGCGACCGTGCTCGACCCCGAGGTCGTCGCGCAGCTGCTCACCCGGCGCGCTCAGGACGACCGACTCGCCCGCCTCACCGAGCGCGAGCGCACCGTGCTCGCGCTGATCGCCGAGGGGCGCAGCAACCAGGCGATTGCCGCGACGCTGTTCCTCTCGGAGGCGAGCGTCGAGAAGCACATCACCGCGATCTTCCAGAAGCTCGGCCTCGAGCCCGACGAGAACGGCAACCGCCGTGTGCTCGCGGCGCTCGCCCACCACGAATTCGGCGGCGGAACGCCGCAGACAGGAGCCGCACGATGAACGCCATGCTCACCCCTCCGCCGGTCGGGCCGGCCTCGCCCGCCCCGGCACCGCAGGGATCCTCCCCGCAGCCCGCAGGCCCCACCGGTCCCGGGTCGCGGGGGTCCGCGGGCCGCGTGATCTCGGTCGTCGCGATCGTGGTCGGATCGCTCGTCCTCGTGGGCGCCGTGGTCCCGACCATCCGCGGCGCGATCGCCGAGGCGACACGCACCACCGAGGTGCTCACGGCGGATGTCACCGGTGTCACCGGCCTCGAGCTCGACGGCGCTGCGGCCCACGTGACACTCGACTTCTCGGACGTCGACGAGGCGCGGCTCTCGCTCGAGGGCGTGCGCGGCGACTGGCGCATGGAGCGCGACGGCGACGAGCTGGTCGTGCGCAGCGGCGACGGCTTCTTCGGCGGCGGCTGGGGCGACTGGGGCGTCTTCGGCCGTTCGGAGGCCGACGAGCGCGTGGTGCTCACGCTGCCGTCGTCGCTGCGGGGGATGGACGCCGACCTGTCGCTCGGCGCCGGAGAGCTGATCGCCGACGGCGAGTTCGGGGCCCTCGACATCGACCTCGGGGCCGGATCCGTCGACGTCACCGGATCGGCGGATCACCTGTCGGTGGACATGAGCGCCGGGTCGGCCGAGCTCGACCTCGCCGGTGTCCGCGACGCCGAGCTCAGCCTCGCCGCGGGCAGCTTCACGGGTCAGCTCACGGGGCGCGCCCCCGACCGCGTCGACCTCGACGTCAGCGCGGGCGAGCTCGATCTCACGCTGCCCGATGAGGCGTACGCCGTGACGCAGGACGTCACCGCGGGTCAGTTCGACAACGGCCTCACGGTCGACCCGGGATCCGACCACGTGATCACGGTCGAGGTCTCGGCGGGTCGGGTGTCGTTGCGTCCGGCGCCGTAATCGGTCGGAGCACGAGGCGAGGCGACCCTATGATTAGGGTCGCCTTACTTCGTGTTCTCACGTCGTCCCCCCCGCTACCGACAGGAGCCCCTGTGGCCTTCGCCGATGCCCGGAAGACCCGCGGTCACTACCTCGCCGAGGTCGTGCGCAGCGAACGGGTCACCCCGCACATGCAGCGCGTGACGGTGGCGGGTGACGAGCTCACGAGGCTGCCGCGGCACGGGTTCGACCAGTGGTTCCGCCTGTTCCTCCCTCGCGAGGACGGCACCACCGACTTCGACGCGGTCCCCGAGGGGTTCGGCATGGCCGGGTACCTGAAGTACCTCATGGCGAGCTCTCACACCCGCCCGCTCTTCCGGGCGTACACGGTGCGGGGGCACCGCCCCGAGAGCGGCGAGGTCGACATCGACTTGGTCGCGCACGGCGACGCGGGTGTCGCCGGCCCGTGGGCCCAGCGCGCCCAGCGCGGTGAGCGCGTGATGCTGCTCGACCAGGGGCGCGGGTTCGAGCCGCACCCTTCGGGGGAGTACCTCCTCGTCGGCGACGAGTCGGCCCTCCCCGCCGTTGCGGGGATCCTGCGCGACCTGCCCCGCGACGCCAGGGGCATCGCGCTCGTCGAGATCCCCGACCCGGACGACGCCCAGCCGCTGGAGGCCCCCGAGGGGGTCGAGGTGCGCTGGCTGCCTCGTGCCGATCCGCTCGCGCAGCCCGGGCGGCTCGCCCTCGAGACGCTGCGCACGATCGCCCCCGTGCTGCCGGTCGGCGTCTACATCGCGGGGGAGCAGACCCTCGCCGCCGAGGGACGCCGCCACCTCGTGGCCGCGGGCGTCCCCAAGCACGACATCGCCTTCACCGGCTACTGGAAGGTCGGCCGCGCCGGTTGACTAGTCCTCGGCGGGCCGACTAGTCCCGCCTGGACTAGTGAACCCGCGCGGGACTAGTCAACGGCCGAGTGGACGCACCGCGACGCACGAGTGGCCCACCCGGGCCGCGCTCGGCGGCGACGCACCGCGCCGCCGCTCACCGCGACGGGAGGCCGCGGCGCTCGAGGGCCGCGCGCGCGGTCTCGCGCCCGTGCAGGCCGCGCAGGTCGCGCACGCGGGCGGTGACCGCGGCGATCCAGCTCGTGCCCGCACGCGCCTGGGAGGCGTTGTAGCGGGCCAGCTCCTCGTCGTACGCCTCGGCATCGGCGAGGGCGACCTCGCGGTAGTGCTCCCGCGCGTGCACCACGTGCGGCGCGAGGCGCGGCTTGATGCCTGCCGAGTCGGCGGGCCAGCCGAGGGCCACCCCGAACGCCACGGCGGCGCCCTGGGGCAGGCCCACGATGTCGGCGGCGGCCTCCGGGTGGTTGCGCAGCGATCCGAGGTACGACGTGCCGAGGCCCAGAGCCTCCGCGGCGAGCACGGCGCTCTGGGCGGCGATGCCCGCGTCCACGAACGCGACGAGGGTCGACTCGAGGTAGCCGACCGCCTCCGATCCGGCGCCGTGCGACCCGGCGATCGCGGTCGCGCGCGCCCAGTCGGCCACGAACACCAGCACCACCGGCGCGTGCGCGATGAACGCGCTGCCGCCCGCCTCGTACACCAGCCGCCGCTTCGCCCCCGCGTCGCGCACCTCGACGACGCTCCAGCTCTGGTTGTTCGACGAGGACGACGCCGACTGCGCCGCCGCCACGATCGCGGCGATGTGCTCGTCGGAGACCACCCGATCCGAGTACGTGCGCACCGTGTGGTGATTCAGGATCAGCCGCAGCGTCTCGCTGGCCAGGATGTCCGGATCCGTGATCTCGGGGGCTGCGCGTCCGTAGCGGGCGCGCAGCAGTGCGGGGACGTCGGGGAGGGTGTCGGTCACGCGGCAAGGATAGGCATGCCCGGCGGGGGCGGGGGCCGCCCGGGACTCAGAGCGTCACGTGCGCGGGCGGGCCGCCGAAGGGGTCCATGGTCAGGATCCGCGGGCCGGGGTGCAGACCCGGATCGGACCGGTACCGCTCGAGGAGGCGGCGCTCGGCGTCGAGGTCGCCCGCGTCGGCCGCGAGCAGCAGGGCGGCGATCTCGTCGGCGAGTGCGGCGTCCTCGTCGCTGACGGGCGCATCGGGAGGGGCGATGCGGCCCCAGGCGTCCCAGAGCAGCAGCTCGTCGCCGAACCGGTGGGCGACCTCGTAGATCACCTCGCCGTACAGGAAGCCCGCCCCGCCCACCTCCGGCACATCGGGGTGGACGCCGTAGCGCGAGGCGTCGATCTCGCCGCGCCGGTACGCCACCCAGGCCTGCGCCGCCGTGGTGAAGCCGGTGGCGTCGGCGGCCTCCAGCGCCATGTCGAGCGGCGTCGCCAGCTCCGGAGAGGGCGCCTCGACCTCCGGGTCGAACCGGCGCCAGCCGCCGTCGATCCACGCCTCGACGATCACGTGGTCGTGGTGGAAGCCCCCGGTGAAGTACCCCGCGAACCCGACGCGGCTGCGCGCGGGGATGCCGTGCTGGCGCAGGGCCCCGACGCAGAGCAGGGTGTGATCGCGGCAGCAGCCCTGCACCCGCGTCGCGAGCTCGCGCTCCTCGGCCAGCGGCGCGGCATGCCGTTCCTGGTCGGTGTCGAGGATCGCCCGCAGCCAGCGCGTGTTGATGTCGCCGCGGGTGGCCTCCGGCAGCTGCGGCTGGAACGCCCGATAGTGGACGATCACGTTGCGCGCGACCTCCCCGAGCGCGCCCGGATCCGTCGGGAGCTCGTCGAGCAGCGCGGCGTGCGCCCCCGGATCGGAGTACGCGGTGTGGGCGGCGTGGTCGATGACCGAGGGAACGACGGTGTCCATCCGACCATGGTGCGCCATCCGCCGCCCGCGGGGAAGCATGCGCTCGCCGCCCCGCGGAAGATCCCGCCCACGACGGCCCGCGGCGCGGATCTCACCGTGCCCCCGTCACGCGCGTGAGCGGATCGGCGCACTCGTGTAACGCGGGGGATCCGCCGCCCGAAACGACCGCGCGCCACGCTGGGATCACCCAGCCCCGAGGAGACCCCATGTCCTACGTGAAGCCCGCCGAACTGATCACCCGCATGATCGACGCCGGCGAGTCGAAGATCCTGCTCTCGACGCGGGACACGCTGATCCGCGCCTTCATGGGCGGGGCCATGCTGACCCTCGGCGCGGCGTTCGCGGTGACCGTCTCGACGCAGACCGGGCAGCCGCTGCTCGGTGCGCTGCTGTTCCCCGCGGGCTTCGTGCTGCTCTACCTGCTCGGCTACGACCTGCTGACGGGGGTGTTCACCCTGGCGCCGCTGGCGCTGTTCGACAAGCGCCCCGGCATCACCCTCGGCGGCATCGGGCGCAACTGGGGCCTGGTGTTCCTCGGCAACTTCGCCGGCGCGTTCCTCGTGGCGGTGTGCATGGCGATCTACTTCACGTACGGCTTCACGACCGAGCCGAGCGCGGTGGGTCACGCCATCGGCGAGATCGGCCACGGCCGCACCCTGGGGTACGCCGAGCACGGGGCCGGCGGCATGCTCACCCTGTTCATCCGCGGCATGCTGTGCAACTGGATGGTCTCCACCGGCGTCGTCGCCGCGATGATGTCGACCTCGGTGCCCGGCAAGGTCCTCGGCATGTGGCTGCCCATCATGCTCTTCTTCTACATGGGCTTCGAGCACTCGGTCGTCAACATGTTCCTGTTCCCGACCGGCCTGCTGCTCGGCGCCGACTTCACGCTCGTCGACTACCTGGTGTGGAACGAGATCCCCACCGTCATCGGCAACCTCGTCGGCGGCCTGACATTCGTCGGCCTGATGATGTACGCCACCCACGGACGCACCGCCCCCCAGCGCGTCGTCCTCACCCGTCCCAACGGCAAGAGCTTCGCCGCCTCGCCGACGCGGGTGCCGGCGCACATGCTCGACCAGATCGACGCCTGATCCGATCCGGGCGCACGGCCCCGCACAGGCCGCGAGCGCACCCCGTTCTGCCCACGGCGGAACGGGGTGCGATCGTGCGGGGTGGGTGCCTACCGTGAGGCATGGCCGAACTGCTGCCGCTGCGCACCCCGTCACCTGTCACGGACCCGGATCCGCTGTGGCGCCACCTCGTCGGCGAGCGGCTGCGGCGCATGAGGCACGCGCGCGGTGAGCGGCTGGCCGATGTCGCCCGCCGCGCGGGGATCTCGGTGCAGTACCTGTCGGAGATCGAGCGCGGCCGCAAGGAGGCCTCGAGCGAGATGGTCGCGGCCGTCCTCGGCGCGCTCGACGGCACGCTCCTCGACTTGACCTCCGGCGTCGCCGAGGATCTGCGCGCGACCGCCGGCGGCGGGGCCGCTCCCGTCGCGGCGCCGGCCGGGGCTCAGCTGCTCGCGCTCGCCGCCTGAGCGGTTCTGCCGTCGGCCGATCGGCCGAGGGCGGATCCGCCCCCACCGCGGCCGCCGTCGCCTCAGGCTGGCGGCATGGCTGAAGAAGGAAAGATCCCGCAGTTCACCGCGGAGGCACGCCGGGCGCTCTACCTGCGTCGTGTGCTGATGCTCGACGGGCCCCTCGACGACGACAACGGCACCCTGCTGCTCACGCAGCTGCTGGCCCTCGCCGACGACGACCCGGTCTCCGACATCGCGCTCTGGATCCACTCGCCAGGCGGCTCGGTGCCCTCGATGCTCGCGATCCGCGACGTCATGCGCCTGATCCCGAACGATGTGTCGACCCTGGCGGTCGGACTCGCCTGCAGCGCCGGCCAGTTCCTGCTGTCGGCGGGGACGAGAGGCAAGCGGCGCGCGATGCCGCACGCGCGGATCCTGCTGCATCAGGGATCCGCCGGGATCGGCGGCACGGCGGCGGACGTCGAGCTGCAGGCCGACGACCTGCGGCACATGCGCGACACCGTGCTCGGGCTCATCGCGGACGACACTGGCCAGCCGCGCCAGCGGGTCTTCGAGGATTCGCTGCACGACCACTGGTACACCGCGAAGGAGGCCGTCGACTACGGATTCGTGGACGGCGTGGTCGACAGCTTCGCCGACGTCATGCCCGCGCAGCGCCCGCGCATCGGGATGCGGGCGGAGGCCGTCGCGTGAGCGGCTACGCGATCCCGAACGTGATCACGCGCGACCCGCGCGGCGAACGGATCATGGACGTCTACTCGCACCTGCTCGCCGAGCGTGTGGTCTACCTCGGCACGGCGATCGACGCGGGCGTCGCGAACGCGCTGATCGCGCAGCTGCTGCACCTCGAGTCCGACAGCCCCGGCCGCGAGATCCAGCTCTACATCAACTGCGAGGGCGGTGACCCGTCGGCCATGCTCGCCATCCACGACACGATGCGGTACGTGCGCCCGGCGGTCGCGACGACGGTGGTGGGGCAGGCCGTGGGCGCCGGCGCGGTGCTGCTGGCGGCCGGGGCCGCGGGGCGCCGCTCGGCCCTGCCGCATGCCCGCATCGTGCTGCACCAGCCGGGGGCGCAGAGTCGCGGAACGATCCCCGACCTGATCCTGCACGCCGACGAGCTCGTGCGCGTCCGGGGCGACATGGAGGGGATCCTGTCTGCGCACACCGGCCGCTCGCGCGAGCAGCTGCGCCATGACACCGACCGCGATCGCGTCTTCACGGCCGAGGCCGCGGTCGAGTACGGCCCGGTCGACCGGGTGCTCGCGCAGCGGGAGTGACCGCTCGCGGTCACGTCCCGCGGGGGAGGATGGATCCATGACCGCCTTCTCGTATCGGATGCGCGACCGCGTGATCCGGGATCACACCGTGACCGTCCCCCTTGACTGGAACGACCCCTCGCGGGGCGAGATCGAGGTGTTCGCGCGCGAGGTGGCCGACGTCGACCGGCAGGATGCGCCGATCCTGGTCTTCCTGCAGGGCGGGCCCGGCGGGAAGGGGCCGCGGCCGATGCCCGGCGCCGACTGGATCGACGAGGTGCTGCAGTCGCACCGGCTGCTGCTGCTCGACCAGCGCGGCACGGGGCGGTCGACGCGTGTGCAGGCGTCGTCGATCGCGGGGATGACGGCGCAGGAGGCCGCGTCTTTCCTGCAGTGCTTCCGCGCCGAGCAGATCATCGCCGACCTCGAGCACCTGCGGCGCACGGTGTTCGGCGGCGTGCGCTGGCAGACGCTCGGCCAGAGCTACGGCGGCTTCCTCACCCTGACCTACCTCTCGTTCCACCCCGAGGCCGTCTCGGCGGCGTACGTGACGGGCGGCCTGACGTCGTTCGAGCCGGATCCCCGGGACGTCTACCGGCGGACGTTCCCGCGCGTGGCCGCCAAGACCGCCGAGTTCTATCGCCGCTACCCGCAGGACGCCGATGTCATCGCCCGCGTGGTCGACGCGGTCGAGAACGGCGACGTGCGGCTGCCGAGCGGCGACCGGCTCAGCGCCCGCCGCCTCCAGACCCTGGGCATCGACTTCGGCGTGCAGCCGGGCTTCGAGCGCCTGCACTGGCTGTTCGACGAGGCCTTCACCGCCGGGGGGCGCCTGAGCGACGGCTTCCTGGCGGAGGTCGACGCGCTCACGCAGTACTGGCGCGGCCCGCTCTACGCGCTGCTGCAGGAGGAGATCTACGCGTCCGGTGCGGGCGCCACCGCGTGGGCGGCCGAGCAGGTGCGTCTCGAGCTCGGCGGGCTCTCGGCGACCGAGACCCCGATGCCGTTCACGGGGGAGATGTTCTTCCCATGGCAGTTCGACGAGATCGCCTCGCTGCGCCCCTTCCGCGACGCCGCCCACGCGCTCGCCGAGCGGGAGGATCATCCGGCCCTCTACGACGCCGATGCGCTGCGCCGCAACGAGGTGCCGATCGCGGCCGCCATGTACTTCGACGACATGTACGTCGACTTCGGCTACGCCCAGGAGACCGCCCGCGTCGTCCCGAACACCCACCTCTGGGTGACGAACGAGTACGAGCACGACGGCCTCCGCCAGGACACCCGGGTGGTGCGCGCGCTGATCGATCGCGTCATCGCCGAGGGCGGCCCGCTGCGGTAGCGCGCGGCTTCCGAGGGGATCCCGGATCGTCAGGGCCGGATCCCCGCGATCGGCCCGGAGAACGCGGGATCCCCGGAGGAACCGGGCGCCGCACGACGAAGGCCCCGTCCGAGTGGACGGGGCCTTCGTGGGTGAAGCGGTGCGTCAGTCGTTGCCGCGCAGGATCGCGAGGATCCGCAGGATCTCGACGTAGATCCAGACGACGGTCGCGACGATGCCGAACGAGGCCTTCCAGCCGAGCTTGCGGGGGGCGCCGTTGCGGGCGCCGTTCTGCACGAACTCGAAGTCCATCACGAGCGAGTAGGCGCCCATCAGCACGGCCAGCACGCCGATGATGACGCCGAGGGGCATGCCCATGATCTCCATCGAGCGGATGCCCCAGGCCAGGTCGCCGAAGGTGCCGTTGCCGAAGGGGATGTTGCCGCCGAACCACATGAGGCCGAGGTTCAGGAGGCTGAAGACGCCGTAGCCGAGCAGGGCCACGAGGAAGATCTTGTTGGCGCGGGGCGAGGTGCGCACCTTGCCGCTCGAGAACAGCGCCAGCGTCACGCCGACGACCGCGACCGTGGCGAGCGTGGCCTGCAGGACGATGCCCGGGAAGGTCATCTCCATGATCAGCGAGAACGCGCCGATGAACAGACCCTGCGCCGCCGAGTAGGCGAGCACGAGGCCGGCGCCCGGCAGCTTCTTGAAGGCGTTGACGAGGCCGAGCACGAAGCCGGCGAGGGCGCCCACGAGCGCGAGGCCCATGCCCATCCCGGGGTTCGTGGTGGTGAAGAACCACCCGGCAGCGGCCGCGACGAGCAGCACGGCGAATGCGGCGACGGTCTTGTGGATCGTGTCCTCGACCGTCATGCGGCCGGTGTCGATCGCGCTGGCGGCGGGGGCCGAGAACATGCCGTCGAGGTGCTCGGCGGGCGGGGCGGGCGGCACGAGGCCCGCGTTCTGCTGGCGGGCGTCGAAGCCCGGGCCGTACGGCGACGACGAGGGCGCAGCCGGGGGACGCGTCGACGTCTGGAACGCGGGGTCAGTGAATCCGAACTTGGCCATGATGGTCAGCTCCAATGGTTTCCATGCAGCGTCGTCAGACGCCGTGGGTCCAGATTACTCAGGGATTCTTATGCCTGGGCTGGACATTTCCGCCCCCGGCTACGCCGCCGGCGAACGTTCCCGGGCCCTCCTCGCGGCCCCGACCTAGGCTGTTCGCATGCCTCGCCGCCTTCCGCTTGTGATCGGCCACCGGGGAGCCCCGGGGTACCGGCCGGAGCACTCGCGTTCGTCCTACGACCTCGCCGTCGAGCTGGGCGTCGACGCGGTCGAGCCCGACATCGTGGCTACGCGCGACGGGGTCCTTGTGGTGCGCCACGAGAACGAGATCTCCGGCACGACGAACGTCGCCGATCATCCGGAGTTCGCCGACCGCCGCACCACCAAGACGGTCGACGGCGTGAAGCTCACGGGCTGGTTCACCGAGGACTTCACCTGGGGCGAGCTGTCCACGCTCCTCGTCCGCGAGCGGATCCCGCACATCCGCCCCCGCAGCGCGACCTTCGACGACTCGCAGCCCATCCTGCGGCTCGTCGACGTGCTCGAGCTGGTGCGCGCTGCGTCGCTCGAGCAGGGCCGCGAGATCGGGGTGGTGCTGGAGGTCAAGCACGCGACCTACTTCGAGCGGATCGGTCTCGATCTGGTGCCGATGATCCTCGCCGACCTGCGGGCCACGGGCTGGGACACGGGCGACCTGCCGCTGGTGGTGGAGGCGTTCGAGTCGACCGTGCTGCGTCGGCTGCGCGAGGCGGGCCTGGCGGCGACGTACATCTATCTGCTCGAGGCGAAGGGGACGGCGTTCGACCTGCAGATGGCGCTGGGGGACGCCGCGCCGACGTACCCGGCGACGGCGACGCCGGGCGGGCTCGACCGCCTCGTCGGGGCCGTCGACGGCATCAGCGTCGACAAGCGGATGATCCTGGCACCGGATCGGATGGGCCGCGCGACCGGGCCCTCGCCGATCGTCGCCGACGCCCACGAGCGGGGTCTGCAGGTGTTCACCTGGACGGCCCGCCCCGAGAACGGCTTCCTGCTGAAGGGGTTCCGCGGCCCGGGCGGCAAGCCGGCGTTCGGCGACTACGAGGCGGAGTGGGACGTCATCCTCCGCTCGGGCGTCGACGGCGTCTTCGTCGACCACCCGGACCTCGGGCTGGCGTTCTTCCGCGAGTAGGACGCCCACAGGGGAGTGTCGGCACCCCGCCGTAGACTCGAAGGCGCCATGAGCGACGCGTCAACTCCCCTTATCGTCCCTGCCGGATCCGGTCCCTCCTTCGGGGCGTCCGGCGCCGCATCCGGGGGTGCCGACGAGCTGCTCGAGGGGCTCAATCCGCAGCAGCGCGAGGCCGTCGTGCACCGCGGTCCGGCCCTGCTCATCGTCGCCGGCGCGGGATCGGGCAAGACGCGGGTCCTGACGCACCGCATCGCGTCGCTGCTGCGCAACCGCGAGGCGTGGCCCAGCCAGATCCTGGCCATCACGTTCACCAACAAGGCCGCGGGCGAGATGCGCGAGCGCGTCGCCCAGCTCGTGGGCGAGAGCGCGAAGGGCATGTGGATCTCGACGTTCCACTCGGCGTGCGTGCGCATCCTGCGCCGCGAGGCCGACCAGTTCGGGTTCACCAAGGCGTTCACCATCTACGACTCGGGAGACTCCCGGGCGCTCATCAAGCGCCTGGTGAAGGAGCACGAGGCCGACGCGCTGGGCCTCACCCCCGCCGCCGTGCAGTCGAAGATCTCGAAGCTCAAGAACGAGCTGGCCGACGCCGACTCGTACGCGCGCGACGCGAACATGAACGACCCGGTCGAGCGCATGTTCGCGACGCTCTTCCGCGAGTACCAGCGCCGCCTGCAGAAGGCCAACGCCTTCGACTTCGACGACCTCATCGCCCAGACGGTCTATCTCTTCCGCGCCTTCCCGAAGGTCGCCGACGTCTATCGCAAGCGGTTCCGCCACATCCTGGTCGACGAGTACCAGGACACCAACCACGCGCAGTACGCCCTGATCCACGAGCTGACGCGCCCCGTCACCGACAGCTCCGACGTCGGGGGCGGCATGCTCGCGCTGATGGACGAGGCCGAGGGCGCCTCGCTCACCGTGGTCGGCGACTCCGACCAGTCGATCTACGCCTTCCGCGGCGCCGACATCCGCAACATCAGCGAGTTCGAGCGCGACTTCCCCGGGGCGAAGGTCGTGCTGCTCGAGCAGAACTACCGCTCGACGCAGAACATCCTCACCGCGGCGAACTCGGTGATCAGCAACAACTTCGACCGCAAGGACAAGAAGCTCTGGAGCGACCAGGGCGACGGCGAGAAGGTCATCGGCTTCACCGGCTACTCGCAGCACGACGAGGCGCAGTTCGTCGCCGACGAGATCGAGGCGCTGCGCGGCAAGGGCACCCACTACGGCGAGATGGCCGTGTTCTACCGCACCAACTCGCAGTCCCGTGCGCTGGAGGAGATCTTCATCCGCTCGGCCGTGCCGTACAAGATCATGGGCGGCACCAAGTTCTACGAGCGCCAGGAGATCAAGGACGCCCTCGCCTACCTCGTCTCGGTGGCGAACCCCGCCGACGAGATGGCGCTGCGCCGGATCATCAACAAGCCGCGTCGGGGCATCGGCGACGTCACGGTCGAGAACATCTCGTCGTTCGCCGAGCAGCACGACATCACGTTCCGCGACGCCCTCGCCCACTACGCGCACCTGGGCTTCGGGCCCAAGATCCAGGGCGCGATCGCGCAGCTGCACAACGTGCTCGTCGAGGCGCAGGAGATCCTGCTGCCGTCGGACGGCGAGATCCCGCCGCCCACGTCGGTGGCCGAGGGTCTGCAGGTGCTGCTGAACAAGTCCGGCTACATGGATGCGCTGCGCGCCAGCCGCGACCCGCAGGACGAGGCGCGCATCGAGAACCTCGACGAGCTCGTCGCGGTGACCCGCGAGTTCGCGCGCAACAACCCCGAGGGCACGATCCTCGACTTCCTCACCGAGGTCGCGCTCGTGGCCGACAGCGACGATCTCGACGACGAGTCCGGATCCGTCTCGCTGATGACGCTGCACACCGCCAAGGGCCTCGAGTTCGACACCGTGTTCCTCACGGGCGTCGAGGAGGATCTGATCCCGCACCGCATCTCGGCGGGCGAGCCCGGCGGCCCGCAGGAGGAGCGCCGGCTGTTCTACGTGGGCATCACCCGCGCGCGCAAGCGCCTCTATCTGTCGCTGGCGATGACCCGCGCGCAGTTCGGCGAGGTGTCGGTGGCGATGCCCAGCCGGTTCCTGCAGGAGATCCCCGCCGACCTGATCCACTGGCGCCAGTCGCCCGGCGACGTCAACTCGCGCGGGGGCACCCAGTCGCGCGCGCTCAACGCGCGCCGGCCCGGCGGCGGCTTCGGCGGCTCGGGCACATCCGACCGCTGGGGCGCCAAGCCGCTGCCGGCCGGCGGCGGGCTCAAGCCCAAATCGACCGCGATGGACAAGTTCCCCGGCATCGTCACCAACAAGGTGCGCGACAACGGCGATCTCGAACTGGCCCCCGGCGACCGGATCCGTCACGACGACTTCGGTGAGGGGCGCGTCGACGTGGTCACGGGCGAGGGTGCGAAGCGGATCGCCCACGTCCGCTTCGACTCGGCCGGCGCCAAGAAGCTGCTCATCAAGATCGCCCCGATCGAGAAGCTGTAGCGCCCCGCCCGCGGCGGAGCTAGGGCCTCGGCACGTCCACGACGCGGGTCTCGCCGGTCACCGGCGCAAGCGCGCCCGACGACCACGCGGCGGCGGCCTCCCGGAGGTCCGGCAGCAGGTCGGCGGGGATCCACGCGCTCAGCGTCGCCTGCCCGCCGTAGAGCGTCTCGCCGATGACCCCGTCGCGGCCCGACAGCCAGTCGCGCAGCAGGTTGTCCATCCGGCCGGCGTCGGCGTGGTCGACGGCGAGCATCACCTCGGTCAGCTCGCGCCGGTCGACGAGCTCGGCCGCGTCCAGGCACTCGGAGACCGCCGACGAGTACGCGCGCACGAGGCCACCGGCGCCGAGCTTGATGCCGCCGAAGTACCGCGTCACGACCACCACGACGTCGGTGAGCCGCCGCTGCCGCAGCACCTCGAGCATCGGCATGCCGGCGGTGCCGGAGGGCTCGCCGTCGTCGTTCGACCGACCCTGATCGCCGCGCAGACCCGTGATCATGGCCGTGCAGTTGTGGCGCGCGTCCCAGAACTCCTTGCGGATCGACGCGATGACCGCCTCGGCCTCGGCGACGGAGGCCACCGGTGTCGCCCGGGCGATGAACCGCGACTTCTTGATCACGAGCTCATGCTCGACCGGGCGCGCGATCGTCGAGGGGTAGGCGGACATCCCTGCCACGCTACCCGGGCGACATTCCGGGGCGGGGGAGCGCGGACCCCGGGTGGAGATCACTACCCGGGACGTGATTGACCACGGCACGTAGGCTGAGCCCATGGGAATGTTCTCGCGGAAGAAGAAGAACGACGACCAGCCGGCCGCCGAGGTCTCCGCCGAGCAGCCGGTGGAAGAGGGCGAGGCGGCCGAGGCCGTCCAGCCCGAGACGCCGGCCGAGCCCGCGCCGCAGGTGGGCATCTCGATGTCGTCCTTCCGAGGGCTCGGCGGCGACGCCGGCCCGCAGGTCGCCCAGCCGCCGGCCGCCCCGCCGCAGGGCGATCCGCGCCTTCCCACCCCGAACGACACGCTGCGGCCGGGCACCGCGCCGGCCGACGCCCCCGCGCAGCCGGCGGCTCCCGCCAAGCGCGAGCTGCCGCTGGCCCCCGCCGCCCCGCCCGAGAAGCTCGAGACGGTGCCGGGCCTGCGCGACAACGCCCTGCTGCGCGAGGCGCTCGCCGCCCTGCCCGAGAAGCCCACCGGCGTGCAGCTGCTCGGCGTTGTGCGGCAGCTGCTGCAGGGACACGTCTTCCTGCGTGTGCAGGGCAACGCCCGTGAGCAGCTGGCCGAGGGCAACGGCCGCCTCTCGTTCGGCATCGCCCGCGACGGCGACAAGACCTACATGCTCGTGTTCAGCTCGGGCAAGGCGCTGCACGACGCCGTGCGCGCGGACGGCGACGCCTCGACCTCCGCGGTGGGCCAGCCGGTCGGCGCGATCCTGAAGCACCTCGTCGAGCAGGACTTCGCCGGCATCATCGTCGACAACAACTCGGCCCCGCACCGGGCCGTGCTGCCGCGCGAGGTGCTCGAGCGCGCCCTCGGGCAGGCCGACCCCGGGCTCCGCCTCAAGGCCGCGATCGCCGCCCCGCGCGACGCCGAGAGCCCCCGCAAGGTCGCCGAGATCCTCGCCGCCGGAGTTCCGCTGTGGGTCGCGGTCGGCCAGGCCGCCGCGAACGACCAGGTGGGCATCGCCGAGGCGCGCCTCGTCGACGGCACCCGGCTGCTGCAGGTGTTCTCGCACCCCCTCGAGGTGGCCGCTCAGGGCCGGGAAGAGCGCGCGCTGCCGCTCACGCCGGCCCGCGTCGGGCAGATCCTGCGCGAGCACGAGGCCCTCGGCGGTGTGCTCATCGACCCGGCGGGCCCCCTCATCACCATCTCGCGCGACGAGCTCGCCCCCGTCCTCGCCCTCCCGGCGGAGCCGGCGGCCACCCCGCAGGGCGCCGAGCAGACCGCGGCCACCACCGCGGCGCCCGACGAGGTCGTGCCGGGGCCGGTGGACGGCGCACCCGACCTCGACGACTGACACGACCCCGGCGCTCCCGCGCAACCCCGTACCGCTGATCGTCGCGGATCCGTAGGGTGGCGGCATGGCGTCGGAGCGCATCACCCTGACCATCCCCGGGCCGGACGGCGACCGCGAGGTCGGCCTGTCCAGCCCCAACCGCGTGCTGTGGCCCGAGGTGGGGATCACCAAGCACGAGCTCGCCGAGTACGCCCTCGCGGTGGCCGGCCCCTTCCTCGCGCACAACGGGCACCGGCCCGTCTCGCTCGAGCGCTACCCCGACGCGGTCGGCGGCGAGATGTTCTTCTCGAAGAACCCGCCCAAGGGCGCACCGGCGTTCGTCGAGTCCGAGACCGTCCGCTACAACAGCGGGCGGCGCCATCCGCAGCTCGTGCTGACGGAGCCCGCGGCGATCGTCTGGGCCGTGCAGATGAACACGGTGGTGTTCCACCCGTGGGCCTCGCGGGTGCCGGTGACCGACAATCCCGTCGAGCTGCGCATCGACCTCGACCCGCAGCCCGGCACCGGCTTCGCCGACGCCATCCCCGCGGCCCACGCGCTGCGTGAGGTGCTGCAGGAGGCGGGGCTCGAAGCCTGGATCAAGACCAGCGGCAACCGCGGCCTGCACGTGTTCGCGCCGATCGTGCCCGAGTGGGAGTTCCTCGACGTGCGGCATGCGGTGATCGCCGCCGGGCGCGAGCTCGAGCGCCGGATGCCCGACAAGGTCACCACCGCCTGGTGGAAGGAGGAGCGCGGAGAGCGCATCTTCGTCGACTTCAACCAGGCCAACCGCGATCGCACCATGGCCGGCGCCTACAGCCCGCGCGCTCTGCCGCACGCCTCCGTCGCGACCCCGGTGCACTGGGACGAGCTCGACGAGGTCGATCCGAAGGTCTTCACCGTCCGCACCATCCCGGATCGACTCGCGCAGGGCGATCCGTGGGCGGGCATCCAGGATCACCCCGGCCGCATCGACACCCTGCTCGCGTGGTGGCAGCGCGATCTCGACGAGGGGCTCGGCGAGCTGAACTTCCCGCCCGAGTTCCCGAAGATGCCGGGCGAGCCGCCGCGGGTGCAGCCCAGCAAGAAGAACGCCGAGAACTGGGACGCCGATGGCAACCGGATCGGCGACTGACGGTCGCGCGCCGGGTCAGTCCTCGGCGGGGTGGCGGAAGCTGCGACGCGAGACGCGCTCGGGCGAGCGCTCGTCGACCCGCTTGTTGGCGCGGCGCACGTCGCGCGGCGGACGCTCGCCGAGGAACGACGCGGCCGAGTCGACGAGGTACTGCCCGGCCAGCAGCTCGCGCCCGAGCAGCATGCGGAACCCCATGGCGTCGCGCCGAGTGAGGGTGACCTCGGCGGGGACCAGGTCGCCGTGGAGACGCACGTCGAGGACGACCACGATCCGCTTCTCGGTGTGACCCGACGAGCTGCGCACGCGACGGCGGTCGTGGACGGGCAGCTCGACGGTCACCGCGTCGTGCGCGCTCCGCTGCCACGGGTGCACCTCGAACCGCACCCAGGGGGCGCCGTCGCGCTCGAACTCCTTCAGCCCGAACGCGTGCAGCGACGACGTCTGGGCGCCGGTGTCGACCTTGGCCTTGAGCCAGTCGACGCCGACTCCGGGCAGACCGACCCACTCGCGCCAGCCGACGAGCTTCTGCTCGCCGGGGGTGATTGGATGGGTGGACACGCCCCTATCCAACCAGCAACCGAGGGACGCATCAGTGAAGATCGCCATCCTGTCACGCGCGCCGCGCGCGTACAGCACCCAGCGACTGCGGGCCGCAGCCATCGATCGCGGCCACGACGTCAAGGTGCTGAACACGCTGCGGTTCGCGATCGACCTGGCCAGCGACGAGCCCGATCTGCAGTTCCGCGGGCGCCGCCTGTCCGACTACGACGCGATCATCCCGCGCATCGGCAACTCGATCACGTACTACGGCACGGCCGTGGTGCGCCAGTTCGAGCAGATGGACGTCTACACGCCCAACACGGCCAACGGCATCGCGAACTCCCGCGACAAGCTGCGGGCGAATCAGATCCTGTCCCGACACGGCATCGCGATGCCGGCGACCGCGTTCGTGCGCGATCGCGCCGACGTGGTGCCCGCGATCGAGCGGGTGGGCGGGGCGCCCGTCGTGCTGAAGCTGCTCGAGGGCACGCAGGGGATCGGCGTGATCCTCGCGCCCGAGATCAAGGTGGCCGAGGCCATCGTCGAGACGCTGCAGTCGGCGCGTCAGAACGTGCTGATCCAGCGCTTCATCAAGGAGTCGCGCGGCAAGGACATCCGCGCCCTCGTCGTGGGCGACCGGGTCGTCGCGGCGATGCGCCGCTCGGCCAAGGGCGACGAGTTCCGCTCGAACGTGCACCGCGGCGGCTCGGTCGAGCGCGTCGAGCTCAGCGAGGAGTACGAGCGGGTCGCCGTGCGCGCCGCGCAGATCATGGGCCTGAAGGTGGCCGGTGTCGACATGCTCGAGTCGGACGAGGGGCCCCTCGTGATGGAGGTCAACTCGTCGCCAGGCCTGCAGGGCATCGAGGAGGCGACCAAGCTCGACGTCGCCGGCGCGATCGTCGACTACATCGCCAACCAGGTCGCCTTCCCCCAGATCGACGTGCGCGAGCGCCTCGCCGTCTCGACCGGGTACGGCGTGGCCGAGCTCGTCGTCCACGGCGACGCCGAGCTCGTGGGCACGAGCCTTGCCGAGTCCGGCCTGCGAGAGCGCGACGTCACCGTCCTCACGCTGCACCGCGGCGCCTCGGTCATCCCGAACCCGAAGGGCAGCTGGGTGCTCGAGGCCGAGGACCGACTGCTCTGCTGGGGCAAGCTCGAGGAGATGCGCTCGATGATCCCCGAGCGTCCCAAGCGCCGCCCGCGCGTCAAGAAGCTCCCGAAGAACCCCATCCCCGAGCGCACCGAGACCGAGGAGTGAGCGGACCGGATCCGCTCAGTCGATGACGTCGCCGAGGTCGTACGTGGCGGGCACGTCGAGCTGCGCGAAGCGGCAGGAGGTCGCCTCGCGGTCGGGGCGCCAGCGCTCGAACTGCACGGTGTGACGGAAGCGCATCCGGAACGCCGGATCGCCCTCCAGCTGGTCGTAGCGCACCTCGAGCACACGCTCGGGCCGCAGCGGCACGAACGAGACGTCCTTCGACGACGAGAAGCGGTTCCGCTCGCCCTCGGCGGTGACGATGTCGCCGTTCTCGTCGCGTGAGACGAGGGGCTCGAGCTCGTCGATGAGCTCGAGCCGGCGCTTGTCGCTGAAGGCGCTGACGCCCCCGACGCTGTGCAGCTCGCCCTCCTCGTCGTACAGGCCCACCAGGATCGATCCCACGCCGTTCCCGCTCTTGTGGATGCGGTAGCCGACGGCGACGACGTCGGCCGTGCGCGCGTGCTTGATCTTCAGCATCGTGCGCTTGCCCGGGGCGTAGGGCTGGTCGGCGGGCTTCGCGACGACGCCGTCCAGGCCGGCGCCCTCGAACTCGGCCAGCCACTGCTCGGCGAGCTCGCGGTCGTCGGTCGCGCGCGTCAGGTGCAGCGGGTGCGGGGCGTCCTCGAGCAGCGCCTCGAGGCGCGCCCGCCGCTCACGGAACGGCAGGTCGAGCAGCGACTCGTCGCCCACCGTCAGCAGGTCGAACGCGATCAGCATCGCCGGCGTCTCGGCGGACAGCTTCGCGACGCGGGACGCGGCCGGGTGGATCCGCTGCGACAGCGTGTCCCACGACAGGCGCTGCGAGCCGGGCTCGCCCACCGCGATGACGATCTCGCCGTCGATCACACACGGGGGCGTCGGGCACAGGCGCGGCAGGGTCTCGCCGAGCGCCTCGACGAGCTCCGGGAAGTACCGCGTCAGCGGCTTCGCCCCGCGCGAGCCGAGCTCGACGCTCTCGCCGTCCCACGACGCGATGACGCGGAATCCATCCCACTTCGGCTCGAACAGGATCCCGCCGGGGTGCTTCGCCGGATCCGGGATCGCGGCGACGGCCTTGGCGAGCATCGGGGCGGGGATGTCATGGGGCATGCCGCCATCCTGCCGGGCCGCGTGGCGCGAGGCCAGGGCCGCACGGCCCCCGTGCGCCGCGAGAGCGCTCAGAACAGGTCGGCCAGCGTGGCGCGCTCGCCGGCGTCGGCGAGCGCGGTGCGCGCCGCGTGCCAGCCGGCCATGCCGTTGACGCCGGGCCCCGGAGGGGTCGACGCCGAGGCGAGGTAGACGCCCGGCAGCGGGGTGCGCCACGGCGCGGTCGACAGCACGGGGCGGCGCAGCGCCTGCGCCATGGTGAACGCGCCGCCGAGGATGTCGCCGCCGATCTCGGCGGGGTTCAGCGCCTCTCGCGAGGCGGCGGGAACGGCGTGCGAGGCGAGGATCCGATCGCGGAAGCCGGGGGCGAACCGCTCGATCTGCCGCGTGATGTGCTCGGTGGGGTCGAGGGTGGATCCGTTCGGCACGTGCATGTACGCCCAGAGCACCGCCTTGCCTGCGGGGGCGCGCGAGGGATCCAGGATCGACGGCTGCACGGTCAGCACATAGGGGCTGTCGCTGACGCGGCCGCGGGCCACGGCGTTCTCGCTCGCCATCACCTCGGCGCGGGTGCCGCCCACGTGGACGGTGGGGGCGTGGTGCACGTCCGGGTTCGTCCACGGGACGGGGCCGTCGAGCGCGAAGTCGACCTTGGCCGCGGCGGCGCCGTATCGGTAGCCGCGGATCGCCCTCGCGTACTTCCCGGGGAGCCCGGGGTGCGAGAGCAGCAGGCGCGGCGAGCCCGCCAGCAGCAGGATGTCGCCGGCGTCCGGGTCGCCCCAGTCGAGCCGCGTGAGGTCGGTGATGTGGCGATCCGTCTCGATGAGGCCGCCGTGCGCGCGGAGGTCGTCGGCGAGGGCGTCCGGGATCGCCTGGGCGCCGCCGATCGGGTACGCCCACCCCTCGTCGGTGTGCGCGAGGGCCGCGAGCAGCACACCCGAGGCCGCGCCCGCGAGCGACGGGAGCGAGGTGTTCGCGTGGGCGAGCACACCGCTCAGCAGCGCCGCGCCCTCCTCGGTGCGGAACGTGCGGCCGCCGAGCGCCGAGCCCGCCTCGAGCACCCGCAGCCCGTACCGGATCGTGGTGAGGGGGTCGTGCGGCACGCGCAGCAGCTGGTTGCCGGTGAAGTCGAGGACGCCCTCGATGTGGCGCGCGAGCGGTCGCGCGAGCGCCCGCCATGCGCGCCCGTCGGGGCCGAGGTCGGAGACCGTGCGGTCGAGATCGCGCCAGGCGACCGCGGCGCGCCCGCCGTCGAGCGGCTGAGCGAACGACGCGTCGGGCGTGATCCAGCCGATCTTCTCGTCGATCCCGAAGGCGCGGAAGAAGGGAGACGTGATCGCGGCGGGATGCACGGCGGAGCAGATGTCGTGCCGGAACCCCGGCAGCGTCAGCTCGGCCGTCCGGGTGCCACCGCCGACCGTGCTCGCCGCCTCCAGCACCGTGACGGCATACCCCGCACGGGCCAGCGCGACTGCGGCCGCGAGGCCGTTCGGCCCGCTTCCAACGACGGTTGCCCGAGTCATGGGATCAGTCTGTCACCACCCTCCGTCCGGTGAGCGGGCGATGCTCGCTCACCGAGGGAGCGGGTCAGACGAAGGCCCCGACGCCCGTGATGTCGCGGCCGATGATGAGCGCCTGGACCGACTCGGTGCCCTCGTAGGTGTGGATGGCCTCGATGTCGGCGAGGTGCTGCATCACCCGGTTCTCGAGCAGGATGCCGTTGCCGCCGAGCAGGTCGCGGGCGGTGCGGGCGATGTCGCGGGCGGTGCGGGTGTTGTGGAACTTCGCGAGCGACGCCTGTGTCGGGCGGAGGGTGCCCGACGCCTCGAGGTCGGCGAGGCGGCGGCAGTACAGCTGCATCGCCGTGAGCTGCGACAGCATCTGCGTCAGGCGCTCCTGCACCATCTGGAACTTCGCCAGCGGCTTTCCGAACTGGGTCCGCTGCGTCGAGTACGCCAGTGCCGCCTCGTAGCAGGCGGTGGCATGGCCGAGCGCCGACCACGCCACGCCCGAGCGCGTGGCGAACAGCACGGTCGAGGTGTCCGCGAACGAGTGCGTGCCCGGCAGGACCGCGTCCTCGGGCAGCCGCACGTCGTCGAGGGTGATGTGCGCCTGGTGGATGCCGCGCAGCGACAGCTTCCCGGTGATGACCGTGCCGGTGTAGCCCGGGGTCCCCTGCGGGACGAGGAAGCACCGCACCCGCCCGTCGTCGGGGTCGCCGGCGTGGGCGACGCGCGCCCACACGAAGGTGATGCCGCCCGATGCCCCGTTGCCGATCCACTTCTTCGCGCCGCGCAGGATCCATTCGCCGGTCTCGGGATCGACGCGTGCGGACGTCTCGAGCGACGTCGAGTCGGACCCGTGGTCGGGCTCGGTCAGGGCGAACGCCCCGAGGACCTCGCCGGTCGCGAGCGGCCGCAGCCAGGCGGCCTGCTGGGCGTCGGAGCCGAACAGCGCGAGCGTGCGCAGGGCGAGGCCGCCCTGCACCGCGATGACCGTGCCGAGCGAACCGTCGGCGCGCGAGACCTCCATGTTCACGAGGCCCGCGGCCAGCGGCGACATCGCGGTGAGCGCGGGGTGCTCGATGCCGTCGACGAACAGGTCGGCGCCGCCCAGCGCGGACAGCGCCTCGAGCGGGTACTCGGCCCTGTCCCACGCCTCGGCCATACGCGGCGCGAGGGCCTCGCCGACCTCGCGGGCACGGGCCCACTGGTCGCGATCGGCCCCGTCCACATCGGCGAAGACCGCGTAGTAGTCGGTGTCGAGGGGGGACGTGACGTCGTAGGAGAGGACCTTCTCTCCGGGGAACAGCTCCGGTGCCATGCCGCCACGCTAGGCCAGCACTCCCGGACACGGGGAGTCGTTTGGAGGATTCCGCAGGCCCTAGACTGGACGGGTTCCCGACGCCTTCACGGAGGTCCTCTTATGTTCATCATCTCGCTGATCCTGTTCCTCGGCGGCTTCGCGCTGTTCGGGCTCGCGTTCAACATCGAGATGCTGCAGGGCGTCGTCTTCGCGGCCGGCATCATCGCCGTGTGCCTCGCCATGGCGCTGCCCATGCACTTCGGCAGCACGCAGAAGTCGCGCTGACACCACACTCTTCCCGAACGCGGTCCCGGATCATCCGGGGCCGCGTTTCGCGTCTGCGGGGAGCCCGTGGGAGCGCTCCCTGCGAGGATCCGGAATGGGTGTCGCCCGACGGCGGTAGTAGGCTGGGGACTCGTCAAATATCTTGACGTCGAGACATTCAGTCTCCTCCCGTGGCCCCACCGAAGGAATGCAACGTGGACCTGTACGAGTACCAGGCTCGAGACCTTTTTGAGAAGTACGAGGTGCCGGTGCTCGCCGGTATCGTCGCCGACACCCCGGAGGAGGTGAAGGCAGCTGCCGAGAAGATCGGCGGCGTCGTGGTCGTCAAGGCTCAGGTCAAGACCGGTGGTCGTGGCAAGGCCGGCGGCGTCAAGGTCGCGAAGACCCCCGACGAGGCGTACGAGGCCGCGAAGGCGATCCTCGGTCTCGACATCAAGGGCCACGTCGTCAAGCGCGTGATGGTCGCCCAGGGCGCCGACATCGCCCGCGAGTTCTACTTCTCGGTGCTGCTGGACCGCGCCAACCGCTCGTACCTGTCGCTCGCCTCGGTCGAGGGCGGCATGGAGATCGAGCAGCTCGCCGTCGAGAAGCCCGAGGCGCTCGCGCGCATCGAGGTCGACCCGCTGCAGGGCATCGACGAGGCCAAGGCCCTCGAGATCGCCCGCGCCGGCGGCTGGGACGAGGAGCTCGCCCCCAAGGTGGCGGCCGTATTCGTCAAGCTCTACGACGTCTACAAGACCGAGGGCGCGACCCTCGTCGAGGTCAACCCGCTCGTCCTCACGGGCGCCGGCGAGATCGTCGCCCTCGATGGCAAGGTGTCGCTCGACGACAACGCCAGCGAGGTGCGCCACCCCGAGCACGAGGAGCTCGAGGACAAGGACGCCGCGGACCCGCTCGAGGCGAAGGCGAAGGCCAACGGCCTCAACTACGTCAAGCTCGACGGCCAGGTCGGCATCATCGGCAACGGCGCGGGCCTCGTGATGTCGACGCTCGACGTCGTCGCGTACGCCGGCGAGAACCACGGCGGCGTGAAGCCCGCAAACTTCCTCGACATCGGCGGCGGCGCGAACGCCACCGTCATGGCCAACGGCCTCGATGTGATCCTCGGCGACGAGCAGGTCAAGTCGGTCTTCGTCAACGTCTTCGGCGGCATCACCTCGTGCGTCGCCGTGGCCGAGGGCATCGTCAAGGCCCTCGAGATCCTCGGCGACACGGCCACCAAGCCGCTCGTCGTGCGCCTCGACGGCAACCAGGTCGAGGAGGGTCGCGCGATCCTCGCCGCCGCCAACCACCCGCTCGTCACCCTCGCCGCCGGCATGGACGAGGGCGCCGACAAGGCCGCCCAGCTGGCCAACGCCTGAGCCCCGGATCGGATAAGGACTAGACAGATGTCGATCTACCTCAACAAGGACTCCAAGGTCATCGTCCAGGGCATCACGGGCGGCGAGGGCACCAAGCACACCGCCCTGATGCTCAAGGCCGGCACCAACGTCGTCGGCGGCGTGAACGCCCGCAAGGCCGGCACCACGGTCTCGCACACGGACAAGGACGGCAACGCCGTCGAGCTGCCCGTCTTCGCCTCGGTCGAGGAGGCCATCGCGGCCACCGGCGCCGACGTGTCGATCGCGTTCGTGCCCCCGGCCTTCACGAAGGACGCGATGGTCGAGGCCATCGACAGCGAGATCCCGCTGCTCGTTGTGATCACCGAGGGCGTGCCCGTCGGCGACACCGCCGAGGCGTGGGCCTACGCGAAGTCGAAGGGCAACAAGACCCGCATCATCGGCCCGAACTGCCCCGGCATCATCACGCCGGGCGAGGCCCTCGTGGGCATCACGCCCGCGAACATCACGGGCAAGGGACCGATCGGCCTCGTGTCGAAGTCGGGCACACTGACCTACCAGATGATGTTCGAGCTGCGCGACCTGGGCTTCTCGACCGCCATCGGCATCGGCGGCGACCCGGTCATCGGCACGACGCACATCGACGCGCTCGCCGCGTTCGAGGCCGACCCCGAGACCAAGGCCATCGTCATGATCGGCGAGATCGGCGGCGACGCCGAGGAGCGCGCGGCCGACTTCATCAAGGCCAACGTCACCAAGCCGGTCGTCGGCTACGTCGCGGGCTTCACGGCCCCCGAGGGCAAGACGATGGGTCACGCGGGCGCGATCGTGTCCGGCTCGGCCGGCACCGCCCAGGCGAAGAAGGAGGCCCTCGAAGCCGCCGGCGTCAAGGTCGGCAAGACGCCGTCCGAGACCGCCTCGCTGATGCGCGAGATCATCGCCGGCCTGTAAGCAGCCGCTGCGTACGACGAAGGCCCCGTCCGAACGGACGGGGCCTTCGTCGTACCCGGCGCGGGCGATCCGGGATCAGGCGCCCAGCAGGGCCTCGATCGGGCCGCGGGCGAAGAAGATCAGGAAGCCGGCCGCCACGATCCACAGCAGCGGGCTGACGCGGCGCGCGCGCCCCGACAGCGACTGGATGAGCACCCAGGCCACGAAGCCCGCGCCGATGCCGTTGGCGATCGAGTAGGTCAGCGGCATCACGGTGACCGTCAGGAACACCGGCAGCAGCACGCGGAAGTCGGTGAGGTCGATGTGCGCGATCTGCGACATCATCATCGCGCCCACGATGACGAGCGCGGCGGCGGCGATCTCCGTCGGCACGATCGAGGTGAGCGGGGTGAGGAACATCGCCAGCAGGAACATCACGCCGGTCACCACGTTGGCAAGACCCGTGCGAGCGCCCTCGCCGATGCCGGATCCCGACTCGATGAACACGGTGTGCGACGACGACGAGGTCGCGCCGCCGACGACGGCTCCGACGCCCTCGACGATCAGGGCCGACTTGATGCGCGGGAAGTCGCCGTTCTCGTCCGACAGGCCGGCCTCCTTGGCAAGGCCGGTCATCGTGCCCATGGCGTCGAAGAAGTTCGAGAACACCAGCGTGAACACGATCATGATGAGGGTGACGCTGGAGACCTTGCCGAGGTCGAAGCCGAAGTCGACGGCGCCGATGAGGCTCAGGTCGGGGATGGAGAACGGCGAGCCGGTGAGCGCCGGCACGGTGAGGCTCCAGCCGCCCTTGCCGTCGGCCGCGGGCCCGAAGTGCCAGATCGCCTCGGCGATCACGGCGAGCACGGTGCCGCTGACGAGACCGATCAGGATGCCGCCCTTGACGCGCAGGGCGACGAGCACACCCGTGATCACCAGGGTGACGACGAACAGCAGCGTGGGAACCGTCGTGACGGACCCGCCGATGCCGAGGCCCACCGGCGGCGAGGCCGTGCCGGTCGAGGTGACGAAGCCGGCGTCGACGAAGCCGATGAAGGCGATGAACAGGCCGATGCCGACCGTGATCGCCAGCTTCAGCTGCATGGGCACCGCGTCGAAGATCATCTTCCGCAGGCCGGTCGCGGCCAGCAGCACGATGATCAGACCGTTGATGATGACCAGGGCCATCGCCTCGCGCCAGGTGACGTCGCCGACGACCGAGAACGCCAGGAAGGCGTTGATGCCGAGGCCCGCGGCGAACGCGAACGGCAGACGCGTCACGAGGCCGAACAGGATCGTCATCACGCCCGCCGACAGGGCCGTCGCGGCCCCCACGGCCGGGAACGCCAGGGTGTTGCCGTCGACGTCCGGCGAGCCCGTGAGGATGATCGGGTTCAGGATGACGATGTACGCCATCGTGACGAACGTCACGATCCCGCCGCGCACCTCGGTGCCGATGGTCGAGCCGCGCGCGGTCACGGAGAAGAAACGGTCGATTGCGCCCTGGGGTTCGGTTGCGGGGGCAGTTGTGCTCATGAGTCGGGTGCACCTCCGCCCGTGAACCTATCGCGCGGGCGCCCCGCGAGCCTTATTTCCCGCTGGATGCGCGCCGCTCGGGCGGGGCCGCGCGGCTCAGGACGGCAGGATCGCGAAGACGGGATGCTGCGGGGCGATCGCCTCGAAGGCGGCGAGATCGGCATCCGGCGCCGCGGCGACGTGCGGGCGCACGATCGGAATGCGCTGCACGTACTGCTTGAGCACCGGCGCGGCCGCGACGGGGGAGGTGATCTCCTCCACCCGGATCCGCTCGCGTCGCGCCCCGCGCTCGAGAGTCGCCTCTCCGGCTGCCCGCAGGTTCACGACCCAGCCCGTCGCGCCGTAGGGGGCCACGAGGTACCGGCGCCCCGCGACGGTGATCGGCGTCACCGGCACCGTGCGCGGTTCGCCCGAGCGACGGCCGGTGACCGTGAGCGACGAGATGCCCGAGGGGGCGAGCCCGCGCCGGCCGAGCGCCGCCATGATCCGATCGATCCGCTGACGGATCGGGGTGCTCTTGTAGGTGCCGGCCATGCGGCCCACCGTACGGCCAGAGAGGTTCCGGCGAAAGCCGCCCCGGGCACCCGGATCGGCTCTACTCTGGGGCCATGCCGCTGAATGGGGAGTACCTGCCGTCCGTCTCGGAGTGGGCGCGCACGCAGGCCGAGACGTACGAAGCCACCAACGGCGCCGAGGGCGGTGAGCTGCAGGGCAAGCCCGTGATCGTGCTGACCACGGTCGGCGCGAAGACCGGCGGCCTGCGCAAGACCGCGCTGATGCGCGTCGAGCACAACGGCCACTACGCCGTCGTCGCCTCGAAGGGCGGGGCGCCGGACGCACCGCAGTGGTACTGGAACATCCTGAAGAACCCGCACGTCGAGCTGCAGGACGGCGCCGACAAGCGCGACTACACCGCGCGCGAGCTCGAGGGCGCCGAGTACAACGAGTGGTGGGCGCGCGCGACCGCCGTGTGGCCCGCGTACAACGACTACCAGGCCAAGACCGACCGCCGGATCGCCGTGTTCGTGCTGGAGCCCACCGCCTGACGCGATGACGCGGTGAGCCGCCGGGGAAGTCGCGACGGCCGCACGTAGAGTCGGGGGCGTTATGCATCGCCTCGTCGTCGCCCTGCTCGCCGCCCTCGATGCCGCCGTCGCCGGTGTGGTCGGATGGGCGGCCGCGCTCGTCCCGCTGATGCTGATGTGGGTGTTCGCCTTCGGCGGCCTCGCCGACTGGTCGGCGCTGTGGCCCGCGACGATCCGCATCTGGCAGCTCGGCAACCTCGTCCCGCTCACGCTGACGCTCGGCGACGACTTCCTCGTCGAGATGGGCCTCCCCGAGGAGGCGGCGTCCTTCAGCCTCTCGCTCGCCCCCCTCGCCTTCGCGGTGCTGATCGCGCTGTTCGCGGCGCGCTCCGGCCGGCGCGCGCTCCACTCGGGGCGCTGGTTCACGGGCGTTGCGGCGGGCACCGCCACCGCGGCGGTGATGGCCCTCATCGCCCAGCTCACCAGCGGCAACCCCGTGGCCGCCGTCGCGCCGTGGCAGGCGATCCTGTTCCCCACGCTCGTGTACGGCGTCCCGATGCTGATCGGGGCCGTGACCGGGGCGTGGACGGAGGGTGATGACGGCATCGTCGACCGGATCCACGACATCGCCGATCGCTTCCGTCCGGGCTGGCGCGAGTTCCCCGCGCTGATGGTGCGGGGCGGCGGCATGGCGCTGGCGGGGATCGTCGCCTTCGCCGCCGCGACCATCGCCGTCGCGGTGCCGCTCCGCGGCGGCAGCATCATCGCGCTCTACGAGTCGACGCAGACCGACCTCATCGGCGCCGTGCTGCTCACGCTCGCGCAGTTCGCATACCTGCCCACCCTCATCGGCTGGGCGGTGGCCTGGATCGCCGGTCCCGGCTTCGCCCTCGGTGCCGGCACGGGCGTCACCCCGGCGGGCACGCAGCTCGGGGTGCTGCCGGGGGTCCCCGTGTTCGGGCTCATCCCCGAGAACGGGTCGCCGCTGCTGCTGCTCGCCGTGCTCGCCCCGATCCTGGCCGGTGCGGTCGCGGGCTGGGGGATCCGGATCGCCTTCCGCGCCGAGGCGCAGGCCGAGGGGTCGGATCATGAGCCGACCGCCCCCCGCGTGATGCTCGCCGTCGGCATCGCCGCCGTCGCCGGCGCGGGCGCCGCGCTGCTCGCGGTGCTGACGTCCGGGTCGCTCGGCCCGGGGCGCCTCGCGGTCGTCGGACCGGACCCGGGAGCGGTGGCGCTCGCCGTCGGGATCGAGGTGCTCGTGGGCGCCGGGATCCTGCTCCTCGCCCCGCGTTCGTATGAGCGCGGGCTCGCCGACTTCGTCCGCGGCGACGACGACCGCGACGATGACCACGAGGGCGACGACCGCGCCGCGGGGCCGGATCGGGCGGCTGAGCGGGCGACGTCGGCGTCGGTAGACTGAGCGAGTGCTGAAGGTCGCCGTCCTCATCTCGGGCACTGGTTCCAATCTCCGGGCCCTCCTCGAGGCGGCGAGCGACCCCTCGTATCCGGCGCGAATCGTGGCCGTCGGCGCCGATCGCGCCGCCGCCGGGCTCGCGCACGCCGACGAGTTCGGCATCCCGTCCTTCACCGTGCCGTTCGCCGACTTCGCGTCGCGCGACGAGTGGGGCGAGGCGCTCGAGCGCGAGCTCGCGGCGGCCGCCCCCGACCTCGTTGTGCTCAGCGGGCTCATGCGGCTGCTGCCGCGCGGAGTCGTCGCGCGCTTCGCACCGCAGATCATCAACACCCACCCGGCGTACCTGCCCGAGTTCCCCGGCGCCCACGGCGTCCGCGACGCGCTCGCCGCGGGCGTCGACCAGACCGGCGCCAGCGTGATCGTCGTCGACGACGGCGTCGACACCGGCCCGATCCTGGCGCAGGAGCGCATCCCCGTCCTGCCCGGCGACACCGAGGACACGCTGCACGAGCGCATCAAGCCCGTCGAGCGGCGCCTGCTCATCGACGTCGTCCGTCGCATCGCCACCGGCGAGCTGCGCCTCGACGCGCCCGCCATCCCCTGACCCCACCGATCCGATCCTTCCGATCCGGATACCCGCCTCACTCGAAGGAGCACCCCATGGCCGGCCCTCGCCACGACCCCTCGCTCTACCGCGACCGCGATGTGGTGCCGATCCGGCGCGCCCTCGTGTCGGTGAGCGACAAGACCGACCTGCTCAAGCTCGCCGAGGCGCTCTCCGCCGCCGGCGTCGAGATCGTCTCGACCGGGTCGACCGCCGCCACCATCCGCGAGGCGGGACATCAGGTCACCGACGTCGCCTCGGTCACCGGCTTCCCGGAGATGCTCGACGGCCGCGTGAAGACGCTGCACCCGAACGTGCACGGCGGCCTGCTGGCCGACCTGCGCCTCGAGAGCCACGAGAACGCGCTGGGCGAGCTCGGCATCGCGCCGTTCGAGCTCGTGGTGGTGAACCTCTACCCGTTCGTCGAGACCGTGACCTCCGGTGCCCAGGGCGATGACGTCGTCGAGCAGATCGACATCGGCGGCCCCGCCATGGTGCGCGCGTCGGCGAAGAACCACGCCAACGTCGCGATCGTCGTCGCGCCCGAGTCGTACCCGGCCGTCATCGACGCCCTCGCCAACGGCGGCACCACGCTGTCGCAGCGCCGCGAGCTCGCCGCTCGCGCGTTCGCCCACACGGCCGCCTACGACACCGCGGTCGCCCAGTGGTTCGCCGAGGAGACGATCCAGGGCGAGGAGAACCTGCCCGACCACCTGACGATCCAGGCCGAGAAGCTCGCCGACCTGCGCTACGGCGAGAACTCGCACCAGCGCGCCGCGCTGTACTCGCGGGTGGGCGGTCACGGCATCGCCCAGGCCACGCAGCTGCAGGGCAAGGAGATGTCGTACAACAACTACGTCGACGCCGATGCCGCCCTGCGCGCGGCGTACGACATGGTGCTGCCGGCCGTGGCCATCATCAAGCACGCCAACCCGTGCGGCATCGCGGTCGCCGCGCCCAACGCGCTCGACCCGATCGCCTCGGCCCACCTGCGCGCGCACGAGTGCGACCCGGTGTCGGCCTTCGGCGGTGTGATCGCCGCCAACCGCCCCGTCACGCTGAAGATGGCCGAGAACCTGCGCGACATCTTCACCGAGGTCATCGTGGCGCCCGACTTCGAGCTGGCGGCGCTGGAGGTCTTCAAGTCCAAGAAGAACCTGCGCCTGCTGAAGCTGCCGGAGGACTGGCGCCAGGAGCGCATGGACGTGCGCCTCGTCTCGGGCGGCCTGCTGCTGCAGGACGCCGACCGCTTCCCCGAGGACGACTTCGAGTCGGTCGCCCAGGACTGGCAGCTCGTGGCGGGTGAGGTGCCCGCCGACATCTCGGTGCAGGATCTCGTCTTCGCCTGGAAGTCGTGCCGCGCGGTGAAGTCGAACGCCATCGTCCTCGCCAAGAACGGCGCGACCGTGGGCGTCGGCATGGGCCAGGTCAACCGCGTCGACTCGTGCCGCCTCGCGGTCGAGCGCGCCGGCGACCGCGCCGCGGGCACGATCGCCGCGTCTGACGCCTTCTTCCCGTTCTCGGACGGCCCCGAGGTGCTGATGAACGCCGGGATCAAGGTCATCATCCAGCCGGGCGGATCCGTCCGCGACGAGGAGACCATTGCGCTCGCCCGCGAGCGCGGCGTCGCGATGTTCTTCACCGGAGAGCGTCACTTCTTCCACTGAGCCGCGGCTCGTCGAAGCGGCCCGGGTGCGATGCATCCGGGCCGTTTCGCGTCTCCCGGGCGGCGGCGGCCTCCACCGTGGCGGAGATCCGCACCGTGACGGATCGGGGGCCCGGACGGATCCGGATCGGCGCAGATCTCCGTCGGCGTGCAGGCCGCAGAACGCGGTAGGAGGGCTTATACGCCCCCTTCGCGGCCGGGGCAAGCCCCTGGGGCGCGCGTTCGAACCGGTTCAGCCTGTGTCTGAACCGGTTCAAGACGAGGAGCCTCCCGATGACCGTGCGCCGCCCGACGATCGCCGATGTGGCGCGTCACGCGGGCGTGAGCAAGGGCCTCGTCTCCTACGCGCTCAACGACCGGCCGGGTGTCTCCAGCGACAGCCGTCGGCGCATCCTCGAGGCGGCCAGCGACCTCGGCTGGACCCCGAGTCTCCGGGCCCGCTCGCTCAGCACGGGTCGATCCTTCGCCTGCGGCCTTGTGATCGGGCGCAGCGCCGACGTCATCGCCGCCGACCCCTTCTTCCACTCGCTCATCGCCGGCCTCGAGGACGTGTTCGCCGCGTCGGGCCAGGTGCTGGTGCTCGCCGTCGCCACCCCGGGCCGCGAGGAGGCCGAGACCTACCGCGGGCTCGCCGACGACCGCCGGGTCGACGGCGTGGTGATCACGGACCTGCGCGCCGGCGACGAGCGGATCGCGCTCGTCGAACGGCTCGGCCTGCGGGCCGTCACGCTCGGGCGACCGGATGTCGCGAGCCCGTTCCCCTCGGTCACCGTCGACGACGGCGCGGGCATCCGCGGCCTCGTGGCGCACCTCGCGAGCCTCGGGCACCGGCGCATCGCCCACGTGGCGGGGCCCGCCGACATGCTGCACGGCCAGCGGCGGGCGGATGCCTTCGCCTCAGCGACCGCGGACGCCGGGCTCGAGCCTCTTGTGGTCGAGACCGACTTCAGCGCCGCTCAGGGCGCCGAGGCCACGCGCGCTCTGCTGTCGGGCGCCGATCGGCCGACCGCGATCGTGTACTCGAACGACCACATGGCCCTCGCGGGCCTCGGCGTCGCACAGCGCCTGGGGCTCCGCGTGCCCGACGACCTGTCGATCACCGGGTTCGACGACACCGAGCTCGGTCGTGTCATCCACCCCTCGCTCACGTCGGTCGCGACCGACGCGCGCGCATGGGGATCGGCGGCGGCGCGCGCGCTGCTGGCCGCCCTCGGGGGCGCCCCCGCGGCGCACGTCGAGCTCTCCGCGCCCACCCTCATCGTCCGCGAGTCCACGGGGCCCGCACCCTCCACACCCCCACGCGGCTGAGGCCGCCCACAGCAAGGAGCAGGAATCATGCAACGACGCATCATCCTCGCCGCCGCGGCGGCCGCCGGCGCACTGACCCTCACCGCCTGCAGCGGAGGCGGGGGCGGAGGAGGCGGTGGCGGCGGCGGCGACCTCGAGGCGCGCGGCGACATCACCATCTGGTACTCGAACAACGAGGCCGAGATCGCCTGGGGCAAGCAGATGGTCGAGGCCTGGAACGCGGATCATCCCGACGAGCAGGTCGAGGCGCAGGAGATCCCCGCGGGCGCCTCGAGCGAAGAGGTCATCGGCGCCGCCATCACGGCCGGCAACGCGCCCTGCCTGGTGTTCAACACGTCGCCCGCCGCCGTTCCGCAGTTCGAGAAGCAGGGCGGCCTGGTCAACCTGTCCGAGTTCGAGGACGGGGAGGACTACATCACCGAACGCAGCGGGGAGCTGGCCGACCAGTACCGATCCGAGGACGGCGGCTTCTACCAGATGCCGTGGAAGTCGAACCCCGTGATGATCTTCTACAGCAAGGCCCTCTTCGAGCAGGCCGGGCTGGATCCGGAGAACCCGAAGCTGTCGACGTACGACGAGTTCCTCGAGACGGCGAGGGCCCTCAAGAAGGCCGATGTCGCACCGTACGCGATCAACCCCGCGCCGACGAGCGAGTTCTTCCAGTCGTGGTTCGACTTCTACCCGCTGTACGCCGCCCAGACCGGCGGGACGCAGCTCGTCGAGGACGGCAAGGCGACGTTCGACAGCGACGACGGCCGCGCGGTCGCCGAGTTCTGGCGGACGCTGTACGACGAGCAGCTCGCAGGTCAGGAGCAGTACCAGGGCGACGCGTTCGCCGACGGCCACGCCGCCATGTCGATCGTCGGGCCGTGGGCCGTGTCGGTCTACGGCGAGGACGTCGACTGGGGCGCCGTGCCCGTCCCGACCTCCGAGGGCACCGCTCCCGAGGAGACGTGGACCTTCAGCGACGCCAAGAACGTGGGCCTGTTCACCGCCTGCGACAACAAGGCCACCGCGTGGGACGTGCTGAAGTTCGCCACCAGCGAGGAGCAGGACGGCCTGTGGCTCGAGACGACCGGGCAGATGCCGATGCGGCAGAACCTGACCGACGCGTTCCCCGACTACTTCGAGGCGAACCCCGCGTACCAGCAGTTCGGCGACCAGGCCGGGCGCACCGTCGAGGTGCCGAACGTCCAGAACTCGATCGAGATCTGGCAGGCGTTCCGCGACGGCTACTCCGAGGCGGTCATCTTCGGCGAGACCGAGGTCGACACGTTCCTCAGCGACACGGCAGGCCAGATCGACGAGCTCGCGGCGGGCTGACGCATGACGACCCGGACGAGACTGCTGGGCGAGCACCCGCACGGGGTGCTGTTCGCGGCGCCGTACGTCGCGTTCGTCCTGCTGGTGTTCGCCTGGCCGATCCTGTTCGCGATCTGGATGTCCTTCCAGGACTACTTCTTCGCGGCCCCGGGAGCCGTCGTCGACCGCCCCTTCGTGGGGCTCGACAACTACGCGACGGTGCTGTCGGATCCGGACGTCTGGGAGTCGTTCCGCAACGTGGGCGTGTTCCTCGTGATCAACGTGCCGCTGACCGTGGTGCTGTCGATCGTGCTGGCGACGGCCCTGGATCGGGTGGTGCACGCCCGCACGTTCTTCCGCGTCAGCTACTACGTGCCGTACGTGACGGCCTCGGTCGCGGTCGTGGCGGTCTGGCTCTTCCTCTTCTCGCGGGGAGGGCTCGTCAACAACGTGCTCGGGCCGCTCGCGCCGGATCCGTCGTGGCTGGTGAACGGCGCGCTCGCCATGCCGGTGATCGCGCTGTTCGTGACCTGGAAGGGCCTCGGGTTCTACATCCTGCTCTACCTCGCCGCGCTGCAGAACGTGCCGAAGGAGCTGTACGAATCGGTCTCGGTCGACGGGGGAGGGCGGATGCGGCAGTTCTTCTCGGTCACCGTGCCCGGGGTCCGGCCCGCCACCCTGCTCGTGGTGCTGCTGGCCACGATCACCGGCGCGAACCTCTTCACCGAGCCGTACCTGCTGACCGGCGGCGGCGGGCCCAACGGCGCATCCACCTCGCCCGTCCTGCTGATCTACCAGCGCGGCATCGAGCAGGGGAACCCCGACGTCGCCGCGGCGATCGGCGTGATCCTGATGGCGCTTGTGCTGATCATCGCGGCCGTCCAGCGCCGCTTCGTCGGAGGTGAGGAGTCATGAGGCGAGCACTCGCCGGGAAGGCCGCGCTCTACGTCGTGCTGTCGCTCGGCGCCGTCGCGTTCCTCTTCCCGTTCTGGTACATGGTGATCGGGTCGCTGCAGACCGACGTCGACACCTCGATCCGCGGCGCGTTCCCCGAGCCCGGCAACCTCACGCTCGACAACTACGTCGCCATCGACGGGCGGATCGACCTCGTGCAGGGCCTCATCAACTCGGGGATCTTCACGGGCGGGGTGATCCTCGGCACGGTCGTGTTCGGGGTGCTGGCGGGCTACGCCCTTGCGGTGCTGCGCTGGCGCGGCCGCGGGGCCGTGTTCGCCCTGGCGCTGCTGGTGCAGGTGATCCCGTTCCAGCTGCTGATGATCCCGCTCTACGTGATGATCGCGCGCGACTACGGGCTCTCGGACAGCTACCTCGGCATGATCCTGCCGTTCTTCATCAACTCGACCGCGGTGGTGATCTTCCGGCAGTACTTCCTGCAGCTGCCGCCCGATCTGTTCTCGGCCGCGCGGATCGACGGGGCGGGGGAGATGCGCCTGCTGTGGAGCGTCGCTCTGCCGCTGGTGCGGCCCGCGCTGCTGACCGCCGTGCTGCTGACGTTCATCGGCCCGTGGAACGAGTTCCTCTGGCCGTTCCTGATCACCAAGCAGGCGTCGATGCAGCCCCTGGCCGTGTCGCTGGCGAACTTCATCTCGAACATCGCCGCGTCGACGTCCAATCCGTTCGGCGCGATGATGGCCGGCGCGGTGGTGCTGGCGGTGCCCGCCGTGACGCTGTTCGTCGTGTTCCAGCGCTACTTCACATCGAACGACCTCGGATCCGGAGTGAAAGGATGAGCATGATCCCGTATCGACTGCGGCGCCTCGGCGTCGTGATGACGCCCGCGGAGGGCGATCCCCTCGAGGCCGAGGGGGTGCTCAACCCCGGATCGGGTCGCGGCCCGGACGGCGTGCTGCACCTGCTGCCGCGGCTCGTCGCCGAGGGCAACGTCTCGCGCGTGGGCCTGGCGCGGGTCGTCATCGAGGACGGCATCCCCGTCGGCGTCGAGCGCGAGGGCGTGGTGCTCGAACCCGACCGCGGGTGGGAGCGGGGTGTGGGCAACGCGGGCGTCGAGGACCCCCGCGTCACCCGGATCGATGCGCTCGGCCTGCACGTGATGACGTACGTCGCGTACGGGCCGCTCGGGCCGCGGACCGCGCTGGCCGTCTCCGAGGACCTGCGCGAGTGGCGCCGGCTCGGGCCCGCGCTGTTCCGGTACGACGACGCGCTCGACATGGACCTCAACCTCTTCCACAACAAGGACACCGTGTTCTTCCCCGAGCCGGTGACCGCCCCGGACGGCACCGAGGCGCTCGCGGTGCTGCACCGGCCCATGTGGGACCTCGACGAGACGAAGGCCGGGCAGGGGGTGCGCCTGCCCGCGGGCATCACCGACGAGCGGCAGTCGATCTGGATCAGCTACGTGCCGCTCGCTGCGGTGCGCGCCGACATCCGGAACCTGGCCCTGTGGGATCAGCACCGGTTCGTCGCCGGACCGGAGCACCCCTTCGAGGAGCTGAAGATCGGCGGCGGACCGCCCCCGCTTCGTGTCCCCGAGGGCTGGCTCGTGCTGCATCACGGGGTGACGGGCGAGCTCGCCGGCGCCTTCGCACAGCAGCAGAACGTCAACTACGCCGCCGGTGCCCTGCTGCTGGACGCGCGGGATCCATCGCGTGTGCTGGATCGCACCCCGGAGCCGCTGCTGGCTCCCGAGACCGACGAGGAGCGCAGCGGGATCGTGCCCAACGTCGTCTTCCCCACCGCGATCGAGGAGATCGACGGACGGCTGTTCGTGTTCTACGGCATGGCCGACTCGAAGATCGGCGTCGCTCTTCTCGAGCGCACCGACTGATCCGCTTCCGGAGAGAAGGACCTGGACATGTTCCCCCACGCACGTCGGCGGGCAGGAGCGCTCGCCACGGCGGCCGCGCTTGTGCTCGGCCTCGGTCTCGCGGCGCCCACGGCGGTGGCTGCGGCCGAGCCCGCGCCCCTGACGAACCTCGCCCACCTCGACTTCCTGCTCGACGAGGTCACCCCGCCGTCCGGCGTCGAGGGGCACACCACCTACCGGCTCGACGAGGAGCCCACCCTGACGATGCCGTGGACCTACGCGGACGCGCGCGACGGCGGCACGTTCGAGCGGGTCGGCGGCGGTGCCTTCGACCCCGCGACCGGCGACTGGGGGCAGGGCGCCTTCAACGCCGACGACATCGCCCGCGCCGCCGTCGTCTACCTCCGGCACTGGCAGCAGACGGGCAGCGACGACAGCCGCGCCACGGCCTACGAGCTGCTGCGCACCATCGCCTACCTGCAGACGACCGAGGGCGACAACGCGGGCAACGTCGTGCTGTGGATGCAGCCCGACGGCACGCTCAACCCGTCGGCCGAGCCGGTCGAGCTGCCGGATCCGTCCGACTCCGGGCCGAGCTACTGGCTCGCGCGCACGATCTGGGCCCTGGGTGAGGGATACGCCGCGTTCGCGGAGGCGGATCCGGGCTTCGCCGGCTTCCTCGAGGACAGGCTCGCCCTCTCGCTCGGCGCCCTCGAGCGGCAGACGCTGTCGCGCTACGGCGAGTGGCTCGAGAGCGACGGCAAGCGGGTCCCCGCGTGGCTGATCGTGAACGGGGCGGACGCTTCGGCGGAGGCGGCGCTCGGGCTGGCGGCCCGGGTGCAGGCCCGCCCCGACGACACCGCGGCGGCTGATGCCCTGCGCAAGCTGGCCGAGGGCATCGCGGCCATGAGCGACGGCGACGCGCAGACCTGGCCGTACGGGGCGATCCTGCCCTGGGCCGAGTCGCGCAGCATGTGGCACGCGTGGGGCTCGCAGATGCCGGCGGCGCTCGCCGCGGCCTCGGTGGCGCTCGGGGATCCGTCGCTCGCCGAGCCGGCGATCCGCGACGCGGCGGTCTTCACGCCGATCCTGATGACCGCGGGCGGCCCCGACAACGGCTGGCTCCCCAGCCCCACGGACCGCGTGCAGATCGCCTACGGCGTCGACTCGCGGGTGCAGTCGCTGCTGGCCGTGACGGAGGCGACCGGTTCGTCCGGCTTCGCCGCGCTCGCCGCGATGCAGGCCGCCTGGTTCTTCGGCGCGAACCACGCCGGAGAGCGCATGTACGACCCCGCCACGGGCGTCGTCTACGACGGGCTGCAGCCGGACGGCACGGTCAACCGCAACAGCGGTGCCGAGAGCACGATCCACGGCCTGCTGACCATGCTCGCCCTCGATGAGCGGCCGGATCTCGCTGAGCAGGCGTCGTCGCTGACCGCCGTCACCGAGCAGGACGGCCTGCGCGTCGTCGAGGCGGAATCCGCCGTCGACACGGACGGCACGGTGACGACCCCGGAGTCGTGGACAGGGGAGTCGAGCTGGTCGGGTGGCGCGCTGACGCTGACCGCGGGGCAGCACGCCGTGCTCGACCTCGGCGAGCACGACCAGCCGCGCTGGGTCGACCCGGTGGTCTGGACCGATCCGGGCCAGACGTCGACGTCGCGCTGGCGCTCGCTGGGCACCCTCCGCGTGACCGGGCCCGAGCAGGGCATCTCGCCCACCCCGGGGGTGCTGCTGCCCTGGCAGCTGCGCTCGCCGGCCCGCCACGACGACGTGCGGGTGGACGTGACCTCGGGCACCCTCACCCTCGACACGCTGCTTGTGCGCCCCCTGGTGTCGCGCCTCGCCCTCGCCGGTGAGGACGGCTCGATGGAGCTGCGGCACTCGACGGCGACCACGCCCCAGCGGCTGCGTGCAGACCGCGGCTCGGATGTCGCGATCTACGACGCCTCGGGCACCCTCCTCCGCACCCAGACACTGCTCCCCCCGGGAGGCTTCGCGATCCTCATCCCCCGCTGACCCCCCCACCCGCCCGCCCACCTACCCACCCGGTCGTTGAGCGAGCGCAGCGAGTCGAAACGGACGAGCCTCGTGCGGCGCAGACCGGTGGCGGGCTGGGCGCGTTTCGACTCGCGCTGGCGCGCTCGCTCAACGAGCGAGGGGGAGGTGGCCCCCATCACCCGGTCGTTGAGCGAGCGAAGCGAGTCGAAACGGCCAAGCGTCGTACGGCTTAGACCCGTGGCCGGGGTGCGAGCCGCACCCCACAGCCGTGTCCGAAAACCGCCAGCCGGTGTCGGCGGGGCGTGCGACGCTGGAGGCATGAGCCCGAACATGACCTTCGACGAGCGGTATCGCGCGATCTCGTCGCGCGACGTGCGATTCGACGGGCAGTTCGTGACCGCGGTGAGGTCGACCGGGATCTACTGTCGGCCGTCGTGCCCCGCGAAGACGCCGAAGGAGGCGAACGTCACCTTCTTCGCCACCAGCGCCGCGGCGCACGAGGCCGGGTACCGCGCGTGCAAGCGGTGCCTGCCCGAGGCGGCGCCCGGATCGCCCGACTGGAACCTGCGCGGCGACGTCGCCGGGCGCGCGATGCGGCTGATCGCCGACGGCGTCGTCGAGCGGGAGGGTGTCGCGGGCCTGGCGGCGCGGCTGGGCTACTCGAGCCGGCATCTCACCCGGCTGCTGGCGGCCGAGCTCGGCGCGGGGCCCCTCGCCCTGGCCAGGGCGCACCGGGCCCACACGGCGCGGCTGCTCCTGATCGGCACGGACCTGCCCGTGGCCGACGTGGCGTTCTCGGCGGGGTTCTCCAGCGTGCGCCAGTTCAACGAGACGGTGCGCGAGGTGTACGAGATGACGCCGTCCGAGCTGCGTTCGCGCCGCAGGGGCGTGCCGGCCGACCCGACCGGGATCGACCTGGTGCTGCCCTATCGCGAGCCGTTCGATCCCGCGGGCCTGTTCGCCTGGATGGGCGTGCGCGCCCTCGCCGGCGTCGAGGAGGGCGATGCGACGTCGTTCGCACGCACCCTGCGGCTGCCGTATGGCCCCGCGTGGTTCCGGCTCTCGCACCGGGAGGGGCGGCTGCACCTCGAGGCGAAGCTCGAGAGCCTGGCCGACCTGTCGACGCTGGTGGCGCGCGCGCGGCGGCTGTTCGACCTGGACGCCGATCCGCTCGCGATCGACGAGGCGCTCTCGCGGCACCCCGAGCTCGCCGCGCATGTGCGCGCCGAGCCCGGCATCCGCCTCCCCGGCACCGCCGATCCGCACGAGCTGCTGATCCGCGCCATGGTGGGCCAGCAGATCTCGGTCGCCGCCGCGCGGACGCATCTGACCCGACTGACCGACGCGCTGGGGGAGCGTGTGACCATCGCCGGCGAGCAGCGCATCCTGTTCCCGACCATGGCGGCGATCGCCGAGCGGGGGGCCGAGATCCTCACCGGCCCCGCCGCGCGGATCCGCGCCATCACGAACGCGGCGCGCGCCCTCGCCGAGGGCGAGCTGACGCTGACGTCCGGCGATGACGCGGCCGCGCAGCGGGCCGCCCTGCTGGCCATGCCCGGCATCGGCCCGTGGACCGCCGACTACGTGCGGATGCGCGTGACGGGCGACCCGGATGTGATCCTCACCGGCGACGTGGCGCTGCGCACGGGCGCGGCTCGCGCGGGCATCCCCTCCGAGGCCCGCGAGCTCGCCGCGTGGGCGGCCCGGGCGGCGCCGTGGCGCTCGTACCTCTCCATGCACCTGTGGCGGCTCGCCGCCGGCCCCGCGGTCGCGGTCCCCGCCCCTCACCCCGCCTCCGAGGACGGCACCGACGCCGTCCCGGCCCCCGACACCGAGCAGGAGAACCGATGACCGGCATCGTCCAGACCCTCGAGACGCCCGACGGACCGTTCACGATCGTCGCCGACGCCGACGGAGCCGTCCTCGCCTCCGGGTGGACGGGCGACGTGGAGACCGCCCTCGGGCGGATCCATCCGAGCCTGCGCCCCGCCGAAGTGCGCGAGGGCGACCTGCACGCCGCCGAGGCGGTGCGGGCGTTCTACGGCGGCGACCTCTCGGCCATCGACGACGTCGCGGTGCGCCAGCGGGGCACCGAGATGCAGCAGCGCGGGTGGCAGGCGCTGCGCCGGATCACTCCCGGCGCGCCCCTGACCTACACCGAGTTCGCGGCCGGGTTCGGTGCCCCCGGCGCCGTGCGCCCCGCGGCCTCGATCTGCGCGCGCAACGCGCCGGCCCTGTTCGTGCCGTGCCATCGGGTGCTGCGCTCGGACGGATCCCTCGGCGGCTTCGCATGGGGCCTCGACGTGAAGCGCGCGCTGCTCGATCGCGAGAGCGGCCGCGCGCTCCTGTGAGCCCGGTGCCCGCGGTGCCGTCCTGTGACGGCGCGGGCTTCGTCAGCGCGCGTCGCGCGGGTCGCGCAGCCCGTCCATCGCCTGCATGAGTGTGGAGTTGATGTACTCCAGCTCCGGCGTGGTGTAGCTGGTCCAGTCGCCCTCGCCCTCGCCCTCGCCCTCGCCCTCGTCGCCGGACGGATGCGCGCCCTCGGCGCTCCACTCCTGGTCGGCGTCCTGCGGGTGATGCACGTACACCCACCAGAGGTTCCCCCACGGATCCTGGAAGCGCGAGAACACGTCGCCGAAGAAGTCGGTCGGGCGGGTCACGATGCGGCCGCCGCGCTCCTCGGCGCGGGCGAGCACGGCGTCGGCGTCGTCCACGTAGACCCGCAGAAATGCCGGGGTGAACGGCCAGTGCGGTTTGCGATCCGCCACGGTGAGCATCGAGTCGCCGATGATGAGCTCGGAGTGCAGGATCAGCCCGTCGGCGTCCATCGTGCGAGCCTCGGGCACATCGCGCGCGCCGAACACGTGGACGATGAAGTCGATGAGGTCCTGTGCGCGGTCGGCCATCACGAACGGGGCGATCACGGCGATGCCGCCGGGGGTCTGTGTCATCTGCTCCTCCTCGTCGAGCACGAGTCTGCCCTCACGGGCGCGGGGCGTCCACAGGTCGGGCCCCGAGAAACCGGTTACCCGAATCGCCGGAGATCCGCGCCCGGTGAGGGCGCGCGACGATACGGTCGAAGGAGGAGGAGCGACGGTGCTTCCGCGAACTGAATCGTTGCACTGACGCTCGACCTGTACATAGGCTGGAAGGCTCTGCCCATCCGGCGCTCTCTCCCCCTTCTGAGGATCATGACCATCAGTCCTGACACACGTCTGTCGACCCCGAAAGCCCTGCTGCGCCTGCTCGAGTTCGCGCGGCCCGTGCTGCCCCGCCTCGCCGCGGGCGGCGCCAGCGCGCTCGCCGCCGCCCTGATCGCGCTGATGATCCCCATCGCCCTCGAGTGGCTGATCGGCGGCCCGATCGCCTCCGGCGAGGTCACCGCCGTGACCTGGGGCGCGATCGGGGTGCTGGTGCTCGGCCTGCTCGAGGCGGCGATGGTCTACCTGCGTCGCTGGCTGATCCTCGGCCCGGCGACCCTCGTCGAGTACGACATCCGCCGCACCTTCTTCAACCGCCTGCAGAGCCTGCCGGTGTCGTTCCACGACCGCTGGCAGTCGGGGCAGCTGCTCAGCCGCATGATGCAGGACATCGGCCTCATCCGCCGCTGGATGGCCTTCGGCCTGGTGCTGCTGATCGTCAACATCCTCACGATCATCATCGGCGCGGCCCTGCTGTTCCAGTGGCACTGGGCGCTGGCCCTGGTCTTCCTCGTCTCGGGCGTGCCGCTGTGGATCCAGGGCTTCCTGTTCGAGCGCGAGTACGGCTCGCTCACCCGCCTGAGCCAGGATCAGCAGGGCGACCTCGCCACGAGCGTCGAGGAGTCGGTGCACGGCATCCGCGTGCTGAAGGCCTTCGGCCGCGGCCCGCACGCGCTTCGCCGCTTCACGCGCCAGGCCGAGACCCTGCGCGACACCGAGATGCGCAAGGCCGGATCGATCGCGCGGGTCGACTTCTGGCTGATCATCATGCCCGAGCTCTCGTTCGGCGTGAGCCTCGTGCTCGGCATCTGGCTGGCCTCCCAGGGGCAGATCGGCGTGAGCCAGCTGATCGCCTACTTCGCGATGCTGACGATCCTGCGCTGGCCGATCGAGTCGATCGGCTTCCTGTTCTCGTTCCTGATGGACGCGCGCACCGCGACCGACCGCGTCTTCGAGGTGTTCGACGCGCACAACGACATCGTCGACCCGGCCGATCCGGTCGAGCTCGCGCGCCCGCAGGGGGCGCTGGCCTTCGAGGGGGCGCGCTTCCGCTACCAGGACGCCGGCACCGCGGAGCCGGATCTGCTCAACGGCATCGACCTCGACGTGCGCCCGGGCGAGACCATGGCGCTGGTGGGCCTGACCGGATCCGGCAAGACCACGCTGACCACGCTGCCCACGCGCCTCTACGACGTCACGGGCGGCCGCGTCACGATCGACGGCGTCGACGTCCGCGACCTGCGCCTCGTCGACCTGCGCCGGATCATCACCACCGCCTTCGAGGACGCGACGCTGTTCTCGGCGTCGGTGCGCGACAACGTGCTGCTGGGTCGCGACGACCTCGACCCGCGCTCGCCCGAGGCCGATGCGGTGCTGCGCGAGGCGCTCGAGGTCGCGCAGGCCGCGTTCGTCGACGACCTGCCCGAGGGCGCCGAGACGAAGATCGGCGAGGAGGGCATGTCGCTCTCCGGCGGCCAGCGCCAGCGCCTCGCGCTGGCGCGCGCCGTCGCCGCGCGCCCCGCCGTCATCGTCATGGACGACCCACTCTCCGCGCTCGACGTCGACACCGAGGAGCGCGTCCAGCGCGGGCTCCGCCAGCTGCTCGCCGGCACCACGGCGCTGGTCGTGGCGCATCGACCGTCGACCGTCGCGCTCGCCGACCGCGTCGCGCTGCTCGAGGGCGGCCGGATCACGGCCGTCGGCACGCACAGCGAGCTGATGCAGTCGTCGTCGCACTACCGCTCGGTCATCTCCTCTTTCGAGAAGGAGGAGGCCGAGGAGCGCGCCTGGCGCAACGACCCCAACCCCACGGCGTCCCTGGACATCATCACGACCGAGACGCCCGTCACCGCCAACGAGGAGGGTGCGCAGTGAGCACCACGGTTCAGGGAACCGCGGGCGAGGATCGCTCGGACTACACGCGCGACGAGAACCGCGCGATCCGGCAGCGCTCGCTGCGCCTGCTGGGGTCGCTGCTGCGGCCGCTGCGGGGCCAGGTGATCCTGGTCGCCGTGGTGGTCGTGCTGCAGACCGCCATCCGCGTGGTCGGGCCCGCACTGATCGGCTTCGGCATCGGGCAGGCGCTGCCGGCCGTGCTGAAGCACAACGACTGGGGCCCGACGTGGCTCGTCGGCGGCGCATACGTGGCGACGGCCATCGGCGGCGCCTCGCTGCTGGCCTGGTACGACATCCTCGCCGCGCGCGTGACGCAGAACGTGCTGTTTGACCTGCGCACGCGGGTCTTCCGCCACACCCAGCTGCTGAGCCTCGAGTTCCACGAGACCTACACGTCCGGGCGCATCATCTCGCGCCAGACGAGCGACCTCGACACCATCCGCGAGCTTCTGGGCGGTGGCCTCAACCAGCTCGTCCACGGTGTGCTGTTCGGCGCGTTCACCTTCATCGCGCTGCTGCTGTGGGACTGGCAGTCGGCGCTCGTCCTCGTGGCCGCTGGCGTCCCGCTCGCGCTGCTGATGCGCTGGTTCTACAAGTCCTCGCAGGTCACCTACCGCAAATCGCGCGTGGTCAGCGCGAAGGTCATCGTCAAGTTCGTCGAGACGATGACGGGCATCCGCGCGGGCAAGGCGTTCCGCACCGAGCCCCGCAACGAGGACGAGTTCGCCGGGCTGGCGCTCGACTACCGCGACGTCAACATGCGCTCGATCCGCCTGTTCGGCACGTTCGAGCCGGGCCTGATGGCCATCTCGGCGTTCTCGGTCGGCATCGTGGTGCTGTGGGGCGGCATCCGCATCACGCAGGGCGAGTTCGCGGTCGGCCTGCTGCTGACGGCGGTGCTCTACGTCCGCAACTTCTTCGCGCCGCTGCAGGAGATCGCGATGTTCCTGAACTCCTTCCAGGCGGCCTCCGCGGCGCTCGAGAAGGTGTCGGGCGTGCTCGAGGAGCAGCCGACGGTTCCGGATCCGTCGAAGCCGGTCGCGCTGGAGGCGGCACGCGGAGGCGTGCGGTTCGAGGACGTGACGTTCGCCTACGGCACGGGCAAGGTGATCCTGCCGGCGTTCTCGCTCGACATCCCCGCGGGCCAGACCGTGGCGCTGGTGGGCACCACCGGCGCGGGCAAGTCGACGCTCGCGAAGCTCGTCTCGCGCTTCTACGACCCCAGCAAGGGCCGGGTCACCCTCGACGGCGTCGACCTGCGCGACCTCGCGTCGCGCGACCTGCGCCGCGCGATCGTGATGGTCACCCAGGAGGCGTACCTGTTCAGCGGCACCGTCGCCGACAACATCGCCCTGGGTCGCCCGGACGCCACCATGGACGAGATCGTCGCGGCCGCGAAGGCGGTGGGCGCCCACTCGTTCATCACGAGCCTGCCGGACGGCTACAGCACCGACGTCAACAAGCGCGGCGGCCGTGTGTCGGCGGGGCAGCGCCAGCTGATCTCGTTCGCGCGCGCGTTCCTCGCCGACCCGGCGGTGTTGATCCTCGACGAGGCCACCGCCTCGCTCGACATCCCGTCCGAGCGGATGATCCAGGAGGCGCTGCAGACCCTGCTCGCCGACCGGACGGCCATCATCATCGCCCACCGCCTCTCGACCGTCGCCATCGCCGACCGCGTGCTGGTGATGGAGCACGGCGAGGTCATCGAGGACGACACCCCCGAGGCCCTCATCGCGGGCACGGGCAAGTTCGCCCAGCTGCACGCGGCCTGGCGGGAGAGCCTGGTCTGAGAACACGAAAGAGCCAGGATCCGCCAGGATCCGGGCTCTTTCCTTACGAGGGTGGCGACGGAGTCTCGATGGGGGAGGGGGATTCGAGACCCCGCCGCCGGCATGATCTCAGCGCGAGCGCCGTTGCCCCCGCTGACAAATCAAGTCGAGAAGAGTTCCCCCAAAAAAAGCCGATTCGTGTCAGACACGGATCTCGGCAACTACTTCACCGTACTCCGTCTCCCCTACCGGTGTGAAGCCAACACGATGGAAGAACGCCTCGGGGCCGTCGGCCCCGGCCTCGTAGATCACGGTCAGGTGGTCAAGGCCGCGGCGGCGAGCCTCCTCCACGAGCGCCTCGACCGCGAACCGGCCGACGCCGCGTCCCTGGTCGTCGGCGTCGACGTTGATGCGCAGCAGAACCGAGCGGAAGTGCTCGTCCGGCGCCTCCTCGTCGAAGCTCGCGCTGACGAAGCCCACAACGTCGTCGCCGTCGAGCACCACGCGCTGCCAGGCCTTGGCGGGGTTGATGACGGTCGCGGCGATGCCGTACGAGACGGGCGCGAGGAACTGCTCCTGGCCGGGCTTCAGCGACAGCGTGTTCACGGCGACGATCGTCGCGGCGGAGAGCTCGACCAGGTTCAGCGTCATATCGCCAGGCTAACCGTTCCCGGTGGCCGGAGCGCAAGCGCTTTCGGATCCGATCCTTCGCGCGTGAAGGATCTCACCCCCGCGATCAGTCGTGGACCCAGACCTCGGAGCCGACCTGCAGGAAGCGGTACATGTGCTCGGCCGCGGCCTGGGTCATGTTCACGCAGCCGTGGCTCATGTAGGCGCCGGCGCCGAAGTTGTTGTGCCAGTAGGTGCCGTGGAACCCCTGATCGCCGTTGAAATACGAGATGTACGGGACGTCGGCGGTGCAGTAGTCGAACTTGCCACCGGGGACATAGTTGCCGTCGGCGTCGCACGAGCCCATGTCCTGGCTGGTGAGCTGGCCGTACACGGTGAAGTGGCCGGTCTGGGTGTCGTGTCCGGGCTTGCCGAGCGCGATCGGGTACGACGCGATCAGCTTCTCCTGGCCGGCCACGGGGCCCTCGTACATGTAGGCGGTGCCGGCGCTCTTGTCGACCTCGGCGCGGCGGAAGATCGTGGTGGTCTCGTACTTCACCACCTCGCCCTGCAGATCGAACGACAGGTCGCCCGACTTCAGCGACTCGCCGATCGAGGCGGCGACGCCGTCGGTGGACTCGATGCCGAAGCCGTCCTGGCCCTCGGTGATCACGCGCAGCTCGTCGCCGGCCGAGTTGGTGACGACCTCCTTGTTCACGACGTCCTTGTTGACGCGGGCGGGGAGATCCTTGATGGCTTCCTCGATCGCGCCCATGTCGGGCGTCACGACGAAGTCGCCGGACTCGGGGTCGGCGGCGATGTCCATCCACGACTGCACGTCGGTGGAGGGCACGGCGAGGGCCAGCTCGTCCTGCAGGTAGAAGCCGGCGGGTTGTGCGGCGTCGGAGGCGAACTGCACGTTGAGGTCGTGCGCGAAGGCTTCGGCCTCCTCGGTGGTCGCCGCGGCCTCGACCTCGGTCTGCCGGGCATCGAGCGCGATCGGCTCGGAGGTGGCGGGCGCCTTCAGCGCCGCGGTGATGCTCTCGGTGAGCGCGGCCAGATCGATGCCCTGGCCGGGGGTGGCCTCGACGACGGTGTACTTCTTGGCGTCGGCGTCGAACACGACCTGCGCGTCGGTGGACGCGGCGTAGAGGTCGGGCACGGCCCCGCGCAGGGTCTCGGACGCCTTCTCGGCGTCGAGCGTGACCGCGCCGCTGACGCGGCCGGTGCCCCAGGATCCGAGGTTCCACGCCGGGTAGGTGGCGAAGGCGTCGTCGGCGATGGCCTTCGCGTCGACCGACAGGCCGAGCTGGTCACCCGTGAGGGTCGCGCCGCCGATGGTGAACTCCTGGTCGGCGACGTGGTTCGCGACGGTCTCGGCGGCGGCGCCGGGGGTCGAGAAGCCGACGGGCGCGCCCGCGGCGGTGACGCCGGGAGCGATCAGCACGAGAGAGGCCACGACGGCGCCGGCGGCGAGCAGACCGAGCGGGATGCCGAACCCGAGCCAGGCGCCCAGGTGGCGCTTCTTCGGCGGCTCGGCGTCTGCCCACTGCACGTTGCCCGTGTCGGCCGAGACGACCGGCGCGGTCGCGCTGGTGTCGGCGTTCGCCGGATCGCCGCCCTCGGGCCTGGTCACCACGTCCGTCACGGTTGCCCCCTGAAAGAAACCTCGCCGCGCGCGGATTCTGCTGGCGCAGACGTGCGGTCGAAATTAGAGTACGGCCGCAAGGTAGCCCGGAGCCTACGGTGCGGTCACGGTCTCATTGCAATGCCCTGGGGAAACGGGGAGTTGCTCCTAGCAGCCGGGCATCCGGCGCCGAAAAGACTCCCACTCGCGCTCCTCGGTGCCCGCGGGGCGCGACCATCCGGCCTCCGCGGCCGATCCGATCCGGGGCAGGATCATGGCCTCGATGTCGGCGAGAGTGCGGATCGTCTCGCTCCACAGGCACGCCTCGACGCCCGCGATCGCGTCGTCGGCGAGCCCCGGGATAACGGTGGCCGGGTCCCAGTCGTACGAGCGCTCGACGCTGGTGGCTCCGTTGGCCCAGGTCAGGCCGAGCGGGCTGTCCTCGTGCGGCTTCATGTCGAGGTAGATCGCGTCAGCGGGGGAGAGGATCACCGCGCCTCCGTTCTCGGCGAAGGCCAGCGCCTTCGCGGCGTGGTCGCGGGAGTCGTCGGCCGAGCCGTCGCGGAAGCCCCAGTACTGCCCGATCGTCCCGCGCGGGAGGCCGGCGGCGCCCGCCTCGTGCCAGGTCACGGGCGTCTTGCCCGTCTCGGTGACGATCCCCGTGGCGAGCCGGATCATCGCGCGGTAGTCGTCCGGATCCGTACCGAGCGCCTCGTCGCCGCCGACGTGCAGGTAGGGGCCGGGGGTGAGCTCTGCCACCTCGCCGAGCACCTCGCGGAGGAACTGCTCGAGGCCCGGTCCGTCGGCGCGCAGCGACGAGAAGCCCACGCCCACCCCGGTGTACGGCTGGTCCTTCGGTGGGAGCGGTCCGTCGAGGTGGGGGCTCGGGGCGGGGTCTGCGAGCAGCTCGGGGTGGCTCAATCCGATGGCGTGGGTGTGGCCCGGCAGATCGATCTCCGGGACCACGATCATGTGGTGCGCGGCGGCGGTCGCGACGATGCGGGCATAGTCGTCTCGCGTGTAGAACCCGCCCGCGTCGCCGCCGACCGCCGTGCCCGATCCGTGCTCGGCGAGCTCGGGATGCGAGCGCAGGGCAAGGCGCCATCCCTGGTCGTCCGAGAGGTGCAGGTGCAGCGCGTTGAGCTTGAGCGCTGCGGCGTGACGGATCACGGCCTCCACGGTCTCGACGGGGTGGAAGTGCCGCGCGACATCGAGCATCAGGCCGCGGTAGGCGAAGCGCGGCTCATCGCGGATGTCGACCTCGGGAAGGGGCTCGCCCGCGGCCTGGAACTGCGCGAGCGTCTGCCGGGCGTAGAACTCACCGGCCGGGGTGGACGACTCGATGCGGATCGCGTCGCCGGTGACGACGAGGCGATAGGCCTCGGGCCCGAAGTCCCCCGAGGTCTGCACCGTCTCCACGCGCGCCGGCCGCTCGCCGTTCGGCGCGGTCTCGGGCTCGGGCGCGGCAGAGCGGACGGACACGGATGCAGGCCAGGGGACGAGGGGGAGCACCATGCGAGGCACCGTACGCCCGTGTCACAAGTTTGTAAACTTCCCTACCTAATTCGGTTTCCCCTCTTGCGTCGGAGGGGGTTCGTAAGTAGGACTTACAAACATGACCACTCGCGACCGGATCAAGGTGCTGCCCGAGCATGCGCGCACGCACAACCGCTCGCTGGTGCTGACCACCCTGTTCCACGACGGCGAGATGAGCCGGGCGGATCTGGCTCGCGAGACCGGACTCACCCGTGTGACGACGTCCGATCTGGTGGGCGAGCTGATCGCCGACGGGCTCGTCGTCGAGCAGGGCACCCGCCAGGGATCCCGCCCGGGAAAACCCGCCATGCTCGTCGACCTGGATCGCTCCGGGCTGCAGGTGGCGGCGCTCGATCTGTCCGACACCCGCGAGTACCGCGGCGCGGTGATCGACCTCTCCGGAGAGGTGAGGGCGCGCAGCTCGGTCCCCCGGCCGGCCGACGGCGAGGCCGAGGCGGCGATCGACGCCGTCCGGTCGCTGGCCGCCGAGCTGCTCGGTGCCGCCCCCGGCCGCGTCCTCGGTCTCGGCGTCGGCGCCCCCGGCGTCATCACGCGCGACGGCGTTGTGGCCTCCTCGCCCAACCTCGGCTGGTTCGACCTGCCCCTGCAGGCCGACCTCCGCGAGCAGATCGGCCTGCCCGTCCGGGTCGCGAACGACGCGAACGTGGCCGCCCTCGCCGAGCACACCCTCGGCGGCGCGAGCGGCGACGTGATGGTCATCAAGGTCGGCCGCGGCGTCGGCGCCGGCGTGCTGACGCGCGGCGAGCTCACGCGCGGCAGCCGCGACGCGGCGGGCGAGATCGGCCACGTGACCGTCGGCACCGACGGCGGCCCCCTCTGCGTCTGCGGCAAGCACGGCTGCCTCGAGTCGTGGCTGTCGATTCGATCCCTCGAGGAGCGGATCGCGCAGGGCGCCGACCCCGATGCCGTCTTCCGCGACGCCGGAGAGCGCCTCGCGATCGCCATCGCGCCCATCGTCGGCGCGCTCGACCTGTCCGAGATCGTGCTGTCCGGCCCCGCCGAGCACCTCGACGGCATCCTCCGCGACACCGCGGTCCACACGCTTCGCTCCCGCACCTTCCTCCACGAGGACGTGCAGGTCCGGATGTCCGCTCAGGGAGACGACGTCGTGCTGCGAGGCGCGGTCGTCCTGATCCTCGACGGAGAACTCGGGGTCTCGTAGACGAGACCCCCGTCATGAAAGCGGGGCGACGAAGCCCCACGCACCAGAAGCACCATCCATCACCCCCTTGGAAGGAACGCATCACATGAACAGCAAGTCACTGGCCGGAATCGGCCTGCTGGCGGTCGGCACCCTGGCGCTCGCCGGCTGCGGCGGCGGATCCGGCGCCGCAGCGGGCGGCGAGGACGAGGCACCCGCCGAGACCGGCGAGCTCACGGTCTGGGTGGTCGGCACCGACACCCCCGACACCGCACGCGACTACCTGGTCGACACCTTCGAATCCGAGAACGAGGGCTGGACCCTCAAGCTCGAGGAGAAGACGTGGGCCGACGTCTCGGAGACCTACGTCGCGGCGCTGCAGTCGAACGACACCCCCGACGTCGTCGAGGTCGGCAACACCCAGGCCATCGGCTTCATCGACCAGGGCCTCTTCTCCGACCTCAGCGACATCCGCGAGGACCTGGGCGACCTGAACCCGGGCCTCGAGGAGGCCGGCACCTACGAGGACGCGTTCTACGCGGCCCCGTACTACGCCGGCGGTCGCGTGGTGTTCTACTCGCCCCAGATCGTCGACGCCGCCACTCTGCCGAAGACGCTCGAGGAGTACGTCGAGCAGGGCATCGCCATGCGCACCGACGCGATGAGCGGCATCTACGCGCCCGGTCGCGACTGGTACAACATGCTCCCCTACATCTGGACCTACGGCGGCGAGATCGCCGTGCAGGACGGCGACACCTGGGACGCGCAGCTCTCCAGCGACGAGTCCCTGAAGGGCCTCGAGCTGCTGCAGAAGGTCTACAGCGAGGCGAGCAACGCCCCGGTGGACGGCGACGAGACCGACGCGCACGTGCCGTTCTGCGCCGGTGAGACGGCGTTCCTGTCGGCACCCGCGTGGATGCAGTGGTCGATCCTGGCCGAGCCCGACGCCGAGAACCCCGGCTGCCCCGACACCTTCGGCAAGGACCTCGGCGCCTTCCCGCTGCCCGGCGCGAGCGAGGGCGAGACCGCCCCGATCTTCGCCGGCGGTTCGAACATCGGCGTGGCCGCGCTCTCCGAGAACCAGGCCATGGCCAAAGAGGCCGTGAAGATCATGCTTTCGAAGGGCTACCAGGATCTGCTCGCCGAGGGCGGCCTGACCCCGGCCCTGCTCGAGTCGGCCGACGCGCTGCCCGACACCCCGGTCGCCCAGGCGCAGGCCGAGGCGCTGGCCAACTCGAAGGGCGTCCCCACCTCGCCGAACTGGGCCGAGGTCGAGTCGAGCCTGGTGATCCAGGACTCCCTCGTCAAGATCGCCCAGGGCGAGGACGTCAAGGCCGTCGCCGAGGCGCTCGACGCCGAGATCGAATCCATCCTCAACGGCTGAGCCCCCGTCGCTCGCCGAGCCGGAGCGACGCGAGCCGGAACGGTCCAGACGCCCCGCGGGGTCGCACCCGCGGTGCGTCTGGCCGTTCCGGCCCCGTCGCCGGCTCGCTCGACGAACGGCGATAGAGGGAGGAACCCTTCTTGAGCACCACCACCGCCCCCCGCCTCTCGTGGGAGGAGCGCGAGCGCCGGCGCACCAGACGTGACGCGGTCACGTCATGGACCCTGCTCGCGCCGTCGATCATCCTGATCCTGCTGATGGTCGGGTACCCCGCCATCCAGATGATCTGGCAGTCGTTCACCGACTACCAGGTGCGCCACAAGATCCAGGGCACCACCCCCGAGTTCGTCGGCTTCGACAACTACGTCAAGATCATCACGCGCAGCGACTTCCCCGAGGTGGTCGTCCGCACGGTCGGGATCATGCTGGTCACGACCACGCTGATCATGCTGCTGGGCGTGCTGGTCGCGCTGCTGATGACGAAGATCGGCCGCGGCATGCGGATCACCGTGTCGGTCGGCCTGCTGCTCGCCTGGGCCATCCCGCCGCTCACGGCGAGCGTCGTGTGGGGCTTCATCTTCGACACCCAGTACGGCGTCGTGAACTGGGCGCTCAACTCGATCACGGGCACGCAGGAGTGGCACAACCACTCATGGCTGCTGAACCCGTGGACCTTCTTCCTCGTGCTCACGATCATCGTCGTGTGGGGCGCGATCCCGTTCGTCGCCTTCACCACGTACGCCGCCCTCGGGCAGGTGCCCGCCGAGCGCATCGAGGCCGCCGAGATCGACGGCGCCGGCGGCTGGGCGCGGTGGTGGAACATCACCTTCCCCGCGGTGCGGCCCGTGCTCGCGGGCCTGCTGATCCTGCAGATCATCTGGAACATGAAGCTGTTCACCCAGGTGTACGCCCTGCAGAGCCGCGGCGGCATCGCCTCCGAGACGAACGTGCTGCCGGTGTACCTGTTCCGTCAGGGCATCGGAGAGTTCGGCGCCACGAGCGCGATCGGCATGCTGATCGTGCTGATCATGCTCACCCTCAGCTGGTTCAACCTGCGACAGATGCTCAAGGAGGAGGACGAATGACGCTCCTCGCCCCCAAGGCCCCGCCCGTCGTCGCCGAGGCGCTGACGACCCGCACCATCCGCACCGGCACGCCCGATCCGGGCCCGCGCGTGCGCAGCGTGCGGATGAAGGTGCTGTTCAACGTGCTCGCGGCGATCGTGTTCGTGTGCGCGGTGTTCCCCGTGTACTGGATGATCAACCTCTCGTTCACCCCGGGCGACCAGATCATCCGCCGCGACCAGTCGCTGATCCCGCGCGAGCCCACGTTCGTGAACTACATCACCGCGTGGAACCGGCCGGCCGCCCCCGGCCAGAACGACTTCGCCGGGGCGCTGCAGACCTCCCTCATCGTGGTGGCGATCGTGGTGGTGTGCGCGCTGTTCGTGGCCTTCCTCGCCTCGATCGCCCTCGCCCGCTTCCGCTTCGTCGGGCGGCGGACCTTCATCGTCGCGGTGCTGATCGTGCAGATGATCCCCGGCGAGGCCATGATCTTCACGGTCTACAACCTGATCGACGACCTCAGCCTGATGAACACCGTGTGGGGCCTGTCGCTCGTCCACATCGCCGCGGTGATCCCGTTCACGATCTGGACCCTGCGCGGGTTCGTCGCCGGAGTGCCCGCCGAGCTCGAGGAGGCCGCCCAGATCGACGGCTGCTCGAAGCAGGGCGCGTTCTGGCGGGTCACGTTCCCGCTGCTGGCGCCGGGCCTCGTGTCGACGGGGATCTTCGCCTTCATGCTGTCGTGGAACGAGTTCGCCATGGCGCTGCTGCTGATGAAGGACCAGAACCTCACGCTGCCGACCTGGCTCAACTCGTTTCAGTCGGCCACCGAGGCCACCAACTACGGCGCGGTGCTGGCGGGCTCGACGCTCATCTGCATCCCCGTGGTGGTGTTCTTCCTCATCGTGCAGGGCAGGATGACCGGCGGTCTCGTCTCGGGCGCGGTGAAGGGATGACCGCGCCCCGCTCGGCGAGCGTGCATCCTCCTCTCTCCCCGGCTCGCGCGGCGGGCGATCGGCCCGTTCGCACCGCGAGCGAGGGGAGCGCGCCGAAGCGCCCCGCGCCGCCCACCCCGCAGATCCGGGTCGGCATCGACATCGGCGGTACCAAGGCCGAGGCCGTCGCGATCTCGCCGGACGGCACGGTGATCGCGAGCGCCTGGCGCGCGACCGAGCGCGGGCCCGAGGGCATCCTCGCGACCGTGAGCGCGGTGATCCGCGACCTGCCGGTGCAGCCCGACGCGATCGGCATCGGCATCCCGGGGCAGATCGTGGGCGGCGTCGTCCGCAACGCCGTCAACCTCGGCGTCGACTCGCTCGACCTCGGCGGGGCGGTGGCCGACCGTGCGGGTGTGCCCGTGCGGGTCGAGAACGACGTGAACGCCGCCGCCCTCGGGGCCCACGGCCTGCGGGCCCCGGCAACGGGATCGATGGCCTATCTCAACCTCGGCACCGGCGTCGCCGCCGGGATCGTGGTCGACGGGCGGGTCTGGGGCGGATCGGGCGGGGTGGCCGGCGAGGTCGGCCACGTCTCGATCGACCCCGCCGGTCCCGCGTGCCCCTGCGGGCAGCGCGGCTGCATCGAGACCCTCGCCGGGGGTGCGTCGATCGCGCGGCGGTGGGGGCGGGCCGGGGAGCACCCGGTCCGGGACGTGTTCGACGCGGCCGACCAGGGCGACCGGGAGGCCATCGACCTGCGCGACGACCTCGCCCGCGGCGTCGCGGCGGCCGTGCGCGTGCTGGCGCTGACCGTGGATCCGTCGGCGGTCGTGATCGGGGGTGGGATCGCGCGCCTCGGCGAGCGGCTGCTCTCGGCGGTGCGCTCCGAGCTCGACGCCTCGGCGTCGGCATCGCCCTTCCTGACATCGCTGCGATTGAGCGACAGAATCGAGGTGCTGCCGTCGGGCTCCGCGGCCGGCGCCCTCGGCGCCGCGCTCGCCGCGAGCGACGCGGCCGCCCCGAGGGAAGGAGCCGCGCATGGCTGAGGTCGTCATCGTCCCCGATCGCGAGGCCGCGGGCGCGCTGGTCGCCGCGGAGATCGCATCGCTCATCCGGCGTCGTCCCGATGCCGTCCTGGGTCTTGCGACCGGATCGACGCCGCTGCCCGTGTACGAGGCCCTGCCGGCGGCGCTCGCCGGGGTGGACGTCTCGCAGGTGCGCGGTTTCGCCCTGGACGAGTACGTCGGGCTCGATCCCGCGCATCCCGAGTCGTATCGCTCGGTGATCCGGCGCGAGGTGATCGATCCGCTCGGGCTCGACCCGGAGCGCATCCGGGTGCCGGACGGCTCGATGAACGGCATCGAGCACCATGGCGACGACTACGACGCGGCGATCGCGGAGGCCGGCGGAGTGGATCTGCAGATCCTCGGGATCGGGACCGACGGCCACATCGGCTTCAACGAGCCCGGGTCGTCGTTCGCCTCGCGCACCCGCGTGAAGACCCTCACGCAGCAGACGCGCGAGGACAACGCGCGCTTCTTCGATTCGATCGACGACGTGCCCCTCCACACCATCACGCAGGGGCTGGGCACGATCCTGGAGGCCCGGCATCTTGTGCTGCTCGCCTTCGGCGCGGGCAAGGCGGAGGCCGTCGCGGGCGCGGTCGAGGGTCCGGTGACGTCGTCGCTTCCCGGCTCTGCGATCCAGCTGCACCCGCACGTCACGGTCGTGATCGACGAGGCCGCCGCCGCGCGCCTGGGCGGTGCCGACTACTACCGCTATGCCTTCGCCCACAAGCCGGAGTGGCAGGGGCTCTGACCCCGGCGCCGAGGAGTCGAGACGGCTCAGCCCCGTGCGGGGTTGTGTCGTACGGCGGTTGGGCCGTTTCGACTCGCTTCGCTCGCTCGACGACCGGTGGGGGATGGGGGCGGGACATCCACGTCGGATGCGCGGCGGCGTTCCCGGGCGCTCCAGCCCTTCACGGCGTCGAGTCCTCCTTCGACGAGGAGTTCGCGCTTGCGCCTGCTCCATCCCTGGATCTGCTTTTCCCAGTGGAACGCCTCGGCCACGCTCTCGAACTCCCACGACCAGATGAGGACGACCGGGCGGCGTCCGCGGCGACGAGTGTAGGCCGATCCGAGCCCCTGATTGTGCTGCCAGACGCGGCCGTCGAGGTCGCGCGTGCTGCCGTCGGCGCACCGAAGGAGATAGACGTGTCCGCTCATGATCGCGACGCTATGCCGCGGCGCCGCCGCGGTTGTGCTGCCTGCGGCTGGTGGGGCCAACGCGGGGGCGAGTCTCGGCTGTGGGCGACTGGCACGCCACCACGTCACCCCCAGCTCCACCACTACCCGGTCGTTGAGCGACGAGCGCAGCGAGGAGTCGAAACGGGCCAAGCGCTGCGCGGGTTCGGGTCGTACGTCTGTTGCGCCGTTTCGACTCGCTTCGCTCGCTCAACGAACGAGGGGGGCGAGCGTGGCGGAAAGCCGACGCGGCGAAGGGCATCGACGGCAGCGACGGCAGCGGACGACAGCGCCCGGCGGAACCCGCCCCGCGCCCCACCGCCCGGTCGTTGAGCGACGAGCGCAGCGAGGAGTCGAAACGGGCCAAGCCCCGCCCGGGTTGGGGTCGTACGTGTGTTGCCCCGTTTCGACTCGCTTCGCTCGCTCAACGAACGAGGGGGTGGGGGTCAGGCGTCGAAGACCTTGCCGGGGTTGAGGATGCCGGCGGGGTCGAAGACGCGGGTGATGTCGCGCTGCAGCTGCCACTGGTCGAGGCCCAGCTCGTCGGCGAGCCAGCGGCGCTTGAGCAGGCCGATGCCGTGCTCGCCCGTGAGCGTGCCGCCGAGGCTGATCGCCGCGCGGAACAGATCGTCGGCGGCGGCCCAGACGTAGTCGGGCACCTCGGGGCCCTCGAAGATGAAGTTGGGGTGCAGGTTGCCGTCGCCCGCGTGGGCGACCGTCGGGATCGTCACGCCGTGCGCGCGCTCCACCCGGGCGATCTCGTCGAACATGGCCGCGAGCTGCGAACGCGGCACCGAGACGTCCTCGATGAGCGCTGTGCCGAGCGTCTCCATGGCCGGATGCATGGCCCGGCGGATCGCCAGCAGGCGCTCCCCCTCCTCGCGATCGTGGGTGACCGACACGGTGCCCCCGGCCTGCGCCAGCACCTCGGCGATGGCGTCGGCCTCGACCGCCGCCGCGGGGCCGTCGGTCTGGATCGTGAGCTGCGCGACACCGGCAGCGGGGGCGGGCAGCTGCAGCAGCGCATGGATCGCCGCGAGCGCGTGCGGATCGAGCAGCTCCATGATCGCGGGCTGGATGCCGGCGGCCGTGACGGCCGACGAGCCGGCGGCCGCGTCGCGCACCGTCGCGAACGTGGCGGCGACCGTGCAGACGTCGCCGGGGACGATCCTGCGCAGTTTCAGCGTGGCCCCGACGATGACGCCGAGGGTGCCTTCGGAGCCGATCATGAGCGAGGTGAGGTCGAGGCCCGTCACGCCCTTGACGCTGCGGTGGCCCATCGAGATGAGGCGCCCGTCGGCGAGAACGACGTCGAGGCCGAGCACCGCATCGCGCACCACACCGTACTTCGCGCACAGCAGCCCGCCGGCGCCGGTGGCGATGTTGCCGCCGACGGTCGAGATCGCGCGCGACGCCGGGTCGGGCGCCCACCAGAGGCCGTAGGCGGCGAGTTCGGCGTTGAGGTCGGCGTTGAGGATGCCGGGCTCGACCACCGCGAGGAGGTCGTCGGGGGAGACCTCGAGGATGCGCGTCATCCGGCGCACCGACAGCGCGATCTCGCCGCCGCCCGCATTGGCGGCACCGGCCAGCCCGGTGCCCGCGCCGCGCGTGACCACGGGGGTGCCGGTGGTGCTCGCGATGCGCATCACGGCCTGCACGTGGGCGACAGCCTCGGCGTGCACGACGGCGAGGGGCGCGGCCGCCGAGCGATGCCCGGACTTGTCGGCTCGGGCGGCCTCGAGCGCCTCGGGGCTGGTGTCGACGAGGTCGCCGAGCTCGGCGCGCAGCTGCTCGAGGACGCTCATGGTCTCGCGCTCAGCCGGCCGTGCGGCGGTTGACGACGGCGCCGACGGCGACGCTCACGACGCCGACAGCCAGCCCGATCCAGGGCTGCCCGAGAGCCCACCACGACAGCGTCGCCGACAGGAAGATCAGCAGCTCGACGATCATCCGGATGAACGGGTGCACCGCGAACACGGCCTTGGGTGATACGAACAGCGCCCACAGCAGGATCGCCAGCGCGGGAGCGAGGATCCCGGCGACGATGTTCCACGGGAAGGTCCACGAGAAGAAGCCCCACAGCGCGATGCTGCCGAAGGCGACGATCTCGGTCAGGAGACGCAGGACGTCGAGGGCGCTGACACGGACCGGGGCGGTGCTTTCGGGCATGGCCCCAGTCTACGTTTCGGCGGCTGTGGGCACCGCGACGGCCTGGCCCCGTCCCGGGCCGCACCGGAGCCGGACCGGTGAGGGCGACCCGATGCGGCGGGGCGCCCTCACCGGTCTCATCAGTCCGAGGTCTCGGAGTCGCCCGGCTGCTCGAGTGACGACTGCTCGGCCGTCTCCTCGTCCTCGCCGTAGGCGGGCTGGGTCTCGCCGTACGACTCGTGCGAGCCGAACACCTCGTCGGTTCCCTCGTCGCCGCCGCCGAAAGACCCCTCGGCGGTCTGCGACAGCTGCTCGCCGTACGACTCGGCGGCCTGCTCCGACGAGCCCTGCTCGTCGTTCTGCTGCTGCTGCGAGGCGTCGTCGTCCCAGTTCTGCTGATCCTGATCCTGCGTGCTCATCGGGTTCCCTCCGTCGTCATCGGTCGTGTCACTGCCCGGCGCCGGGCTGGGCGTTGTCGACGTCGGTGGGGGCGTCGCCGCCCTGCACACGCCGCAGCAGCGTGTCCACGTCGTCGGTCGGCAGGCCGGCCTCGGTCAGGCGCTGGATCAGCACCTCGCGGGCGCTCCCCGCGGGCGCGCGGCCGGTCTGCAGATCGCCCTGCATCTGCACGACGATGCCCTCCTGCTGCTCCGACATCGTCGTCGTGTTGAGGTCCTGGCGGACGCCGGTCTGGACGCCGTTTCCTCCGGGCCCCACCGCGTCCGGCACACCGGGGATGTCCGGGTCCGCCGCCTTGTGGTGGGTGTTCGCGTCGCGGACGCTCTGCGGGTCGGATCCGATGTCGCCGGCCGCGTTGCTTGCGGACGGCTCGTAGATCTCGTCGCGAGTGCCCGGATCGGTGCGGCCCTCGCCGCCCGTGGTCACGTCACCGGCGTCGCGGGGGCCGATCCCCGCGATGTGGTTCTGGCTGTTGGCCTCGACGTCGGAGCTGGCCGTGCCCTCGACCCCCATCGCGTCGACGGCGCCCGCGTCCACGCCCTCTCGCCCCGCCGGCACCGAGCCGGTGGGAGTGGGGTCGCTGGGCACGGCTTCCGCGTGCGCGGAGTCGGTGTGGGTGGAGTCGGTGCGCATCGGGTGCGCGGACGGCGGATCGAGCAGCACGCCACCGGCGCGGCCCTGCGGGTACCCCGGATCGGGCTCGGCGTGGGTGGGCTCGTGGTGCTCGAAGGTGCCTGCGCTGTGCTCGGCCCGCGCATCGGCGGTAGGCACGATGGTCTCGATGCCGTGCCCGCGGCCCTCGGTGCCCGAGGGGCGCTTCGGATCGATGTCGGGTGCGCTCACGTGCTCCGGCGGACGGAACGGCTCGGCCGAGTAGGGCATGGTGTCGACGTTGCTGCCGTCGTAGACGACGTCGCCGGGGCCCGGCGCGCGGCCCTTGAGACGGTCCGGGGCGATGCCCTCGCCGAGGGATTCGGTGTTGTCGGTCATAACGCCATCGTGCGCCGTGGCGTTGCCCCACTGAATGGGCTTGACAGATCAGCGGATGTCGGCCCGACCGTGACGCTCCCCGTGCCGATCCGCTCCGGGCTCGGCGTGATCGACGTCGTGAGGCGGGGCGACCGAGAGGATCACCCTCTCGAGATCGTCGATCTCGACGACAGAGCAGCCGAGACCCGTCTCGATCAGCCGCTCCTCCAGCGCGTACCGCACGGCCTCCGGCAGCAGTCGGTGGGTGGCGAGATCCGCCTCGATCTGCACCACCAGGCCCTGCAGGCGCTGGTCGTGGGTGGCGACGTTGAGGTCCTCCCTCGTGCCCACGCGGGGATCGGCGTCGGTCTCCGCGACCAGGTGCGGCGGGCCCTGCAGGTGGCCCGCGTTGCGGGCCGTACGGGCGTCGGCGTCGGGGAAGTACTCCTGGATGAGCGAGCCGCTGTCGCCCATCCCCGTGGGCGTCTCTCTGGTCATGATCCGCCTCCTTTCTCACCGGACTACGCGCAGGCCGGTGAGGTGTCAAGCCCCTCGCGCGCATCCCGAGGTGGGGGGATCCTCGTCTAGGAGGAACCATGGACACCTATCACCAGCTCGCCGTTGTGCCCCTCAGTGAGGGCGCCTGGCGGATCTGCGACAGCACCGTCGCAGCCTCGGACGCCGCGAGCGTCATCGCCTACGTCGAGCAGCTGACGACCGACGACCGCAGCGAGCTCTGCTTCGAGGCCGTTTGGGTGCACGGCACCCGGGGCATCACGCGGCACACGTCGATTCAGAGCGTTCTGCTGATGGCGACGGATCTTCTCTCGGGCCTGGCCTCTGCCGGCCCCGCGAAGCCGAAGCCGATCGCGCACTTCCCCCCGCGCACCGCGCTGGCGGGGTGACCCTCACTCAGGATCGCCCCTCTCTCGTTCGCTGAGCGAGTGCAGCGGGTCGACAGCCCAATCGAAGGAGCGACCCACATGCCCTCTCTCTGGCACCAGACCGCCCCGCCGATCGGCGCCGACACGACCCTGCCGGCGCGCACGGACATCGCCGTCGTGGGCGCGGGGCTCGCGGGCCTCGCCACGGCGACGCTGCTTGCTCGCTCGGGCTACAAGGTCACCGTCCTCGAGGCGCGCCATCCCGGCGCGGTGGCGACCGGCAACACGACCGCGAAGGTCTCGCTGCTGCAGGGGTCGGTGTACGCGAACCTGCGGAAGCACGCCGGCGACGCCGCGCTCGAGGCCTACGTCGCCGCGAACCGCGCGGGCCAGGACTGGATCCGCAGCGAGCTCGTCGACGATCCGGGGCTCGAGCAGCGCGACGCCTACACCTATGCCACCACCGCCGAGGGCGTGAAGGCCGTCGAGGCGGAGGCCGAGGCGCTCGCCGCCGTCGGTCTCGATGCCGATGTGCTCGCCGCGGGCGAATCGGCCGACCTGCCGTATCCCGTGCAGCGCGCGATCCGGATGCGCGGCCAGTGGCAGATCCATCCGCTGCGGCTGCTCGCGAAGCTGACCGGCGAGATCCGGGATCACGGCGGCGCCGTGGTCACGTCGACGCGCGTCCTCGGGATGGACGGGACGACGCTGAAGACCACGCGCGGGCCGATCCAGGCGGATCAGGTGATCGTCACGAGCGGATCGCACGTGATCGATCACGGCGGATTCTTCGCGCGGCTGAAGCCGTCGCGGTCCCTCGTCGGGGCGTATCGCGTGCCCGGCGACATCCCGCGGGCGATGTATCTGTCGGTCGACCCGGAGTCGCGCTCGCTGCGCACCGCCGAGGGGCTGCTGCTGGTGGGCGGGCCGTCGTGGACGCCCGGGCGCGAGCGCGAGACCGAGAAGCTGCTGCACGAGCTCGACGAGTGGACGACATCGGTCTTCCCCGGTGCCGCTCGCGTCACGTGGTGGGCGGCGCAGGACTACCAGACCGTCTCGCGGGTGCCCTTCGTCGGCCCGACCGGCGATCGGCTGTGGGTGGCGACGGGCTTCAACAAGTGGGGCATGACCAATGCCGCCGCCGCGGCGCTGACGCTGCACGGCGATCTGACCGGCTACCCCACGCCCTGGTCGGAGGCGCTGCGCTCGCCGCATCTCGGCGTGCGCGATGGTGCCGAGTTCGTCTCGAACCAGGCCGGCGTCGCCGCGGCCGCGGTGACCGGAGCCGTGCGGCACCTGGCCCCCGGGGCACGACGGGCACCGAGCCTCTGCACCCACATGGGCGGGGTGCTCGAGTGGAACCCGCTGGAGTGCACGTGGGACTGCCCGCTGCACGGGTCGCGGTTCTCTGCCGAGGGGCAGGTGCTCGAGGGGCCGGCGACAGAGGACCTGCCGAAGGTGACCGAGGCGGCCGACTCCGGTCGGTGAGCCGGGGCCTAGCGCAGGCGATCCTCGATCCTCTTGACGGTCTCGCCGTCGAGCGCGACGAGGCGCACCTCCTGGACGCGGGTCGAGGTGCCGCTGACGGTCTCGACCGCCGGGTCGATCGCGTCGTCGAGCGGCCATCCGTAGATCCCCGCGCTGACGAGCGGGAACGCGATCGTGCGCGCCTCGAGTTCGTCGGCGACTTCCAGCGCGCGCCGATAGCACGACTCGAGCCTGCTGCGGTCGGTGTCGCCGGCGCGGTGGTTCGGACCGACGACGTGGATCACCCAGGAGGCCGGCAGGCCGCCAGCCGTGGTCCAGCCCGCATCGCCGACGGCGAGCCCACGCGGGAACCGCGCGATGCAGTCGTCGAGGATCGCGGGCCCGCCCGCTCGATGGATCGCCCCATCCACTCCGCCGCCGCCGCGCATCTGCGGAGACGCGGCATTGACGATGGCGTCGACGTGCTGCTGCGTGATGTCGCCGTGGACCGCGATGACGTGAGGCATGAGGACAGTGTGGCGGAGGGGCGGGGCTTCGGCCGGGGGCTTGATCGACGGAGGGGTGGGTCGTATGCGTCGGCGGGAGTGAGGGGCGTTTCGACTCGCTTCGCTCGCTCGAAGGGGGCGAAGGGGGCGCACGGGGCATAGCGAAGGGGGAGAGACACCCCACGTATCTCTCCCCCTCCTTCGAGGTGACCCGCGTTACACCTGCGCGGGCACCAGCGTGTTGGCAGGGCGGGGCAGACCGTAGTGGTCGCGCAGCGTCGTGCCGGTGTACTCGGTGCGGAAGAGGCCGCGCTCCTGCAGGATCGGCACCACCTTCGCGGCGAAGACCTCGAGTCCCGAGGGGAGGACGGCGGGCATGATGTTGAAGCCGTCGGCGGCTCCCGTCTCGAACCACTCCTGGATGGTGTCCGCCACCTGCACGGGCGTGCCCGAGAAGGTGCGGTGCCCGCGCCCGCCGCCGAGGCGGCCGATCAGCTCGCGCACGGTGAGGTTCTCGCGCCGCGCCAGGTCGACGATCAGGGTGTAGCGGCTCTTCGCCCCCTCGATCTCGTCCTCGCCCGGCAGGTTCTCGGGCAGCGGGCGATCGAACGGCAGGTCCTCCGGATCGACCCTCAGAGTCTTCGCCAGCTGACGCCGCGCGTACTCGTGCGAGATGAGCCGATCGAGCTCCGCCTCCAGCTCGGCCGCCTCCACGGCGGTGTCGGCGATCACGGGCACGATGCCCGGCAGGATCTTGACGTGCTCCGGGTCGCGCCCGTTGGCCAGCGTGCGGCGCTTGACGTCCTCGTAGAACGCGCGGGCCTCCTCGATGGTGGGCGTCGCTGTGAACACGGCCTCCGCCCAGCGCGCGGCGAACTCCTTGCCGTCCTCGCTGGATCCGGCCTGCACGAGCAGCGGGTGCGCCTGCGGGCTGCGCGGGGCGTTCAGCGGGCCGTCGACGCGGAAGTGCGCGCCCCGATGGTTGATCGCGTGCACCTTCGCGGCGTCCGTGTGCACGCCCGACTGCTTGTCGCCGACGATCGCGTCGTCCTCCCACGAGTCCCACAACCGCGTCGCGACCTCGAGGAACTCGGACGCGCGCTCGTAGCGGTCGCGATGCAGCGGCTGATCCTCGAGCCCGAAGTTGCGGGCGGCCGCGTCCCCCGCGGTGGTGACGATGTTCCAGCCGGCGCGGCCGTTCGAGATCCAGTCGATCGACGAGAACCGGCGCGCGAGGTTGAACGGCTCGTTGTACGACGTCGATGCCGTGGCGATCAGGCCGATCCGCGACGTCTGCACCGCGAGCGCGGCGAGCAGCACCGTCGGCTCGATCCGGCCCTGCGGGCGGCGCCCCACGTCGCCGAACAGGGCGGGCGAGTCGGCCAGGAACACCGAGTCGAACTTCGCGTCCTCGGCGATGCGCGCCAGGCGCTGGTGGTAGGCGAGGTCGTGCACGGCGTGCGGATCGGCGTCCGGCAGGCGCCACGACGCCTCGTGGTGACCGGTGTCGTGCAGGAACAGGTTGAAGTGCAGCTGGCGAGTGGTCATTTCTTCTCCTGAGTCGGATCGGTGTGGGCGGCGGGGGCGGGGACGACCCCGAGGGCGGCGAGCAGCTGCTCGCGATAGGCGGGAAAGGCCGGATGCTGGGCGCGGCGCTCCTCCGGCAGATCGATGCGGACGTCGAGCGCGAACCGGCCCTGCTCGATGACCAGCACGCGGTCGGCGAGCAGGATCGCTTCGTCGACGTCGTGCGTGACGAGCAGCACGGCCGGCCCATGCGCCCGCAGCAGCGTGCGCAGCAGGGCGTGCATCCGGATCCGTGTGAGGGCATCCAGCGCGCCGAACGGCTCGTCGGCCAGCAGCAGCTCCGGCTCGCTGACGAGCGAGCGGGCGAGAGCCGCGCGCTGCTGCTCGCCGCCCGACAGCTCGTGCGGCCAGGCGCGCTCCCGGCCGGCGAGGCCGACCTCGGCCAGCACCTCGCGCCCGCGGGCGGCGACACCGGGTCCGGATCGCCCGAGCGTCACGTTCGCGAGCACCCGCTTCCACGGCAGCAGGCGCGAGTCCTGGAACACCAGCGACACGTTGCGCGGCACCAGCACCTCGCCTGCGCCGGCGACGCCGTCATCCAGGCCCGCGACCGCGCGCAGCAGGGTGGACTTGCCCGATCCGGATCGCCCGATCAGGGCGACGAACTCGCCCCGCGCGATCCGCAGATCCACCCCGTCGAGCACCGTGCGGTCGCCGAACGAGCGGGTGAGTCCCGAGATCTCGACGGCCGAGGCCGCGGCGGTCAGCTCGCCAGCGTGCGACGCCATGACAGCACCTTCTTCTCGAGCAGGCGGACGAGGGCGTCCGAGGTGAAGCCGAAGACGCCGTAGACGACGAGGCCGACCAGGATGATGTCCGACTGGGCGTAGAGCTGGGCCTGCGACATCATGTAGCCCACGCCGGAGGTGGCGTTGATGGTCTCGACCACGATCAGGGCCGTCCACGATCCGACCACTGCGAGGCGGAAGCCCACGAAGAACCCGGGCAGCGCCCCCGGCAGCAGCACGGAGCGCACGTACTCGCCGCGCCCGAGGCCGAGCGACTCGGCCAGCTCGACGTAGCGGCGGTCGATGCCGGTGAGGGCGCTGTAGGTGTTGATGTAGATCGGCACCAGCACGCCGAGCGCGACGACGGTGACCTTGAACCCCTCGCCGACGCCGAGCCACAGGATCAGCAGCGGAATGAGGGCGAGACTCGGCACCGCGCGCTTGACCTGCAGGGTGCCGTCGACGAACGCATCGCCGATCCGGTTCGCTCCGGCCAGCACCGCCAGGACCACGCCCGTGACCGTGCCGATGGCGAGGCCGAGCAGCGCACGGCTGAGCGAGGCGGCGACGTTCTCGCCGAGGCGGCCGTCCTGGATCAGCGTCCAGGTCGTCTGCAGCACGACGTCGGGGCCGGTGAGCAGGCGCGGATCGAGCAGGCCCGCCCACGCGGCGGCTTGCCAGACCACGACGACGACGAGCGGGCCGAGCAGGCGCGATCCCGGGACGGAGGGGCGGCGGCCCAGACGCCGCCGCCGCGACTGCGGGACGAGGGCCGGCGGCGCGGCCGGGGCGACGGGCGCCGTGAGAAGGGCAGGGCGGGCGATCGTGACGCTCATCACGAGACCCGGTACTCATCGGACACGGCCGCGGCCGCGTTGCCCTCGAACCGGCGGTCGAACAGCACCTCGGCGTCGAAGGGCTCGATGAAGTCGCCCTCGTCGAGCAGCTCGATCGACGACTGCGCCCACTCTACGGCCCGATCCCAGTCGGTCGGGAAGGCGGGCTTGTTCGCGCGCTCCCAGATCCGGTCGGCGTCGGCGGCGGTCACGCCCTCGGTGTCGACGTAGTAGAACTGCTTCCACGCGTCGGCGTGCTCCCACGCCCACACCTGGCCCTGCGCCCACACGCGGATGTAGTCGCGCACGGCCCGGACGCTGTCGTCGTCGGCGAGCACGTCGGTGGGCACCCACAGCACGCTCAGCAGATCGGGCTGCTCGGACGGGATCGCGACCGCGCCGTCCTGGGCGTACTGGTCGATGTACTTCGTGACGCCCGGCTCGGAGAGCGGCGCGATGTCGACCTGGCCCGACTGCAGCGCGGTCAGGAACTGCGAGCTCGGCAGCTCGACGAGCTCGACCTCGCTGTTCTCGATCCCCGCGGCCTTCAGCGTGCGCAGCACCGTGTCGCCCTGCGACTGGCCCTGCGAGAACGCGATCTTGGCGCCGCGCAGATCGTCGAAGCCGTCGATGTCGGATCCGGGCGCCGTCGCGAACACATACGAGGGCTCGGGCCGCTCGAGCACGGCGACGATCGTCGCGTCGAACCCGATGGCGTGCGCCTGGATCGGCGGAAGCACGGCGTTCACGGCGAGGTCCAGCGCGTCGGCGCGGAACGCCTGGATCACCTCCGGGCCGCCGGTGGCGTTCACCCACTCGTCGACCGTGAACTCGAGCGGATCGAGGTCGTCGCCCGCGGCCTCCAGCTGCAGCTGCGTGGTGCGGCCCGCGATGCGCAGGCTGGTGCCCTCGGCCGGCGCGCCGGTGGCGAGGGGCTCGTCGCCGGCCGCGTGGGCCTTCGGGGTCGACGCGGACGCGCAGCCGGTGGCCGCCAGCAGGGCGGCCGCGGTCATCAGCGCGATGGCTCCTCGCCTGATCGGCGCTGCGCGAAGTGATGCGTTCATGGTGTCGCCCTTTCCGTGACGATCGAGTGGTGTGAGAGCGATCGTGCGGACGGGGCGACCGGCGCGTCCAATAGGAGAGTGCGGGCGCTCCGATCCGCTTTTCCTATCGATCTGGTGGGAATGGCGCGTGGGGCCCGTCTTTCCGCGCATCCCGGCGTGACGGCGGACCGGACGACGCGCGACGTCATGTGTCGGTTCGTGAACCTCCGTGTCGGCGCGCGTCGCCCCGTGACGCGCGCCCCAGGCCCGCGCGGGCGCCGGGGGTCGGCGTTACAGCGCCGCCGCGAGCGCGCCGCCGGCGGCGCCGGTGGCCGCGGCGACGACGTCGGATCCGAGCCCGCGACGCCAGATCAGGCGCAGGTGCCCGACCTCCAGCGCACCGTCCTCGGTGGGCGGCTCGCCGGCCGGCGAGACCTCGAACACAAGCGCGAGGTCGAGGGCGCCGCTGCGCACGCCCTGCGTGAGCGCGGCCGAGCGGTCGGTCGTGACCTGCACCGGGCGATCCGGGTGCATGTCGCGCAGCGCGTCGACCAGGCCGGGCAGCACGGTCTCGACCGCCACGGGCGATGCCCCGACGGCCAGGGGAGGCCGCGTGGACACGTCGAGCCGCTCCAGCGCCTGATCATGCACGGCGATGATCCGGCGGGCCTCGGCGAGCAGCGCCGCACCGGCCGGGGTGAAGCGGGAGCGCCGCCCGTCCTTCTCGACCAGCGCCTGCCCCAGGCGCCGCTCGAGTGAGCGCACGTGCTGGCTGACCGTGGGCTGGCTGATGCGCAGCTCCTCGGCGGCGCGGCCGAAGCCGCCGCAGTCGTCGATCGCGACCACGGTGCGCAGCAGCACGATGTCGAGGGTCGCGGTCATGCCGCGATGCTAGGGAATCGCGATCGAGCGCGCCTCGGAGGGCGACTCGCTCGGTAACGCGTCGTCATCCATCAGCCCGGAGCGCCCCGAGCGAGGCTAGGCAGAGGCGGGTGGCTGCGCGGCGGCCTCGCGTCGCGGACGCGCCGAGATCGCGAGCGCGATCGAGACGAAGAGCACGGCCACGGGGGTGATGAGCGACAGTCCGATGGCGGGCGCGGCGACGGCGCCGATGACGCCGCCCGTGAGCACCCGCACCGGGCGACCGCCCACCCCGGCGCGCATCATCATCGCCTCGATCACCGCGGCGATCGCGACTGCGCCGAGCACCACGGCGACGCCGAAGACCTGCCAGAACCCCGCGATGAGGCCCGTCGTCGGCAGCCCCGCATCGGCCATGTCGAAGCCCACCACCCACAGCGCCTGCGCCACGGCGGCGACGGCGAGGGCCGCCCAGGCCAGTGCCAGGATCAGCATCGCGCGGGCGGGGGAGACGATCCGTGCCTGGCGCACGTGTCCGATGACCGCGGTCGCCGCGAGCCCCGGAGCGAGCAGCACCGCAAGCGCGGGGTAGGCGAGGTTCTCGGCGCCCCGCAGGCCGTCGGCGACCATCGGGATCGCGGTGAGGCCCGCGGCGAGCGCCGCGAGCGCCGACCAGAAGGCGAACCGACGATCGAGGCGTGTGCCGAGGCCGTTCACCGCGGCGGCGAAGCCCTCGCCGGCGGAGGGCGAGGTGCGCCCCTCGTGCTCGGCCAGGTCGAGCAGCGTCCCGAGCAGCGCCTCGCCGTGGTGTGCGCGCCAGCCGCGCGGATACCAGCGCAGCAGGCGGCGGAAGCGCGCCTCCTGTGCGGGAGGCAGGCGATTCGGGCCCGGGCCGTGGGGGTCCCCGCCCGGGATCATGCGATGCCCATCGCGTGGCCGGTAGCCGGTCGCGGCGACGCGAGGCGGGCGCGCGCGACGCGGGCCGCGGCGGCCATGGCGTCGGCCTCGGCCGCGAGGCGCTCGCCGCCCTCGGGCGTGAGCGCGAAGTACCGCCGGATGCGGCCGCCCACGACCTCCTCGCCGTCGGGACGCACCAGCCCCTCGGCCTCCAGGCGCTCGAGCGCGGCGTACAGCGTGGCCACCTTCAGCGCCACGCGACCGGCCGAGGCATCCGCGGTCTCGCGCAGGATGTCGTACCCGTGGCGGCGCCGCGCGGCAAGCGCGGTGAGGATCCAGAAGGACGCGGGCGTGAGCGGCGGCATGCGGGAACGATACTCTGACGGCTGGAATATGTCGAGGATCCCGGACCGCGCTTCCCGGGCAGGCGCTGTGCACTCGACACGCCGGGGCTTTCATCCAGTCGACACGCGAGAGAATAGGAAGATGAGCAGCACGCCGGAACGATCCATCGACCACGCCAAAGAAGGTCGGGCCGTGACCCTCGACTCGATCGAGCAGGCATTCGTGCGCTACGGAACCCCGGTGGGCAACCTCGAGCTGCTGCGCGGCATCGCCGCGGGCGTCGGCGAGGGAGCGACCCTGCACGGGTTCCGCACCTACTTCAAGATCGAGCGCGCCGGCGGCGGCCCCGCCCTCGAGGTGCACGACGGCTACACCACGGGCTTCCGCTCGGAGTCGGACGCCCAGCGCCTGGCCGGCGATCGTCCGCGGTGGGCCAGCCGCCGCTTCCGCGGCGCGTGGGGAATCACGCACTTCGAGACCCGTGAGCGCCCGCTCGGCGCCGCGAAGCCGAAGCGCGCCACGGCTCCGCGCAGCTCGAACGGCCCCGCCACGCCTCGCTCGGGCGCGACCGAGCCCCGCGAGGGCCAGGTCTGCATGTCGTGCTTCATGCAGATGCCCCTCACGGGCGTCTGCCCCAACTGCGGCTGAGGCTGCTGCTTCGAGACCCTGTCGGCTCCGGCCGGCGGGGTCTCTGCGTTCCCGGGCCCCGCGGGTGTCAACCCCGGTGCGGCATCCGGGCCGGCACGCGACGATCGAGGTCCCGACGACAAGAGGAGGAACCATGTCCGATCTCCGCATCGCCGTGATCCTGGGCAGCACCCGCCCCGGGCGCAACGGGAAAGCCGTCGCCGACTGGGTGGTCGAGCAGGCCGCCGGCCGCGAGGCGGCCTACGAGCTGGTCGACCTCGCCGAGCACGATCTGCCGCTGCTCGACGAGCCCGTGCCGCCGTCGCAGGGCCACTATTCGCACGAGCACACCCGTCGCTGGGCCGCGCTGGTCGCGCGGTACGACGGGTACGTGTTCGTGACGCCCGAGTACAACCACTCGACCTCGGCCGCGCTGAAGAACGCCCTCGACTACGCCTACGCCGAGTGGAACGACAAGGCCGCGGCATTCGCCGGCTACGGATCGCTCGGCGCGGGCCGGGCGGTCGAGCACCTGCGCGGCATCTGCGGCGAGCTGCAGATCGCCGACGTCCGCACGGCGCTGAACTTCCTGCTCGCGACCGACTTCGAGGACAACAGCGAGTTCATTCCGGGCGACCATCACGCCCCGATCGCGCAGGACATGTTCGCTCAGCTCGAACGCTGGGCCGGCGCCCTCCGGCCGCTGCGGGGTTAGCCTCGGTCGCATGGCGCAGCAGGATCCGGATCACCTCAGCCCGGGGGATGCGCGGGCGCAGCTCGCCCGTGTCGCCGCACCGGGCGCCCGCCCGCTCGTGACGGAGATGCCGCCCGCGGCGTCTCCCCGAGCGGCCGCGGTGCTTATGCTGTTCGGCGTGCTCGACGGCGCCCCCAGCGAGACGCGCGCCGCGGCGGTCTCGCGCGACCTCGACGTGCTGCTGCTCTCGCGCGCGGCGACGCTGCGGGCGCACCCCGGGCAGGTCGCCTTCCCCGGCGGGCGGGTCGATCCGGGCGACGCGGATCCGGCGGCCACCGCCCTGCGCGAGGCCCGCGAGGAGACGGGCCTCGACCCGCGTGGCGTCGACGTGCTCGGCGCGCTCCCCGAGGTGCCGCTGGCGTTCTCGCGGCACCTCGTCACGCCGGTGCTCGGGTGGTGGCGCGAGCCGTCGCCCGTGCGCGTGGTCGACGAGGGTGAGTCGGCCGCCGTGTTCCGCGCCCCCGTGGCAGACCTGCTCGATCCGGACCACCGCGGTGTCACCGTGATCCGGCGCGACGGGCGCGAGTGGCGCGGCCCGGCCTTCACCGTGGGGCCGCACCTCGTGTGGGGGTTCACGGCCCTGCTGCTCGACGCCCTGTTCGATCGTCTGGCCTGGACCGAGCCGTGGGATCACGACCGCCGGATCCCGCTCACCCCCTGAGCAGCGGCGGCCAGGCTTCCCAGGGGATCCCGGGAACCCAGGATCGGATCCGGCGGATCGCCCCTGCGGATCCGGGATCCCCGGAGAACCCGTGGCGGCGGCGCACCCGCGGCCACGACACTCCCTGCGCCCATCCCAGGAGCGCCGACCGCGAAGAGGGCGGGGAGCCGGATGGTAGGCTCTTCCTCTGGAAGCGTGTCCGAGCGGCCGAAGGAGCATGGCTGGAATCCATGTAGGCGGGGTAACTCGTCTCGCAGGTTCAAATCCTGTCGCTTCCGCCGCAGAGAAGCCCCGCACCTGATGGTGCGGGGCTTCTCTTATGCCCGGGCGATCATCTCTCGACGACGCGGGGCCGGATCAGCAGCGAACGCGGCATCAGCGAGGCGCGCAGGCGATCGCGGCCGGCCGGCAGCAGCACCCGCCGCACGGTCCGCAGCGAGCGGGCGAGATCCGGGCCCGCGTCGGTCGACGGGGGCGCGAAGCTCGCCCGTTCGATCGCGGCGACGAGGACGTCCAGCGCGGCCGCGGGGACACCCCGCTCGCGGGTGAGCCGGGCCGCGAAGACGCGCGGGGACTCGCTCTCGTCCACCGCGGATCCGGCGTCGATCACCAGATCCTGCAGCTCGCGCCAGGCGGCGACCGCGTGGCCGCGGGAGGCGGCGACCAGACGCGAGCGCCACCGCACCGCACGCAGCACCGCCGGGATCGACAGCAGCACAAGCGCCCCCAGGACGATCGCGAGCGTGCGCAGCAGCACCGTCGGGTCGAACCCGCGCGCCGCGCCGGTCGGGTTGTCGATGTCGCCGCGGTCCTCGAGGGCGGTGCGGGTCGGGACGGGCGTCGGCGCCGCCGTCGCGTCGGGCCCGTCCGTGGGGGCCCCGGCGGAGTCGGCGGCCGAGCTCAGCAGCGTCGGGCGACCGAGGCTCTTGGTGGGGTCGAACGGCACCCAGCCGATCCCCTCGAGGTACGCCTCCGGCCAGGCGTGCAGCTGCGAGCCGAGCACGGTGTAGACGCTCTGGTCGTCGATGTCCTCGCCGGTGTCCTCGCCCGGCAGGTAGCCGACGACCACCCGCGCGGGGATCCCGAGGGAGCGCGCCATCACCGCGAACGTCGACGCGAAGTGCACGCAGTAGCCGCTGCGCACCTCGAGGAACCGGCTGATGGCCTCGATGCCGGATCCGTCGAAGCCCTCCTCGACGGGCGCCTCGAGCGAGTACTCGAAGTCGCCGTCCGTGCGGAACCAGGACTGCAGCGCGACGAGCGCGTCGTACGCGTTGCCGGCCTCGCCGATGGCCTCCAGCGCCGCCGCGCGGATCCCCGCGACCGTGTCGACCTCGGGCAGCGTCAGCGCCTCGTTCGTGATCTCGGGTACCCCGCGCACCGAGAACGAGAACGGGATGTCGCCGCCGCCGCGCGGCATGATCTCGCGCGCCTGTTCGCGGGTCGGCTGCATCTCCTGCGAGGTGACGAGATACCGCTGGCCGAGCGAGTTCGTGCCGGACGAGCCGACCACCGTGCGGTTCAGGCGGTTGGCGCTCCACGCCCCGGTGGCGCCCGCGACCTTCGTGGCGGGGTAGGGCACCGGCAGGTACTCGCTCGTGAGCCGGGTGATCTCGATCGACGTGGTGCGCTCCTCGACCGGCGCGGTCGACTCCACGGACGCGAAGTCGAGCGATCCGCGTGTGGTGCCGTCGGGCGCCCACTGCCGCCCGTCGAAGCGGGTCAGCGTCGCCACGCGCAGGTACGGCGCCCGCGGTGCGTCGGTGTGCACACGCAGCACCTCGACGTCCTCCGGGCGGCGCAGGTCGTCGCCGAGGTCCAGCGAGGCGGTGATCGACGACGTGCGTCCGATTCCGCCGCCCACCGCGTCCGACAGCGGCACGAGCGGCGTGAGGATCAGCGCGACCACGACCGATCCGACGCCCATCACGGTGGCCCACGTCGACGCGACGGGCCCCATCTCCATCCCCGGACGGCGGACCCGGATCTCGGTGCGGACGATCCACAGGATCGCCGCGGTCAGGATCACGGCGCCCACGAGATCCGGGTCCCCCGGCACGGCGAGCTGCGGGATGGTGAAGACGACGATCACGATCGCCGCCCCCAGAAGCGGCAGGTGCGCCGCGCGCACCACGAGGCCGACGAGAAGCGCGAGCAGGCCGGTGGCCGCGACGAGGACGAACCAGAACTCGTGGCTCGGTGTGACGGGGGCGACGCCCTCGACGATCTCGGTCCCCACGATGCCGAACAGGCGCGGCAGATCCTGGACGACCCCCACGGTCGGCAGGATGCCGAGCAGCGCGTCCTCGTGGCCGAGGGCCACCGTCGAGCACACGACCCACGCCAGCGCCTCGCCCGCGACGGCGATGCCCGCGGGGAGGGAGGAGCGGCGCAGGGCCCATCCGGTCAGCAGCACGAGCGCCGTGACGAGCGTCGCGGCGAGCAGCCACGACGGGGCGATCAGGCGTGTGATCGGGAAGACGGCGGTGATCGTGGCCGCGCCCACGCCCAGGGTGAGCGCCAGGTCGCCGGACGGGCGCGGGGCCCGCGTCCGCTTCGGGGCGGGTCCCGGGGCCGCCTCGAGCAGCTCGCGCAGCGGCGCCTCAGCGACCGACATCGCCGGCCCCCTCGAGCGGCGTGGCGGCCTGGGCCTCGGCCCACGCGCCTCCCAGCTGGGTGGCCGCGCCCCACGACGCCTCGACGTCCGTCCCGAGCCGCGCCGTGTGCCAGCCGCCGCGGGCGGCCCGCTCGAGGGCATCGCCCTCGGGGCGCGCGCTCAGCAGCACGGGGCGCGACGACTGCGCGGCCACGGCGCCGAATCCGGCGACGTCCTCGCTCGTGAGGCGCCCCGTGACGAGCACCACCGGGGCCGCGGAGCGCACGATCCCACTGGAGCCGAGGCGGTGCAGGGTGTCCTCGCCGCGGGGGGAGACGGAGGCGAAGGCCACAAGCAGATCCGACATGTCCTCGTGCGACTCGACGAGGCCGATCGGCGCGCCGTCGCTGTCTGTCACGCTGACCGAGTACCCGTCGCGGGCGAGGCTCCACGCGGCCGAGACGACCAGAGTGACCGCGGCCTCGAAGCCCTCGTCGCCCCCGTGCCTCGCCGTGCCTCCCCAGCGCGCGGCGCCGCGATCGAACACGATGATCGCGTGCGGGGTGGTCTCGCGCTCCTCCTCGCGCACCATGAACGACCCGTGGTGGGCGGAGGCCCGCCAGTGGATCCGGCGCATCGAGTCGCCGGGCGCGTAGGGGCGGGGGATGAGGTTGTCGGCGCCCTGGCCGTGCCGGCCCGTCGTGAGCTGCGAGCTGCCGACCGCGCCGGGCGATCCGGGCAGGGACGGCAGGGCCACCACCGCGGGGACGATCGTCACGGGTGTGCGCATCCCCACCGTCATCCGCCGCCGCGCGAGCCCGAACGGGTCGACGGCGGCGGTCTGCAGCGGCCCGACGGCGTGCCGCCCGCGTCGCATGCCCACCACGGCATACGACACGTGCAGGGTGCCGCGGCCGCCAGGGGGCAGCTCGCCCGACGGGCCCGGCGAGGCGTCGGTCCTCACGGGGCGCAGGGCGTCCGGCAGCGCGTCGCGCCACACGCCACCCGGCACCGGCCGGATCGAGAGCTGGAGGCGCGCCTCGACATGCGACATCCCGCCGACGCTGGCGACATCGGTCGACAGCGCGCGGTCGACGTCCACGACGCGTCCCGACAGGCGCAGGCTGATCCAGCCGCCCACCACGAGCAGGATCAGCGCCAGCCCGAACAGCGCCAGCTCGACGCGTCCGAGCGACGTCGCCGCGATCAGCAGCGCGATGCCGAGCAGCACCGCGCCGAGCCCACGCGGCGTCAGCGGCGCGGCGCCCAGGGTGCGGGCGGGCGAGGAGGGGGACATGATGCGCTCAGGCTACGTCTCGGAGACCGCGAACGGGGGCGGATGCTCTGCGGTGCTCAGCGCACGGCCAGCGGCACGCGCACGGATGCCGCGATCCGCTCGAGGATCTGCGGCACCGGATCGCCGGCGCGGCTCGCGCCGGCCGCGGTGCGGGAGGGGATGAGGCGGTGCGCGAACACCGGCTCCAGCAGCTCGGTGACGTCGTCGGGGATGACGAAGCCGCGCCCGTCGAGGGCGGCCCACACCTTCGCCGCGCGCACGAGCTGCAGGGTCGAGCGCGGCGAGGCGCCCAGCAGCAGGTCCGGGTGGCTGCGCGTGGCCTGGGCCAGCGCCACCGCGTACTCCTCGATCGTCGGGGCGACGTGCACCGCCCGGGCGAAGGCGATCAGCGCCGAGACGTCGTCGACCGAGACGACGGGCCGCAGCGCCGCGAGCGGGTTCTCGGTGTCGCGCTGGCGCAGCATCAGGGCCTCGGCCGCGGCGTCGGGGTAGCCCATCGAGATCCGCAGCATAAAGCGGTCGCGCTGCGCCTCGGGGAGGGGGTAGGTGCCCTCCATCTCGAGCGGATTCTGGGTGGCGACCACGAGGAACGGATCCGGGAGCGTGTGCGATGTCCCGTCCACCGTCACCTGCCGCTCCTCCATGGCCTCGAGCAGCGCCGACTGCGTCTTGGGGGAGGAGCGGTTGATCTCGTCGGCGATCACGATGTTCGCGAAGACGGCGCCCGGGGTGAAGGTGAACTCGCGCGTGGCGGGGTTGAACACCGACACGCCCGTGACGTCGCTGGGGAGCAGATCCGGGGTGAACTGGATCCGACGCACCCGGGCCTGGATCGAGGCGGCGACGGCCCGCGCGAGCACCGTCTTGCCGACGCCGGGGACGTCCTCGATGAGCAGATGACCTTCGGCGAGCAGGGCCACGAGCGCCATGCGCACGGCCAGCGGCTTTCCGTCGATCACCGTCGAGACGGATCGGATGATCTCGTCGGTCGCGTGCCGGAAGCGCTCCGGGGTGAGGGGCTCGGGCACGGGTGCTCCATTCGTCGTCTAAACTGGTGGAAGCTCTCCGCGTGGCGACATCCAGGCCAACTCCCCCAGGACGGAAACGTAGCAAGGGTAACCAGGCTCTGTCGGGTACGCGGAGAGTCTTTTTCGCCGAGTCCCCGTGCAATGGCGCACCGGACCGGAATGAGAACGGCCGGCCCCTCCGAGGGGCCGGCCGTTCTTCTTGTCATCGGGCTACTCGGCGCCGACGCCGATCGCCTCCGCGGTCTCGAGCTCGGTCTCCTCCAGACCGTCGGCGCGGCGCAGGTGGCGGCGCCCCGTGGCGACCATCACGGCCGACACGATGAGCGCGACCACGCCGAAGACGAACGGGGCGGCGGTCGACTCGAACACCGTGTCTCCCAGCCACGACGCCAGCGGCGGGGCGACGGCGCCGCCGAGGAAGCGCACGCCCGAGTACGTGCTCGAGGCCACCGATCGCGGCAGCGTCGTGGCGTCCATCGACACCTCCGTCAGCACGGTGTTCATCACGCCCAGCAGCAGGCCGCCGACCACAACGAGCACGATCAGCGCGGTGGCGTTCGAGGCCATGGCCGCCATCAGACCCTCGGTCACGGCGAGCAGCGGCAGGATCACCAGCAGCACGGTGGTGCGGCGCATCCGGGCCGTGAGCAGCGGCGCGACGAACACCGAGCTGATCGCGACGGCGAGGCCCCAGCCGAAGAAGATCCAGCCGAGCGTCATCGCGTCCTCCATGCCCAGCGGCACAAGCGCGAACGGCGTCCAGGCGAGCAGCACGAAGAAGCCCATGTTGTAGAACAGCGCGGCGAGGGCCGTGGTGAGCAGGGCCTTGTCGCCGAGGGCGCGGAAGGGCGCCGAGAGCTTCGTGGGCTGCGGGGTGGCGCGGGGCAGGCGCAGCAGCGAGGCGACGGCGACGAAGCCGACCGCCATCAGCACGGCCGTGCCGAAGAACGGCGTGCGCCACGACACCGACCCGAGAAGGCCGCCGAGCAGCGGGCCGATGGCCAGGCCGACGCCGAGCGCCGCCTCGTACAGGATGATCGCGCCCGCGGCGCCCCCCGTCGAGGCGCCGATGATGGTGGCGAGCGCCGTCGAGATGAACAGCGCGTTGCCGAGGCCCCAGCCGGCGCGGAAGCCGATCACGCCGAACACGCTGTCGGCCAGACCCGCCAGGGTGGCGAAGACGACGATCACGGCGAGGCCGATCAGCAGGGTGCGCTTGGGCCCGATGCGGCTCGAGAGCCACGAGGTGAAGAACATCGCCGCGCCCGTGATGAGCAGGTAGGTCGTGAACAGCAGCGACGTCTCGGTCGGCGACGCCTGCAGCTCGCGCGCGATCGCCGGGAGGATCGGATCGACCAGGCCGATGCCCATGAACGACACGACGCACGCGAACGCGATCGCCCAGACGGCCAGGGGCTGCTTCAGGATTCCGGCGGGGGAGTGGGTGCTCATTCGGCTCCGATCGTGACGTCTGCGGTGCGCGCCTCGAGAAGCGCGGCGGTGGTGAGGACCGCGGCCCATTCGTCGTCCGTGAGGTCCGCGAACCGCGGCGCCAGCACCGTCCGCACGGTCTCGATCCAGTCGGCGCGGGCGGCGCGACCCGCATCGGTGATCCGGATCACCACCGCGCGCGCGTCGGACGGATCGGGGTGCTTCTCGACGAGCCCCGCGACGGTCATGCCGCGCACCAGCCGGGTGATGCCCGGCTGGGTCACGCGGCAGGCCGCGGCGAGGGCGCCGAGGCGCAGCGGGCCGTGGTTGTGCAGCACGGACAGCGCGCGCCACTGGGCGGCGGGGGTCGTGGAGCCGGTCTCGCGGGCGACGGCGAGACCGAGTCGGTGACTCGAGGTCAGGACGTCGAGCACCGCCTCGATGTTTTCCATATCCCGATTATATAACTCGGGTATGGAAAGGGGGTCGTTCGATGTCGAACCGCCCCTGTCCGCGGGTCGGTGGCCGCCCATAGGCTGAGCCACGTGGCCAGGAGCATCTACATCACCTCTGCGGAGGGGCACTCGGGCAAGTCCACGATCGCGCTGGGCGTGATCGACGCGCTGAGCCGCGCGACGCCGAGGGTGGGCGTGTTCCGCGCGGTGACCCGGGCCAAGGACGAGCGCGACTGGGTGCTCGAGGCGCTCCTCGCCCATGACGGCGTCGACCTCGCGTACGACGACTGCATCGGCGTCGACTACGACGAGGTGCGCGCCGACCCCGAGGCCGCCCTCGGCACGATCGTGTCCCGGTTCAAGGCCATCGAGGCGCAGTCTGACGCCGTCGTGGTGCTCGGATCCGACTACACCGACGTGGGGAGCCCCGCAGAGCTCGCCTACAACGCGCGCATCGCCGCAAACCTCGGCGCCCCCGTGCTGCTGGTGCTCGGCGGCCGCGCGCAGCAGGGCCACGGCGAGCAGCTCGGCACCGCCGCCGCCCGCACGCCCGAGGAGATCGAGCAGCTCGCCCACCTCGCCATCCCCGAGCTCCAGAAGGGCCGCGCCGAGCTCGCGGCCACGGTGGTCAACCGCGCCGACCCGGCCCTGCTCTCCGAGATCATCGGCGCCGTGCGCAACGTCATCGGCGAGAGCCACCCCGTGTGGGCGCTCCCCGAGGAGCGGCTGCTCGTGGCCCCGTCGATGGCCGAGATCACCCGCGCCATCGGCGGAACGCGTGTGCGCGGCGACGATCCCGCGTTCGCGCGGGAGGCCCTCGGCGTGGTCATCGCCGGCATGTCGATGGTCAACGTGCTGCCGCGCCTGACCGAGAGCGCCGTGGTGGTCATCCCCGCCGACCGCACCGAGGTGCTCATCGCGGCCCTCCTCGCGAACCAGTCGGGCACGTTCCCGTCGCTGACGGGGGTGATCCTGAACGGGCCCTTCCCCGTGCCCGGCGACGTCCTGCGGCTCATCGACGGCCTGGCCTCGAACCTCCCGATCGTCACGACCGACCTCGGCACCTACGAGACCGCGGTGCGCGTGATGAGCGCACGCGGTCGCGCCACCGGCGAGGGCAGCCGCTACGACACGGCGCTCGCGCTGTTCGAGCAGCACGTCGACACCGACGAGCTCACCCGCGTGCTGGGCGTGGCCCGCGCCACGGTCGTCACCCCGCTGATGTTCGAGTACGGCCTGATCGAGCGCGCCCGCGCCGACCGGCGCCGCATCGTGCTGCCCGAGGGCGGCGACGACCGCGTGCTCAAGGCGTCGGCCACGCTCCTCAAGCGCGGCGTCGCCGACCTGACGATCCTCGGCGAGCCCGACGCCATCCGCTCGCGCGCGACCGAGCTCGGCATCGACCTGTCCGGCGCCGACCTGGTGAGCCCGTTCGATCCCGAGCTGGTCGACCGCTTCGCGACCGAGTACGCCCGGCTGCGCGCGCACAAGGGCGTCACGTACGAGAAGGCCGCCGACACCGTCACCGACGTGTCGTACTTCGGCACGATGATGGTGCACCTCGGTCTCGCCGACGGCATGGTGTCGGGCGCCGCGCACACGACGGCGCACACGATCCGCCCGGCCTTCGAGATCATCAAGACCAAGCCCGGCGTCTCGGTCGTCTCGAGCGTGTTCCTGATGGCCCTCGCCGACCGCGTCCTCGTCTACGGCGACTGCGCGGTGATCCCGGATCCCACAAGCGAGCAGCTCGCGGACATCGCGATCTCGTCGGCCGCCACGGCCGCCCAGTTCGGCGTCGAGCCGCGGGTCGCGATGCTGTCGTACTCGACGGGCGAGAGCGGATCCGGTGCCGACGTCGAGAAGGTGCGCGCGGCGGCGCAGCTCGCCCACGAGCGCGCCCCCGAGCTGCCGCTCGAGGGCCCGATCCAGTACGACGCCGCCGCCGACGCCGCGGTGGCCAAGGCCAAGCTGCCCGACTCGGATGTCGCCGGCCGCGCCACGGTGTTCGTCTTCCCCGACCTCAACACGGGCAACAACACCTACAAGGCCGTGCAGCGCTCCGCCGGGGCGCTCGCGATCGGCCCCGTGCTGCAGGGCCTCAACAAGCCCATCAACGACCTCTCGCGCGGGGCGCTGGTGCAGGACATCGTCAACACGGTCGCGATCACCGCGATCCAGGCCCAGGTGGTCGTCGAGTGAGCGAAGCGAATCGAGACGCGGCGGACCTCGGGCAGACAGGAGCCTCATGAGCATCGTCCTCGTCGTCAACAGCGGCTCGTCGTCGTTCAAGTACCAGCTGCTCGACATGGTCAGCGAGCGGGTGCTCGCCTCCGGCCTCGTCGAGCGGATCGGCCAGGGCACCGGTCGTGCCACGCACACCATCCGCTCCTGGGCGGAGCCCGGCCAGCCGGCGCCGACGGTGCTCGAGGCCACGCACGAGATCGAGCGCCCGATCCCGGATCACACGGTCGGCTTCTCGGTCATGCTCGAGGCCTTCGCGCAGCACGGCCCCTCGCTCGACGAGCACGCTCCGGTCGCGGTCGGGCACCGCGTGGTGCACGGCGGCGCGCGCTTCTTCGAGGCGACGGTGATCACCGACCTCGTCGAGATCAACATCGACGACCTCTCGGTGCTCGCGCCGCTGCACAATCCCGGCGCGCTGCAGGGCATCCGCGCCGCCCGCCGCAGCTTCGCCGACATCCCGCACGTCGCCGTGTTCGACACGGCCTTCCACCAGACGCTGCCGCCGGCCGCGTACACCTACGCGATCGACCGCGAGCTGGCCGACAAGCACCGGGTGCGACGGTACGGATTCCACGGCACCAGCCACGCCTACGTCAGCGCCAGGGCCGCCGAGTTCCTCGGTCGCGACGTCGCCGACCTCAAGCAGATCGTCTTCCACCTCGGCAACGGCGCGTCCGTCACCGCCGTGGACGGCGGGCGCTCGGTCGAGACCTCGATGGGCCTCACCCCCCTCGAGGGCCTCGTGATGGGCACGCGCTCGGGCGACCTCGACCCGGCGGTGCTGCTGCACCTGGCGCGCCGTGCCTCGCTCTCGATCGACGACCTCGACACGCTGCTGAACAAGAAGAGCGGTGTGCTCGGTCTCGCGGGCGTGAGCGACATGCGCGACCTCTCGGCCCGGCGCGAGGCCGGCGATGCCGACGCGCAGCTGGCGTTCGATGTGTACCTGCACCGGCTGCGCGCCTACGCCGGGGCCTACATCGCCCAGCTGGGCGGCGTCGACGTCATCTCGTTCACCGCCGGCGTGGGGGAGAACGCCCCCGAGATCCGCGAGGGGGCGGTCGCCACCCTCGGGTTCGCGGGTGTCGAGCTCGACCCCGAGCGCAACGCCGTCCGCGGGCACGATCCGCGGCTCATCTCCACCGACGCATCGAAGGTCGCCGTGCTCGTGGTGCCCACCAACGAGGAGCTCGAGATCGCCCGCCAGGCGCTCGCCGCGACCGCCGACGACTGACTCGCCCCGCGCGGGCGCGAACCCGCGTGCCGCCGGGCACCCACCGGACATATCCGCGTAACAGGCCCGGGGTTACGCTGGCCGTGTCGCCCACTGATCAGGAGGACGTGCCGTGCAGGAACTGCCCGATCTCACCGCCTACGACGCGGTGCTGTTCGACCTCGACGGCGTCGTCACGCCGACCGCCGAGGTGCACATGCACGCCTGGCAGGTGATGTTCGAGCAGCTGTTCGCCGACTGGGGCATCACGCCCGCGTACACGCCGGACGACTACTTCGACCACCTCGACGGCAAGAAGCGCTACGACGGCGTGGCCGCCCTGCTGCGCAGCCGCGATGTCGAGGTGCCGTGGGGCGATCCGTCCGACGACCCCGCCGCCGACACGGTCTGCGGCATCGGCAACCGCAAGAACGCCGTGTTCTCGCGCGTGCTGAACGAGGACGGCATCGCCGCCTACCCCGGCACGCTGCGCCTGCTCGACGTCCTCGACGCGGCGGGCATCCCTGCCGCCATCGTCTCCAGCTCGAAGAACGCCGGCGACGTGCTCGCCGCGGCGGGCGTCACCGACCGCTTCGCGGTCATCGTCGACGGGGTGGTCGCCGAGCGCGAGCACCTGCCCTCCAAGCCCGCCCCCGACGTGTTCCTCGTGGCCGCGCAGCGCCTGGGTGTGACCCCCGCGCGCACGGTCGCCATCGAGGACGCCATCTCCGGCGTCGAGTCGGCCGCGGCCGGCGCGTTCGCGCTGGTGGTGGGCGTCGACCGCGGGGCGGGCGCGGACGCGCTCACGGCCGCGGGCGCGCACGTCGTCGTCTCGGATCTGGCCGAGTTCGTCGACGCTCCCAGCGTCTGACCCGGATCCGGATCCGATACTCGTAACGTCCCCAGACGATCCCTGAACCCGAATCGGAAGGATCCTGCATGATCGATCGCGAACGCTTCCCCGTCGACCCCTGGCGCCTCATCGAGAAGCGCTATTCGGGCGAGGACGCGGGCGTCACCGAGACGCTCTTCGCGGTCGGCAACGGATACCTCGGTCTGCGCGGCAACCACCCCGAGGGGCGGCACGCGCACGAGCACGGCACGTTCATCAACGGGTTCCACGAGACGTGGCCGATCCGGCACGCCGAGCAGGCGTACGGCTTCGCCGAGGTCGGGCAGACGATCATCAACGCCCCCGACGCCAAGGTCATGCGCCTCTACGTCGACGACGAGCCCCTGTCGCTCGACGTCGCCGAGATGCGCGAGTACGAGCGGGTGCTCGACATGCGCGACGGCGTCTACCGTCGCCGCCTGCTGTGGCGGACGCCGGCGGGCAAGGACGTGCTGGTCGAGGAGGACCGCATGGTGTCCTTCGCCGAGAGGCACCTCGCCATCATGCGGATGACCGTGACGCTGCTCGACGAGGACGCGCCCGTCACCATCTCGTCGCAGCTCGTGAACCGGCAGGACGGCGAGAGCGTCTACGGCGGCCTCCCCGCGCACGTCCGCAAGGCGCAGGGCGCGGCGACCTTCGACCCGCGCAAGTCCGAGAAGATCGCCGAGCGGGTGCTGCAGCCGCAGGAGTACTGGCAGGATGGGCTGCGCTCGGCGCTGTCGTACCGGGCGACGGAGTCGGGGATGACGATCGCCGTCGCCGCCCACCACGAGGTCGTCACCGAGAACGAGCTCGACATCCGTCAGCTGGTCGAGCCGGACATCGCCAAGCACGTCTTCCGGGCGCAGGCGAAGGTCGGCGTGCCGATCACGATCACCAAGGTGGTGGCGTACCACACGTCCCGCGGCATGCCCGCGCGCGAGCTCGTCGACCGCTGCCGCCGCACCCTGGATCGGGTGGGCCGCCTGGGCATCGACGAGCAGTTCCGGCGCCAGCGCGCCTGGATGGACGACTACTGGGATCGCTCGGACGTGCGGATCGCGGGGCAGGAGAGCCTGCAGCAGGCGACGCGCTGGTGCCTGTTCCAGCTCGCGCAGGCCGCGGCCCGCGCCGATGGGTTCGGCGTCTCGGCGAAGGGCGTGACGGGATCCGGGTACTCCGGCCACTACTTCTGGGACACCGAGATCTACGTCCTGCCGTTCCTGGCCTACACGACCCCGTTGTGGGCGCGGAACGCGATGCGCATGCGCACGATGATGCTCCCCGCGGCCCGCCGCCGGGCCGCGCAGCTGAACGAGGCCGGCGCGCTGTTCCCCTGGCGCACGATCAACGGCGAGGAGGCCTCCGCGTACTACGCGGCGGGCACCGCGCAGTACCACATCAACGCCGACATCTCGTATGCGATCACGAAGTACTGCCGCGCCTCGGACGACTTCGACTTCCTCAAGCGCGAGGGCGCCGACGTGCTCGTCGAGACCGCGCGCCTGTGGGTGACGCTGGGCTTCTGGCGCTCCTACGAGGGCACCGAGTCGTTCCACATCCACGGCGTCACCGGCCCCGACGAGTACACGACCGTCGTCAACGACAACCTCTTCACGAACGTCATGGCGCGCTTCAACCTGCGGGCAGCGGCCCGCAGCGTGCGCGAGATCGCCGAGCGCGACCCCGCCGCGTTCCGTCTGCTCGCCGACCGCGTCGAGCTGGATCCGTCCGAGCCCGAGTCGTGGGAGCGCGCGGCCGACGCCATGCACATCCCGTACTCGGAGAACTTCGGGATCCACCCGCAGGACTCGCTGTTCCTCGAGCGCGAGGTCTGGGACCTCGAGCACACCCCGAAGGAGCAGCGCCCGCTGCTGCTGCACTTCCACCCGCTGGTGATCTACCGGTTCCAGGTGCTGAAGCAGGCCGACGTGGTGCTGGCGCTGTTCCTGCAGGGCAACCACTTCACGCCCGAGGAGAAGCGCGCCGACTTCGACTACTACGACCCGCTGACGACCGGCGACTCGACCCTCTCGGCGGTGGTGCAGGCGATCCTCGCCGCCGAGGTCGGGTACCAGGATCTCGCGCACCAGTACTTCGAGGAGGCGCTGTTCGTCGACCTCGGCGACCTGCACCACAACGCGGCCGACGGCGTGCACGTGGCGTCCGCCGGCGGCGTGTGGACGGCGCTCGTGTCCGGCTTCGGCGGCATGCGCGACTACTACGGCGAGCTCACCTTCGACCCGCGCCTGCCCGTCGACTGGCCCGAGCTCGCGTACTCCCTGCAGTGGAGGAGCCAGGTCCTCGACATCGTGCTGCGACGCACCGAGATGCGCGTGGCCGTGCGCCCGGGCGGCTCGGGCGATCCGGTGCCCTTCGAGGTCCGCGGCAAGGCGTATCTCGTCTCCTCCGACCAGGAGGTCGTGATCCCGCTCGCCGACCAGGGGCCCGTCGTCCACGGGCGGCCGCGGCTCAAGCCGGTGTCCGAGATCCGCGGTGTCGACGATCGGCCGGCCGACCAGGCCATCCCCGTCGACGTCCACCCGACGCTGCCCCCGGTGACCACGTCGATCCCGATCATCCCGGACACGGCGGCCATCGATGAGTGACGTGCTGATCGCCGCCGACGAGCTCGCCTCCCGCCTCGGCGAGGTGACCCTCCTCGACGTGCGCTGGACGCTCGCGGCGCCCGAGGCCGGTCATCCGGCGTACCTCGCCGGGCACATCCCCGGCGCGGTGTTCGTCGATCTGCACCACGAGCTGGCGGATCCGACGCGGCCCGCCACCGAGGGCCGCCACCCGCTGCCCGCGATCGAGGATCTGCAGCGCGCCGCGCGCTCCTGGGGCGTCACCGCGGGCCGGCCGGTCGTGGTCTACGACGACTCGTCCGGCATGGCGGCCGCCCGCGCGTGGTGGCTGCTGCGTCACGCCGGCGTCGCCGACGTGCGGGTGCTCGACGGCGGGCTGAAGGCCTGGACCGGCGAGCGGGAGGCCGGATCCGTCGCGCCCGCGGACGGCGACATCACGCTCGCGTACGGCGCGATGCCGGTGCTCACCGCCGACGAGGCCGCGGCCCTTCCCGCCGCCGGCGCCCTGCTCGATGCGCGCGCGGGGGAGCGCTACCGCGGCGAGACCGAGCCCATCGATCCCCGCGCCGGTCACATCCCCGGCGCCCTGTCGGCCCCCACCACCGAGAACCTCGACGCGGCGGGGCGTCTCCTCCCGGCCGAACAGCTGCGGGAGCGCTTCCTCGCCCTCGGCGTGGATCCGTCCCGCCCCGTCGGCGCCTACTGCGGCTCCGGGGTGACCGCCGCGCACACGCTGCTGGCGCTCGCCGCGGCCGGCATCGACGGCGCTCTCTACCCCGGCTCGTGGAGTCAGTGGTCGAACCTGACCGATCGCCCGGTGGCGGTGGGCTCGGCCCCCTGAGGGTTCGGCGGGTGACGCCCGGCTCAATGTCGGGGCCCTCCCGTAGGCTGTCCCGGTGACCACCGCTCTGTACCGCCGCTACCGACCCGAGACCTTCGGCGAGATGATCGGCCAGGCTCAGGTCACCGATCCGCTGATGACCGCGCTGCGCGGCGACCGCATCGGCCACGCCTACCTGTTCTCGGGTCCGCGCGGCTGCGGCAAGACCACGTCGGCCCGCATCCTGGCGCGCTGCCTGAACTGCGCCGAGGGGCCCACCGACACCCCCTGCGGCACCTGCGACAGCTGCGTCGAGCTGTCCCGCGCGGGCGGCGGCTCGCTCGACGTCGTCGAGATCGACGCCGCCAGCCACAACGGCGTCGACGACGCCCGCGACCTGCGCGAGCGCGCGGTGTTCGCGCCGGCGCGCGACCGCTTCAAGATCTTCATCCTCGACGAGGCGCACATGGTCACGCCGCAGGGCTTCAACGCCCTGCTGAAGCTCGTCGAAGAGCCGCCGGCGCACGTCAAGTTCATCTTCGCGACGACCGAGCCCGACAAGGTCATCGGCACCATCCGCTCGCGCACCCACCACTACCCGTTCCGCCTTGTGCCGCCCGCGGCGATGCTCGACTACGTCCAGTCGCTCTGCGACCAGGAGGGTGTGAAGGTCGAGTCGGGCGTGCTGCCGCTGGTGGTGCGCGCCGGTGGCGGTTCGCCCCGTGACACGCTCTCGATCCTGGATCAGCTGATCGCCGGCTCCGAGGAGGGGGCGGTCGGCTACCAGCGCGCGGTCGCCCTGCTCGGCTACACGCACGGCGAGCTGCTCGACGGCGTCATCGACGCCTTCGCCTCGGGCGACGCCGGCTCGGCATTCGGCGCCGTCGACCGCGTGGTGCAGACGGGACAGGATCCGCGCCGCTTCGTCGACGACCTGCTCGAGCGCCTGCGCGACCTGATCGTCATCGCCGCGACCGGCGCCGGCGCCTCGGCGGTGCTGCGCGGCATCCCGGCCGACGAGCTCGGGCGCATGTCCGGCCAGGCCCAGCGCCTCGGCGGCGACCGCCTGTCGAAGACCGCCGACATCGTCAGCGCCGCCCTCGACGCCATGACCGGCGCGACCTCGCCGCGCCTGCAGCTCGAGCTGATGATCGCGCGGGTCCTCGCCGGGGCGCTCGCCGCCGCGGGCGACACCGCGCCGGCGGTCGCCGCGCCCGCACCCGCTTCGCGGCCCGCGCCCGCCGCGTCGGCACCCGCGCCCGCTGCGGCGCCCGCCCCGGTGGCGGCTCCGTCCGCTGCTGCGCCCGCTGCGGCACCTGCCCCGGCCCCGCGGATCCCGAACCCGGCCGCCGAGCCCACCGCATCGCCGATCCCGGACCCCGCCGGCGCCCCCGCCGCCTCCGTTCCGGATCCGCGCCCGGTCGCCTCCCCGATCCCTGATCCCGCCGGCACTCCCGCGCAGGCTCCTGCGACGGCACGGCCCGACGCCCGTCCGGCGACCGCGCCTGCCTCGACGGCGCCCGCCACCGGCGGGGCGCCCAGCGGCTCGGCGGCTGGCGCGCAGACCAGCTGGAACGTGGTCGCCCCCGGCTCCGCGCCGTCGCCCACCGCCGCGCCGCAGAGCGACGACGTCCCTGCCGCGGGCTGGGCCACGGTCGCGCCCGGCTCCGCCCCGTCCACGTCCGCTGCCGCGCCCGCGAAGCCCGCCCCGGCTCACGAGGCGGCGCCGGCGAAGGCGCCCGCGGTGCAGGATCCCGCCGCCCCGGCGGCCCCTGCCACGGCGGCGCCGGCTGCGTCGGCCGATCCTGGTCCGGCGTCCGGCGCAGCCGCGCCCCAGGCCGCGGCACCCGCGCCGCAGGGCGGCCCCCTGACCCACGAGGCGGTCACTGCCGCGTGGGACACGATCCTCGGCCGGCTCCAGGGCATCAGCCGCGCCAGCTGGCTTGTGGTCTCCGAAGCGCGGATCCTCGGGGTGCGCCCCGGCGACATCCTCGGGCTCGGCTTCTCGAACGAGGGCGACCTCGCGAAGTTCAAGACCCGCACGCCCGAGGGCGGGATCAGCGAGGATCTGCGCTCCGCGATCCAGGCCGTGCTCGGCGTGAGCGTGAAGTACGTCGCGAACCTCGCCCCGGCCCAGGCCGCGCGCGAGGGCGGCAGCCGTCCGCAGGCGGGTCAGAACCCCGCCGAGCCTGCGCCCGCCGACCCCGACCCGGCGCGGGCAGCCGCGCCGTCGGCGTCGCCCTACGACGACGTCCCGCCCGAGCCGGATGACTACGAGCCCTACCCGGGTGAGGATCCGTACGCTCCCGCCCCGCAGGCGCGCACGGCACCGGCGGCCTCGCGACCCGCGCCCCCGCGCGACGTGCCCGCGACCCCTGTCTCGAACTGGACGATCGCGTCGATCCCGAACCCGGGTCACGTCCCGGTGCTCGCCGTCGACGACGACCCCGAGGAGGCCGCCGTCCCCGCGTCGGCGCGCGTCGCCACACTCGAGCGCGAGGGTGAGGTCCTCCCCACCGAGGTGCCGATCGATGCGGAGGACGGTCCCGCCGTCCCGCTGCGCCAGGCCGTGACGGTCCAGCGTCGCGTCATCCAGACCGACGGCGCGCAGCGCTACGGCGAGGCCGTGGTGCGCCAGATCCTCGAGGCGCGGTTCCTGCACGAGGAGCCGTACGAGCCCCCGACCCGTTTCCAGTAGGAGCCACTGAATGTACGACGGCATCGTCCAGGAGCTGGTCGACGAGCTCGGCCGCCTTCCCGGCATCGGCCCGAAGTCGGCCCAGCGCATCGCGTTCCACATCCTGCAGACGCCGTCCTTCGACGTCTCGCGGCTGTCCGAGCTGCTGCGCGAGGTGCGTGAGCGCGTGAAGTTCTGCGAGATCTGCGGCAACGTGTCCGAGCAGGACACCTGCGTGATCTGCCGCGACCCGCGCCGCAACCGCACCCTGATCTGCGTGGTCGAGGACGCCAAGGACGTCGCGGCCATCGAGCGCACGCGTGAGTTCCGCGGTCTGTACCACGTGCTCGGCGGCGCGATCAGCCCGATCGCCGGCATCGGCCCGGGCGAGCTGCGCATCCAGGAGCTCATGTCGCGCCTGGCCGACGGCGAGGTGCAGGAGGTCATCCTCGCCACGAACCCGAACCTCGAGGGCGAGGCCACGTCGACCTACCTCAGCCGCCTGCTGATGGCCCTCGACATCACGGTCTCCCGCCTGGCCTCGGGCCTCCCGGTCGGCGGCGACCTCGAGTACGCCGACGAGGTCACCCTGGGCCGCGCCTTCGAGGGCCGCCGCGTCCTCTGACCCCCGCCCCGGGGCGCCGCTCCCTCGTTCGTTGAGTGAGCGAGGAACGAGCGAGTCGAAAACTGCCCGCGCTCCGTGTGGCCCGCATCCGGGTTCAGCCGGATCCTGCAAACATAGGGTGGCGGCATGCCGATGTCGTCCTACGTCCGCTCGATCCGATCGCGGATCGGGCACGATCTCCTGCTGCTGCCAGGGGTGACCGCGGTGATCCGGAACCAAGACCGCTTCCTTCTGGCGCGGCAGCGCGACACCGGGATGTGGAGTCTTGTCGGCGGCGGTCTCGAACCCGGGGAGGACCCGCGCGAGGCCATCGAACGGGAGGTCCGCGAGGAACTCGGTGTGACACCGCGGATCCTGAGGGTCGTCGGTGCCTACGGCGAGCCTGCCCTGCAGACGGTGCTGCCCAACGGCGACGAGGTCGGCTACGTCACCACGGCGTACGAATGCGAACTGCCCGATGGCGCGCTGGTGCTCGAGCATGAGGAGCTCATCCAGGTCGCATGGTTCACGCGCGCCGAGGCCCAGGACCTCCCACGTCACGACTGGATCGACCGGGTTCTCGCCGACGCCGCCTCCTGAGAGGGCATCGCGACGCTCGTCCGACCCCGCACCCTGCTCCGCTACGAGCCCTCGGACGTCCGTATGCACCGTGGCGGAGATCTGCACCACCTCGGGTCCGGTCCCGGCTTTCGCTCCGTGACGGTGCATATCTCCGCGTCCGTGCAGACCCCGCACCTGGCATGCCCGCCGACGGAGATCTGCACCCCATCGGATCCGGCCATGGCTTCCGCTCCGTGACGGTGGATCTCCGCATCCGTACAGGCCCCGCACACGGCGTGCACGTCGACGGAGATCTGCACAACACCGGATCCGGTCCCGGCTTTCGCTCCGTGACGGTGCATCTCTCCGTATCTGTGCAGGCCCTGCGGCCCTGGTTCGGTCCCGCCATATGTCCCGCTATGGGCTCTTCCACGGACATCCGTATGCACGGTGACGGAGATCTGCGCCACATCGGATCCGTCCCGGCTTTCGCTCCGTGACGGTGCTTATCCCCGCATCCATGCAGGCCCAGGCCGCCCCCCGCGCCCCGCGCCGCGGCGGTGTCGGTGGCCCGTGCGAGGATCGGCACGTGTCATCGCCCGTCGTCTCGTCTTCGTCCCGGTTCTCCACCAAAGGGTGGGTGCTGTTCGGCACGATGGCGGTCATCTGGGGTGTGCCGTACCTGTTCATCCGCGAGGCGGTCGAGTCGCTGTCTCCCGCCTCCGTGGTGGCGATCCGCACCGGCGGGGCCGCCCTGCTGCTGCTGCCGTTCGCGCTGCGGCAGGGGGCGCTGAAGCCCGCGCTGAAGAAGTGGCCGTGGGTGCTGGCGTTCGCGGCGATCGAGATGGCGGGGCCGTTCGTGCTGCTGGCGCACGCCGAGCAGACGATCTCGTCCGGCCTGACCGGTCTGCTGGTGGCGACGGTGCCGCTGTTCGCCACCGTCATCGCCGTGCTGCGCGGCGATCGCGGGGCACTCAAGCCGATGCGCACCGTGGGTCTCGCCCTCGGCTTCGCGGGTGTCGCCGTCGTGGCGCTCGGCAGCGCCGGGGGAGCCCAGGGTGATCTCGTCGCCATGGCAGAGGTGCTGGCCGTGGCGGTGCTGTACTCGATCGCGCCGTTCATCGTCGCCCGCAAGCTCCATGACGTGCCGGCTCTCGGCCCCGTGACCCTGGCGCTCGGGGCGGTGGGCATCGTCTACCTGCCGATCGCCCTCGCGACGCAGCACCAGGTGCCCACCACCAGCAGCGTGGTGAACGTCGCCCTGCTCACCGTCTTGTGCACGGCGATCGCGTTCATCGCGTTCTTCGCGCTGATCGCCGAGGTCGGCCCCGTCCGCGCCCCGCTGTTCACGTACGTCAACCCGATCGTCGCGATCGTGCTCGGCATCCTGATCCTGGGTGAGCCGCTCAGCCTCAGCCTGCTGGTCGGCTTCCCGATCGTGATCGTCGGCTGCGTGCTCGCGGCGGGTGGGTTCCCGCGTCGCGGGGCGGCCGCGCCGGTGCTTCCCGCACCCGATCCCGATCCGCTCCCGCGCTGAGACGGGTCAGCGGCCGCTCACTCCTCCGGGCGGCGCCGGCGTCCGGCCGCGCCGACCGCGACGACGCCCGCCGCCAGGATCACCGGGCCCACGATCTCGAGACCGGCCCCCGGGACCAGCGGGGCGCCGATGACCCAGACGGCGAGCCCCAGCGCCACCAGCACGGGCCGCCACCAGAACCCGGCGAACGCCCGCGAGATCCGCGACGGCGCAGGCGGGGGCGCGTCCGCCCCCGCCTCACGTGACCGGGTCAGGCGGCGCAGGCGCACGATCTGCACGACCGTCCACCCCATAAGCAGCACGAGCACCGCGACGAGCAGCCAGAACGAGCCGGCGAGCATCCCACCCACCTGCTCGAACACGGATCCGATGTCATCGAGCATCCTGCGTAACCTCCCGGGGCCGGAAGGGGCCCGACAGAGCAGAGTATCCGCTGGCGGGGCCCGGGCGTGTCAGAAGGCACCCCCGGCTTCCGTAAGATAGAGGCCCAGTGGGCGCGCCTTCCCCGAGACGCCCCGAGGAGTTTCAGTGGCACTGATCGTGCAGAAGTTCGGCGGCTCGTCCGTCGCCGACGCCGAGAGCATCAAGCGCGTCGCGAAGCGCATCGTCGACACCCGCCGGGCGGGCAACGACGTCGTCGTCGCCGTCAGCGCGATGGGCGACACCACCGACGAGCTGCTCGATCTGGCGGGCCAGGTCGCGCCGATTCCGGCGCCCCGCGAGATGGACATCCTGCTGTCGAGCGGCGAGCGCATCTCGATGGCGCTGCTGGCGATGGCGATCCACTCGATGGGCTACGAGGCGCAGTCGTTCACGGGCAACCAGGCGGGCGTCCTCACGACCGCCGATCACGGCGCCGCCCGCATCGTCGATGTGACGCCGACGCGTCTGCGTCAGGCACTGGATGAGGGCGCGATCGTCATCGTCGCCGGCTTCCAGGGCGTCAATCCCGACAAGAACGACGTCACCACCCTCGGCCGTGGCGGCTCCGACACCACCGCGGTCGCGCTGGCGGCCGCCCTCGGCGCCGACGTCTGCGAGATCTACAGCGACGTCGACGGCATCTTCACCGCCGACCCTCGGGTGATCCCCCGCGCGCGCAAGCTCGACACGGTCACGGCCGACGAGATGCTCGAGCTCGCTGCCAACGGCGCGAAGGTCCTGTACATCCGCGCGGTCGAGTACGCCCGCCGCCACGGTGTGCTCATCCACGCCCGCTCGTCGTTCACGTCGAACGAGGGCACCTACGTCCTGGGAGACGGCATGGCCGACCCCCGCAAGCACAGCAAGGAGTCCGAAGTGGTCGACGTCATCGGCATGGAGGAGCCCGTCGTCACGGGCGTCGCGATCGATCAGAGCCAGGCCAAGATCACGGTCGTGGGTGTTCCGGACGTCCCCGGATCGGCCGCCGCCGTGTTCTCGCTGGTCGCCAAGACGGGCGCGAACATCGACATGATCGTCCAGAACGTGCAGTCGGCGCAGCCGGGCCGCACGGACATCTCGTTCACGCTGCCGAAGGAGTCCTCCGTCGAGGTCCTCAAGGCCCTCACCGCCGAGCAGGGCACGCTCGGCTACGAAAACGTCGTCCACGACGACCAGATCGGCAAGCTCTCGGTCGTCGGCGCCGGCATGCGCACGCACTCCGGTGTCTCGCTGACGCTGTTCGAGGCCCTCTCGGCCGCCGGCATCAACATCGAGATGATCTCGACCTCCGAGATCCGGATCTCGGTGGTCCTGCGCGGCGACGAGATCGCCGAGGCGGCCCGCGCCGTCCACACCGCCTACGGTCTCGACAGCGAGATCGAGGCGACCGTGTACGCCGGCACGGGGCGCTGATCCGGGTGCTGAACGACCTCGAGCTGCCCGTCATGCTGTCGGCCCGCGACGGCGAGTTCCTCGTGCGTCCGGCCGTGGAGCACGACCTCGACGCGCTCATCGAGCTCATCGCGAACGACCCGATCAGCGCCGCGCGGGGCGACACCGCCGACCCGGCCGATCGCGCCGCGTATGCCCGCGGTCTCGCCGAGGTGCAGGCTGACCCCCGCAACGTGCAGCTCGTGGCCGAGCGCGACGGCGCGGTCATCGGCACGCTGCAGCTGACCGTGCTCCCCGGCATCTCCCGCCAGGGCGCCTCCCGCGTGCAGGTCGAGGCCGTGCGTGTGCGCGACGACCTCCGCTCGTCCGGCATCGGCCGCGCGTTCCTGCGCTGGGTCGCCGAGGATGCGGCGCCCTCGCTGGGGGCCTCGCTGATCCAGCTCACCTCCGACGCCTCGCGCACGGGTGCGCACCGCTTCTACGAGCGTCTCGGGTACGCCGCCAGCCACGTCGGGTACAAGCTCTCGGTCTGACGCCGGGCCCAGGCGGCCGCGGCCGGTCTGCGCCCCAGCGGGCAGCACCGGAGCCGAGTGCTGTCGCGGGGCGTAACCCCGGTCGGGTCGCCCCCTGCGCGCCGGTAGAATTCATCAACCCCACCACGCTGCAGCCAAGGATCCCGCCATGACCGTCATCTCCGAATCAGGACTCTCCCTCGCCATCGTCGGCGCCACCGGCCAGGTCGGCACCGTCATGCGCGAGATCCTCGCGGAGCGCGCCTTCCCGATCCGCGAGCTGCGCCTGTTCGCGACCGCGCGCTCGGCCGGGACGACCATCGCCTTCGCCGGCGTCGATGTCGTCGTCGAGGACGTCGCCACCGCCGACCCGTCCGGGATCGACATCGCCCTGTTCTCCGCCGGCGCCACGGGCAGCCGGGCGCACGCGCCCCGCTTCGCGGAGGCCGGCGCGGTCGTCATCGACAACTCCAGCGCCTGGCGCATGGATCCCGAGGTCCCGCTGGTGGTGAGCGAGGTCAACCCGCACGCCATCGCCGAGGCCGTCAAGGGCATCATCGCGAACCCCAACTGCACCACGATGGCCGCGATGCCGGTGCTCAAGGTGCTCGACGCCGAGGCCGGCCTCGAGCGTCTCATCGTCTCGACCTTCCAGGCCGTGTCCGGCTCCGGGCTGGCGGGTGCGAACGAGCTGCTCGGCCAGGTCGAGGCCGTGCTCGCTCAGGACAACGTGCTGGATCTGGTGCACGACGGATCCGCGGTCGAGTTCCCGAAGCCCGAGAAGTACGTCGAGAACATCGCGTTCGCGGTCGTGCCGTTCGCCGGCAACCTCGTCGAGGACGGCCTGAACGAGACCGACGAGGAGAAGAAGCTCCGCAACGAGAGCCGCAAGATCCTCGAGCTCCCCGACCTCCGCGTCGCCGGCACCTGCGTGCGCGTCCCGGTCTTCACCGGTCACTCGCTCAGCATCAACGCCGAGTTCGCCCGCGACATCACGCCCGAGCGGGCGCGCGAGCTGCTCGCCGACGCGCCGGGCGTCGCGCTCGACGAGGTGCCCACGCCGCTGAAGGCCGCCGGCAAGGACCCGTCGTTCGTCGGCCGCATCCGCGCTGACCAGTCGGCCCCCGAGGGCAAGGGCCTCGCCCTGTTCATCTCGAACGACAACCTGCGCAAGGGCGCCGCGCTCAACGCCGTGCAGATCGCCGAACTCGTCGCCGCCGACATCCAGGCCCGCGCGACCGTCTGATCCGGGGCATCCGACCCCGGGGGCCGCAAGAACCGAGGTTCTTGCGGCCCTCTTCGTCCTGCACCCAGGAACCCCCGCCGTAGACTTGTGGGGTGAGCGAACCTGTCGACGTCGTGCTCATCGGTGGCGGAATCATGAGCGCCACCCTGGGCACCCTCCTCAAAGAACTTCAGCCCGACTGGAAGATCGTCGCCTTCGAGCGACAGGGTGAGGTGGCGACCGAGAGCTCCAATGCGTGGAACAACGCGGGAACCGGCCACGCCGCCCTCTGCGAGCTGAACTACATGCCCGACGCCGAGGACCCCTCCAAGGCGGTCCAGATCAACGAGCAGTTCCAGCAGAGCCGCCAGCTGTGGACCTCGCTGGTGGCCAAGGGCATCCTCGACGAGCCGTCGACGTTCATCAACGCGACCCCGCACATGACGTTCGTGCGCGGCGAGAAGGATGTCGCGTACCTGAAGCGCCGCTACGAGACGCTCAAGCAGCAGCCCCTGTTCGCGGGCATCGAGTTCTCGGACGACTCGCGCGTGATCAACCAGTGGGCGCCGCTGCTGATGCAGAAGCGCCTGCGCGCGGACGAGCCCTTCGCCGCCACCCGCACGCCGTCGGGCACCGACGTCGACTTCGGCTCCCTGACCCGCCAGCTCTTCGGGCACCTCACCTCGCAGGGCGCGAGCCTGCGCCTCAACCACGAGGTGAAGAAGCTGAAGCGCCAGAAGGACGGCACCTGGCTGGTGACGTACCGCGACAAGGTGGGCCAGACCCCCGGTCAGGTGCGCGCCAAGTTCGTGTTCGTCGGTGCCGGCGGCTGGGCGATCAAGCTCCTGCAGAAGTCGCGCATCAAGGAGATCCGGGGCTACGGCGTCTTCCCGATCGGCGGTCAGTTCCTCAAGACCACGAACCCCGAGCTCGTCGCCGCGCACAAGGCGAAGGTCTACTCGCAGGCCGCCGTCGGCGCGCCGCCGATGTCTGTGCCGCACCTCGATGCGCGAATGGTCGACGGCGAGGGGTCGCTGATGTTCGGCCCGTTCGCGACCTTCAGCCCCAAGTTCCTCAAGAACGGCTCGATGCTCGACATCGTCGCGCAGGTCCGCCCGCACAACCTCGGCTCGATGCTGAAGGTCGGGGCGACGAACCTCGACCTGGTGAAGTACCTGGTCAGCGAGCTGCTCAAGAGCCGGGCGAAGAAGCTCGACAGCCTCCGCGAGTTCCTGCCCACCGCGAAGGCCGAGGACTGGGATCTGATCCAGGCCGGTCAGCGCGCGCAGGTCATGAAGGGCGGCAAGCTGCAGTTCGGCACCGAGGTCGTCTCGTCGGCCGACGGATCGATCGCGGGTCTGCTGGGCGCATCGCCCGGCGCCTCGACGGCCGCCACGGTCATGCTCAACGTGCTGAAGTCGTGCTTCGCCGACAAGACGGCCGAGTGGGAGCCGAAGCTGCGCGAGCTCATCCCGACCTACGGCTCGTTCCTGAACGACGACGCGGCCAAGACGCGGGCGTCGACGACGGCGACGGCCGAGGCGCTGCGCATCAACGCGTGATCACGGTCTCGGCGATCGTCTTCGTCCGCGAGGACGGCCGGGTGCTGACCGTGCGCAAGCGCGGCACAACCCGCTGGATGCTGCCCGGCGGGAAGCCCGAGGTGGGCGAGCGCGCGATCGACACCGCGGTGCGCGAGGTGCACGAGGAGCTCGGGATCGAGATCGCGCCGGAGGAGCTCGAGTTGCTCGGCGCCTTCGACTCGCACGCCGCGAACGAGGCGGGCCAGGGCCTGCGCGCCACGGTCTTCACGACCCGTCGCGTCGTCGATCCGGTCGTCCAGGCCGAGATCGACGAGCTGCGGTGGGTCGACCCGGCCGACCGCGATCCGGATCAGGCTCCCCTGAACCTGGAAGTCGTCTTCCCGATCCTGACGGGCACCGCCCGCCGCTCGTAGGCTTAGCCCCATGAGGCGCAACACCACTGCGTGGCGACCGGTGCGCGTCGGCGCCACCGGACACCGATCGGGCTCTTCGTCGTGAGCGAGGTGTTCGAGTTCGACCAGGCGGTCGACCGGATCGGCGAGGAGGCCGCGTTCCTCGCGCTCGGACCGCACAGCCAGGCCGCGCGGTACCTCGCCGAGGCGCACCGCATGCTCGACGACGTGCGCACCGTCATGCACCGGATCGACGCCGGCGCGCACGATCCGATGCTGCGCAAGAGCGCGCAGCGGCGGATGCACGCGCTCGCCGAGGGGATCGCCCGCGCGGGGATCGCCGATGCCCAGCGGGTGAAGGTCACCGCGGGGCGTCTCACGACGCAGGTGGTGGCGCCCGAGGCGCTGCGCGGACGCGACGTGAAGGGCGTGCTCGTCGGGCCCCTGCGCGACGGCGTCACCCGCGCCACGGCGTGGGGGGTCGAGAAGTGGACCGGATCGCCGCTGGTCGCGGCCCAGCTGCCCAGCACCACCGTGGCCACGCACGCGGTCACCACGGCCGAGCTGGTGGCGCGGAAGGGCCAGGTGCCCGCGCGCCGGATCGATCGCCAGACCGCACGCCGGTGGCGCCTCGTGGGCCTCACCTCGGGTGTCACGGTCGGGGGAGGGCTGGCCGCCTACGGCGCCTGGAGCCTCCTGATGCTGTTCTTCTGACCCCTGCGCGTCGGCTCCCTGACCGGAGACCGCGAGGTCACGGGGCGAGGACGCCGCCGGATTCCTGCAGGTAGCAGGCGCCGCATAGCGACTCGTAGGTGACGCGGTTCTCGTCGAGGTAGCGGGGCTCGTCCTGTGCGGCGGCCGTGGCGGCGTCGATCGCCACCTGGTCGCCGTCGAACACGAAGCGCCCGCCGATGACCCGACCGTTGAAGAGCGCCTTGCGGCCGCACCGGCAGATGGTCTTGAGCTCCTCGAGCGAGTGAGCGATCTCGAGCAGACGGCGCGACCCGGGGAAGGCCTCCGTGCGGAAGTCCGTCCGGATGCCGTACGCCATCACGGGGATCCCGTCCTCGACGGCGATGCGGAACAGGTCGTCGACCTGCGGCGGCGTCAGGAACTGCGCCTCGTCGACCAGCAGGCACGCGATGTCGGTCGAGCGGTCGACCGGGATCAGCGCGCCGTCCTCGGACCGGACGCGGGCACGCTCGGACGCGAAGAGCTCGCGCGCCGAGTCGTCCGGGCCGATCAGGAAGTCGACGGGACGCGTCACGCCCAGGCGCGACTCGATCTGATCCGCGCCCTTCGTGTCGATCGCCGGCTTCGCCAGCAGCACCCGCTGGCCGCGCTCCTCGTAGTTGTAGGCGGCCTGCAGCAGCGACGTCGACTTCCCGGAGTTCATCGCGCCGTAGCGGAAGTACAGTTTGGCCACGGAGACAGCCTAGAGAACCCGGCCCAATAGGCTGAACCCATGCGAGTTCTCCTTGCCGGCGGCGCCGGGTACATCGGCGCGCACACGGCCGTCTCCCTTCTCGATGCGGGCCACGAGGTGGTCCTGCTCGACAACCTCGATAACACCAGCGCGGTCGTCGAGCAGCGGATCGCGCAGATCACCGGCAAGGACGCCCCGCTGGTCGTCGGCGACGCCGCCGACGACGACGTCGTCGAGGGCGCGTTCGCCCAGCACGGCCCGTTCGACGCGATCATCCACTTCGCCGCGCACAAGGCCGTGGGCGAGTCGACGCAGAAGCCGCTCGACTACTACGCGAACAACCTCGACTCGACGTTCGCGCTGCTGCGCGTGGGCCTCGCCCAGGGCGTCAAGAGCTTCGTGTTCTCGAGCACGGGGACGGTCTACTCGGACCCGGCGGATCTGCCGTTCACCGAGGAGGCGACGCGCAACCTGGTCGCGCTGTCGAACCCCTACTCGAAGTCGAAGCTGATGAACGAGGTCGTGCTGCAGGACGTGCAGGCGGTCAACCCGGGCGTCAACATCACCTCGCTGCGCTACTTTAACCCGGTCGGCGCGCACGCCTCCGGCCTCATCGGCGAGGACCCGCAGGGCGTCCCGAACAACCTCATGCCGTTCGTCGCGCGCGTGGCCGTCGGCCGCCTGCCCGAGGTCGGCGTGTTCGGCGACGACTACGACACCCCGGACGGCACCGGCCAGCGCGACTACATCCACGTCGTCGACCTGGCCGAGGGGCATGTCGCCGCGCTCGAGAAGGCCGAGCCGGGCTTCTCGGTCTACAACCTGGGGACCGGCCGGCCCGTGAGCGTGCTGGAGCTCGTCGCGTCGTTCGAGAAGGCCATCGGCCGCGAGCTGCCCAAGAAGGTCCTGCCGCGGCGGGCGGGCGATCTCGCCGCCACGTACTGCGACCCGTCGAAGGCCGAGCGCGAGCTGGGGTGGAGCGCCCGCCTCACCATCGACGACATGACGCGCGACGTCTGGCACTGGCAGCAGAACAACCCCGGCGGCTACGAAGGCTGACCGCCCGCCCTCATGGTCTGACCACAGTGGTAGTGTGGTCAGACCGCTGAGAAGGGGGCATCATGCCGGACGGCACCACACGCGCCTGGCGCACCGTGCTGGAGCGCATCGAGACCGATCTGCTCGAGGGGCGACTCGGACCGGGCGACCGCCTGCCCGGCGAGCGCGATCTCGCCACGCAGATGGGCGTCGGGCGCTCGAGCGTGCGCGAGGCGATCCGCGTCCTCGAGTCGATGGGTCTCATCCGCACCGCGGCCGGATCCGGCCCCTCCGCGGGCGCGGTGATCGTCGCGACCCCGCAGGGCGGCATGGCGACGCTGCTGCGGCTGCAGGTCGCGGCGAAGGGCTTCCCCTTCGACGACATCGTCGACACCCGCGTGCTGCTGGAGACCTCCGTGGTCGACGCGCTCGCGCGCGAGGAGGCCCCCGATCTCGCCCAGGCCGAGCGCACGCTCGAGGCCATGCACGACAGCGCCCTCGCGCCGGAGGAGTTCCTCGCGCTCGATGCCGCGTTCCACGTCTGGCTGGCCGAGGCGTCCGGCAACGCCGTCGTCGCCGCGATCATGTCCGGCCTGCGCACGGCCATCGAGTCGTACGCGCTCCAGGGTGCGGCGATGATCGACGACTGGCCCGGCATGGTCGGCGAGCTGCACCAGGAGCACGTCGGCATCCTCGAGGCCATCCGCGCAGGAGATCCGGATCTCGCGCGCGAGCGCATCCGCTCCCACATCGCCGGCTTCTACGCCGCCACCCACGCCTCCCACCCCACCCGCTGAGACCCGAGAGGACGGCCATGGTCGCCCGTCAGTTCCCGAACCCGAAGGACATCTTCGAGTACGTGCAGTTCAAGAAGCCCTCGTTCGACGGCAAGAAGCGCCGCCTGGACGATGCGCTCACGATCTACGACCTGCGCGCCATCGCGAAGCGCCGCACACCGGCCGCCGCGTTCGACTACACCGACGGCGCCGCCGAGGGCGAGCTGTCGATGACCCGCGCCCGCCAGGCGTTCGAGGACATCGAGTTCCACCCGGACATCCTGCACCCCGCGGAGGACGTCGACACCTCCGTCGAGATCCTCGGCGGCCCCTCCGCCATGCCGTTCGGCATCGCGCCCACCGGCTTCACGCGCCTGATGCAGACCGAGGGCGAGATCGCCGGCGCGGGGGCCGCGGGAGCGGCGGGCATCCCGTTCACGCTGTCGACGCTGGGCACCACAACGATCGAGAACGTCAAGGCCGCCAACCCGCACGGGCGCAACTGGTTCCAGCTGTACGTCATGCGCGACCGCGAGATCTCCTACGGCCTCGCCCGCCGCGCGGCCGCCGCCGGCTTCGACACGCTGCAGTTCACCGTCGACACCCCGGTGGCGGGCAACCGCATGCGCGACAAGCGCAACGGCTTCGCGATCCCGCCGCAGCTGACGGCGAAGACGGTGCTCGACACCCTGCCGCGCGTGAACTGGTGGTTCGACTTCCTCACGACCCCGAAGCTCGAGTTCGCCTCGCTGCAGTCGACCGGCGGCACCGTCGGCGAGCTGCTGAACGCCGCGATGGATCCGACCATCTCGTTCGACGACCTCGCGATCATCCGCGAGCTCTGGCCCGGTAAGATCGTGATCAAGGGCGTCCAGAACGTGCCGGACGCGGTCAAGCTCATCGACATGGGCGTCGACGGGATCATCCTGTCGAACCACGGCGGCCGTCAGCTCGACCGCGCCCCCGTGCCGTTCCACCTGCTGCCGAAGGTCGTCCGCGAGGTCGGCCAGGACGCGACGGTCATGGTCGACACCGGCATCATGAACGGCGCCGACATCGTCGCCGCGATGGCCCTGGGCGCGAAGTTCACCCTGATCGGGCGCGCCTACCTCTACGGCCTGATGGCGGGCGGCCGCGCCGGCGTCGATCGCACGATCGCGATCCTGCGCAGCGAGATCGAGCGCACCATGAAGCTCCTCGGGGTGCAGTCGGTCGCCGAGCTCGAGCCGCGCCACGTCACGCAGCTGTCGCGCTTCCGCGAGCTGGGCTGACCGCTGGTTCGAGCCGGTTCGGAGAGCGCCTCGGGCCTGGGCCCGGGGCGCTTCCGCGTACCCGCCCCGAGGGGCCTCAGGCGCGGTCGGGGAGGGTGGGGATGAGGGCTTCGAGGTGGGTGGCGGTGTCTTCCCAGCCGGTGACGGGGATGCAGTGGACCTGTCCCATGGCCAGGACGGGGTAGTCGTTGCCGTCGGGGTCGAGGCGGTCGCCGTAGAAGTGCATGTCGGTGAGGGGGATGCCGGTTTCGTCGGCGAGTCGGTGCATGCCGTAGGCCTTGTCGATTCCCTTGCGGGTGATGTCGACGGAGGTGGATCCGCCGGAGCGGACCTCGAGGTCGGGGAGGCGGGTGGCGACGGCTTCGCGCAGGAGGGATTTGCGTTGCCCGGTGGGGTCCCAGTTCTTCTTGGCGTCGACGGGGGCGGCCTGGCCGAGGGCGGAGAAGGTGATCTGCGATCCGCGGTCTTCGAGGATGTCGCCCCAGGTGTGCGTCTCCCACAGGCCGAGGCGGCGGGCTTCTTCTTCGACGGCGGTGAGGGCGCGGTGCTTCTCGTCGGCGGTGAGGTCCTGGGCGTACAGCTGGGTGAGGGCGTGGGGGTCGGTGGGGGTGCCGGCGAAGCGGTAGTACTGGGTGCCGCAGGTGGGCAGCAGGTGGAAGTGCGCCAGGGTCTCGGGCGGGGCGGTGGGGAGCTGCTGGACGACCTGGGAGACGAACTGGCCGAGCTGTCCTCCGGAGATGATGGCGACCTCGATGTGCTCGGCGAGGCGGATCAGCAGTTCTCCGATGCGCGGGTCGATCGCGGTCTTCGACGGGGCGAGCGTGTCGTCCAGGTCGAACGAGACGAGGCGAGGCGCGGAGGTCATGCCCACCAGCCTATTCGTGCGCCTGCCCGTCGTCCGGGCTCCGCCCTCCGCCACGCACGCGTCCGCGCGATCACGCCGGAACGCGCCCGGGTGCGCCGTGGTTCGTGGCACCCCCGATGATCGGTTAGACTTGCAGGGTTGCAAAACGGGGTGTGGCGCAGCTTGGTAGCGCGCGTCGTTCGGGACGACGAGGCCGCAGGTTCAAATCCTGTCACCCCGACCAGCATGAGAAAGGGCCCGCCGCGAGGCGGGCCCTTTCTGCATCTCCGGAAGCTACGCCGCCAGCGTCTTCAGCCATTCGGCCGCCAGGTGCTCGGCGGTGCTCTCCGCCGTCGCGTGACGTTCGACGTGGTGCAGCGTGTACCCCGACTCGGCGAGGGCGCGCGCCTGCGGGTCGCGCGGCACGGATCCGTCTCCCGAGGCGGTCGGGATCGCGTCGCCGTCGGGATCGGGGCGGTGCAGGCTCACCGCGCGGATCGCGACGCGCCATCGCGCGCGCCTCGGTCTCGACCGCCTTGATCAGCATCGTCTCGAGGATGCCGGCGTTGCGCCGGGGGACGAACACGCTGATGCTGGCACGCACGCTGCCGTCGTCCGGCGCCACCAGCCGTGCCGCCCCGGCCGCGCGCCCGGCGATGCGAGCGAGGAGCGCCACCGACGCACCCGACCCGTCGCGCATGCGCGCGAGCGCCTCCGAAGGATGCTGCGCCCGCGAGCCCGCCGGATCGGTCAGCTCGTGGCGGTGCGGACGAGGCCGGTGAGCCGCTCCGCGACCGCGGACGTCCACGCCGTCACGGCGAAGGCTGTGGGCCACATGTCGCCGTCGTCGAGGGCCGCGCGATCCTCGAAGCCGATCGTCGAGTAGCGCGTCTTGAACTTGCCGGCCGGCTGGAGGAAGACCACGATCTTGCCCTCGTCGTTCGCGAAGCCCGGCATGCCGTAGTACGTCTTGGGCACCAGGTGCGGGGCGACCTCCGACACCACACGGTAGAAGCCCTCGCCGACCTTCCGATCCTCGGCGTCGAGCTTCGCGATGGCCTCCTGGACGGACGCGGCGCCCGCCTCCCGGTTCTTGCCGGCCTTCTCCTGCGCGCGCAGCTCCTTGGCGCGCTGCTTGACGGCGTCGCGCTCTTCCTTGCTCAGTCCCTCGCTCATCGCGATCTCCTCTCCTCGGCCCTTCGGCGTGATGTCCTCAGGCTAGGAGCGAGGCGGGGAGATGCGCTTCTCGATTCCTGATCGAGCCGAGCGCGGCTCAGGCGCGCGGCGCGAGCGTGATCAGCGAGACCTCGGGGCGGCAGGCGAACCGCACCGGCGCGTAGATCGAATGGCCGATGCCCGCGCTGACGTTCAGCGGGATGGTCCGTCCGCGGTGCGACCAGGCCGACAGCCCGCGCGCCTGGCGCAGCGGGATGTCGCAGTTGGCCACCAGCGCCCCGTAGAAGGGCACGCGCACCTGGCCGCCGTGGGTGTGTCCCGCGAACAGCATGTCGGCGCCCGCATCCGTGAACGGATCGAGGTCGCGTCGGTAGGGCGCGTGCATAACGCCGAGGGTGAGCGGCGCCTCGGGCTGCGCCCGCAGGGCCGCGACGGCCGCGTCGACGTCGTCGAGGTCGTGGTGGGCGTCGCTGGCTCCGAACAGCCGGATCCGCTGGCCGCGGACCGTCAGGGTGGTCGCGGTGTTGTCGATCCCCGTCCAGCCGAGGTCGTCGGTCATAAACGCGTCGAGCGCGTCGGTGTCCAGCCGGATCGCCTGCGGGACCTCGTCCGACGGCCCCGTGAAGTACTTGAACGGGTTGCGCGGCCCCGGGCCCCACAGGTCGTTGGATCCGTGCACGAACACCCCGGGGATGCCCGCGAACGGTGCGAGCGCGCGGCGGATGCCCTGGAGGCCATCGACGTGGCCGAGGCTGTCGCCCGTGCTGATGACGAGGTCAGGGCGCAGCCCTACGAGCCCCGCCATCCAGCGCTGCCTGCGGCGCTGCCACGGCGCCATGTGCGCGTCCGAGATGTGCAGGATCCGGATGGGCACGGCGCCCGGCTCCAGGATCCGCACCACGTGACGGCGCACCGTGTACAGGTGGCGCTCGATGCCGAAGCCCCAGACGGCCGCGGCCGCGCCGGCCGCCGTGACGGCGCCCAGCGCGGCCACGACGCGACGTGCCGAGCTCACTCAGCCGCCTCAGTCATCGTCGCCCTTCTTGTCCTTGCCGCCGCCGCAGTTCTTGGCCTCGTAGTCGACCGTGACCCGGGTGCCCTGCGGCAGGATCTCGTTCGCCCCCGGGCTGGTGCCCGTGACGCGACCGGCGCCGGCCTGCTTCTTCTCGGTGCAGGTGCCGGGCTGGGCGTCGAAGCCCGCTCCGGCCACCGACGCCAGGGCGGCCTCGAGGGACTGACCCTTGACGTCCGGGACCGTGCGGCCCTGGCCGTTGCTCGGCGAGATCGTGACGGTGGTGCCGCCCGCGACCTTGCCGGCCGGCGGGTCCTGGGCCTCGATGACGCCCTCGGGCTGGGCGCCCGGGATCGGCTCTCCGACGACCGGGTTGAATCCGGCGCCCCAGAGGATGTTCTTCGCCTCGTCGATCGACTTGCCGACGACGTTCGGCAGGTCGACGTAGACCGGCTTGCTGAGGTTGGGGTCCGGCGGCGGGAAGGCGTCTCCGCCGTAGACCGAGTTGGCCGTGCCCTGGATCTCGCGCGAGATCTGGTAGCGCATGTCGGCCAGACGCCCGGCGTCCACCCACGTGTTGAACAGGTCGGCCTCGCCCGAGACGTTGCCCACCCAGACGAAGGTGGCGGCCTTCGTCGAGGTCTGCACCATCGAGGTGTGGAACTTCTCGTGCGTACCGGTCTTGCCGATCACGGGGACGCCGTCGTAGTTGTTCGCCTGGTTGCCGGTTCCGCCGTTCATCACGCCGGCGAGGGCGTCGGCGGCGGTGGCGGCCACCTCGGGGGCGATCTTCTGCTCGCACTTCGATGCGGGCAGCGGCAGCTCCTTGCCGGCCGAGTCGGTGACCTTGTCGATCGCCTTCGGCGTGCACTGGACGCCCTTGTTCGCGATGGTGGCGTAGACCGAGTCCATCGCCATCGGGGCGAAGTTGAGCGAGCCGAGCAGGTCGAACGGCACGGGGCCGCGGCCGATGTTGGGCTCGGCGTCCTGCGTGAGGTGCTTGCCGTCGGCCGTGGTCAGGTTGAGGCGGTCGGCCACGCGCATGATGTCGCAGAGGTTCAGCTTCGACGCCATCGCGAAGTAGCCCGAGTTCAGCGAGTCACGCGTGAACCGCTTCACGTCGCCGACGTAGCCGCCGGCGTTGTTGAAGTTGCCGACCTTCGACGTCTGCGGGATCGGCGAGCCGTCGCAGTTGAAGCCCTGGAAGGCCTGGCGGTTCACGCCGTTGAGCACCTCGCGCGTCGAGTGGCCCTTCTCGAGCCAGTCGAGCAGCGTGAAGACCTTGAAGGTCGATCCGACGCCGAAGCCGGTCGAGCCGCCGTGGGGGTAGTCGCTCGCGAAGACCAGCGACGAGTAGCCGCGCTGGGTCTGGATGACCGCGGGGTCCTCGCTGAAGGCCGTGTTCTGCGCCATGGCCAGGACGCGGCCGGTGCCGGTCTCGAGCGTGACGCCCGTCGAGCCGAGCTCCATGCCGTCGATCGCCGACGGGATGCGGCTGTGGATGGCGTTCTCGGCGGCCGCCTGCACGCGCAGGTCGATCGTCGTGTAGATGTTCAGGCCACCGCGGCGCAGGGCCGCCTGGCGAGCCTCGGGCGTCTCGCCGAAGGCCGGGTCGCTGAGCACGATCGTCTTGACGTACTGGCAGAAGTACGCCGATCCGCCGGCCGAGACGCAGCCCTGCTGGCGGGGGTGGATCGCGGGCTCGATCGGGGCCGCGTGGGCCGCGAGGTACTCGTCCTCGGTGATCTTGCCGTCCTCGTGCATACGCGTGAGGACGTAGTTGCGGCGATCCAGCGTCTCCTTGTAGCCGCTCTCGGCGGTGTTGAGCCAGGTGCCGTCCTGCGCCTGCCGCGTGCCGTTGGGCATATCGATGCGGTAGTAGTTCGGGTTCTGCACCATGCCGGCGAGGGTCGCGGCCTGACCGAGCGAGAGATCCTTCGCGGCGACGCCGAAGTAGTACTGCGCCGCGGCCTCGATGCCGTACGTGACACCGCCGAAGTTCGCGATGTTCAGGTAGCCGAGCAGGATGTCGTTCTTCGAGTACTTCTTCTCGATGGCGATCGCGTAGCGCATCTCCTGCAGCTTGCGCTCGATGCCGTCGGCGCCCTTGGACTGGGTCGCCTCGAGGTAGCACGCCTGGCGCTCCTCGTCGTCGGCCGCGTCCTTCTCGCACTCCTGGATCAGGACGTTCTTGACGTACTGCTGCGTGACCGAGGAGCCACCGCGGCTGGTGTCGTTGATCGCGTTGCTGGCGAGAGCCTTCGCGGTGCCGACGAGGTCGACGCCGCCGTGCTCGTAGTACTGGGGGTCCTCACTGGACAGCAGAGCGTCGTACATGACCGTCGCGATGCCGTCCCACTCGACGGGCAGGCGGTTCTGGTCGTAGAACGACGCGAGCTCGTAGGGCTCGTCGCTGTTCGGGTCGTCGGCGAAGATGCGCGTGGGCAGCATCGGCTGGTCGACCTCGAGGTAGCTCGGCATGTTGTCGAACAGCGTGATCGCGCTCGAGGCGGCATAACCCGACAGGGCGATCGCGGGGGTGACCGTGGCGGTGACGAGGACGCCGGCGATGGCGCTCAGGCCGAGCACGCCGAGCACCCCTCCGAGCACACCGCTGGCCGTCCTTTTCGCATGAGGCATAGGGTGATCGTAAGCCGTCAGCCTGAGCGCTTTCCGGATCCCGGGCGCGTCGTCGCGGCGTTTTCGCTCGAGGCGACCTCGCCTCCCCACCTCGGAAGGACCGCTCCATGACCACGTGGGAGTACCTCACCACCCCGCTGCTGATCCACAACACCGCGGCGATCCTGAACAACTGGGGCAAGCAGGGCTGGGAGCTCGTGCAGGTCGTTCCGAACAACGAGGGCGGGCTCGTCGCGTACTTCAAGCGCCCCTCCGGCGGCGGCGCGGCGAACGCGGGTCTCGGTCACGCGGCCGAGGCCGCCAAGCAGTTCGACGGCGAGGTGGCGGGCTCGTGAGCATCTCCGCACGCCTGGCCGAGCTCGGCATCGAGCTGCCGTCGGTCGTCCCGCCGGTGGCCGCGTACATCCCCGCCAAGGCGCACGGCGACGTCGTGCAGACCTCGGGCCAGCTGCCGATGGTGAACGGCGCCCTGCCCGCCACGGGCAAGGTCGGCGCGGGCGTCTCGGCTGACGACGCCCAGGGCCTCGCCCGCCAGTGCGCCCTGAACGCGCTCGCCGCGGCCGCGGCGGCCGTCGGCGGCGTCGACAAGCTCACCGGGGTCCTCAAGGTCACGGGCTTCGTGGCCTCCGACCCCGCGTTCACCGGTCAGCCCGCCGTCATCAACGGCGCGAGCGAGGTGCTCGGCGAGATCTTCGGCGACGAGGGCCGGCACAGCCGCTCGGCCGTCGGCGTCGCGGTGCTGCCGCTGGACGCCCCCGTCGAGGTCGAGGTCGCGTTCACCTTCGCGTGATCGTCGCCTGAACGAGAGACGGCCCGGATCCTGAGGATCCGGGCCGTCTCTCGTCTGCGGGCTACTTCACCTGCGCCGAGATCGTCGACATCACCATCGTGTCGGCGAGGGTCGTGGTGTCGCCGACCTCGCGGCCCTCGGCCACGTCGCGCAGCAGGCGGCGCATGATCTTGCCCGACCGGGTCTTCGGCAGCTCGCCCACGATGTAGATGTCGCGCGGGCGGGCGATGGCGCCGATCTGGTCGCTCACGTGCTGGCGCAGGGTCTGGGCGAGGCCCTCGGGCCCGTGCTCCTTGAGGTAGTTCTCCTTCAGGATCACGAACGCCACAACGGCCTGGCCGGTGGTCTCGTCCGAGGCGCCGACGACCGCGGCCTCGGCCGTCGCCTCGTGCGCCACCAGCGACGACTCGATCTCGGCCGTGGACAGGCGGTGACCCGAGACGTTCATCACGTCGTCCACGCGCCCGAGCAGCCAGATGTCGCCGTCCTCGTCGAGGCGGGCGCCGTCGCCGGCGAAGTAGTACCCCTGATCACGGAACTTGTCCCAGTAGGTCTCCTTATAGCGCTCCGGGTCGCCCCAGATGCCGCGCAGCATGCTCGGCCACGGCTCGGTGATGACGAGCAGGCCGCCGGCGTCGTTGCCGACCGGGGAGCCGGCGTCGTCCACGACGTCGATCGAGATGCCGGGCAGCGCGACCTGCGCGGAGCCGGGCTTGGTCTCGGTGATGCCGGGCAGGGCCGAGACCATGATCGCGCCGGTCTCGGTCTGCCACCAGGTGTCGACGATCGGGGTCGTGCCGGCCCCGATGACCTCGCGGTACCAGATCCAGGCCTCGGGGTTGATGGGCTCGCCCACCGAGCCGAGCACGCGCAGCGACGACAGGTCGCGGGCCTGGGGGATCTGTCGGCCCTGCTTCATGAACGAGCGGATGGCCGTGGGCGCGGTGTAGAAGATCGTCACGCCGTACTTCTCGATGACGTCCCACCAGCGGCCGGGCTCCGGGTGCTCGGGCGTGCCCTCGTAGAGCACCTGGGTGGCGCCGTTGGCGAGGGGCCCGTAGACGACGTACGAGTGGCCCGTGATCCATCCGATGTCGGCGGTGCACCAGTAGACGTCGGTCTCGGGGTGCAGGTCGAAGACGTTGCGGTGCGTGTACGCGGCCTGCGTCAGGTAGCCGCCGGAGGTGTGCAGGATGCCCTTCGGCTTCCCGGTCGTGCCGGAGGTGTAGAGGATGAACAGCGGGCTCTCGGCGCCGAAGGCGCGCGCCTCGTGCTCGGCGGAGGCCTGCGGCACGACGTCGTGGTACCAGACGTCGCGGTCGGCGTCCCAGTCGACCTCGTTCTCGCCGCGCCGCACAACGAGCACGTGCTCGACTGTGGCCTGCTCGCCCTGGCCGCCCCGATCGGCGAGCGCCTGGTCGACGGCGGTCTTCAGCGGGGAGACCTTGCCCTTGCGCCAGCCGCCGTCGGCGGTGATGACGAGCTTGGCCCCGGCGTCGTCGATGCGCGAGCGCAGGCTGTCGGCGCTGAAGCCGCCGAAGATCACCGAGTGGATCGCACCGACGCGGGCGACGGCGAGCATCGACGCGACGGCCTCGGGGATCATCGGCAGGTACAGGGCGACGCGGTCTCCCTCGCCCACACCGAGGTCGGTCAGCACGTTGGCGAGGCGCTTGACCTCGTCGGTGAGCTCGGCGTACGTGATGCGGCGCGAGTCGCCCGGCTCGCCCTCCCACAGCAGCGCGACGCGGTCGCCGTTGCCCGCCTCGACGTGGCGGTCGAGGCAGTTGTAGGCGACGTTCAGCTCGCCGTCGGCGAACCACTTCGCGAAGGGCGGGTTCGACCAGTCGAGCACCTCGGTGAAGGGCGTGTGCCAGTGCAGCAGCTCGCGCGACTGCTCGGCCCAGAACCCCTCGCGGTCGGCCTCGGCCTTCTCGTAGAGCTCGGGGCGCGCGATCGCGGCCGCGGCGAACTCGGGCGACGGCGCGAACCGCCGCGTCTCGTCGAGCAGGTGGTCGATGGTGTTCTCGGCGCTCATGGCGTCCTGCGCTCCTTTGCGACTGACTTCTGCGCGGATCCTTCCGCAGGTCGAACCTATGCCGCCGTCTCCGGCCCGAAGTACCGCCGAAAGTGGGTGCCGCTCGTCCACAGCGGGCGTTTCGCGGTCGGGCGATCCCGGATCCCGGATCCGTCGGCGGCGGGCGAGGGCGGCTCCCTAGCGTCGGGGCATGGCTCCTGCGTTCGTCGTCCAACCCCGGTTTCCGCGGGGCGCCGATCCCGCCGTGCCCGGTGCCCGGCGCGATCCGGACACCTCCGCGGGCGATGCCCCGGCGACCCCGCTCACGGCGCTGGCGCCCTACCTCGCGGACGAGGCGGTGACCGACGTCTTCGTCAACGGGCGCACGGGCCTGTTCGTCGATCGCGGCGACGGCCCGCGCCCGGATCCCTCGTGGCGCGCGTCCGAACGGGAGGTGCGGGAGCTCGCCACGGCGCTGATCGCCCAGGGCGGGCGGCACATCGACGACGCGACACCCTGCGTCGACGTGCGCCTGGCCGGCGGGATCCGGGTGCACGCCGTGCTGCCGCCGGTCGCCACCACGGGCACGGCGCTGTCGATCCGGATCCCGCGCCTCAGGGGAGCCGACCTGGACGCGCTCTGCCGGGGCGGGTCGTTCGGCGACGACGCCCGCCGCTGGCTCGTGCGGATCGTGCAGCAGCGCGAGAACCTGCTGATCAGCGGGGCCGCGGGCACGGGCAAGACGACGCTGCTCGGCGCCCTGCTCGCGCACGCCCCGGTGCACGAGCGCATCGTCACGATCGAGGACGTCGCCGAGCTGCGCATCGCCCACCCGCACCACGTGTCGCTCGAGGCGCGGCAGGCCAACCTCGAGGGCGCCGGCGCGATCGACCTGGCGCGTCTGGTGCGCGAATCGCTGCGTATGCGGCCGGACCGGATCGTGGTGGGCGAGTGCCGCGGCGAGGAGGTGCGCGAGCTGCTCTCGGCTCTCAACACCGGACACGACGGGGGAGCGGGCACGCTCCACGCCAGCGGCCTGCCCGAGGTGCCCGCCCGCATGGAGGCGCTCGGTGCGCTCGCCGGCATGGACGACCACGCCATCGCCCGGCAGGTGTGCAGCGCGATCGGCTACGTGCTGCACCTCGAGCGGCGCCCCGACGGCTCGCGGCGCCTTGCGCACGTGGGCCGCTTCATGGAGGACGGCGGCCGCCTCGGGATCGCCGAGGTCGCGCCGTGGCGCACGGATGGCGTCGAGGTGGCCGCGTGAGGCGGGGGCGCGTGGCCCCGACCGATCCCGCGGCCGTCGCGGAGCGGGTGCTGAGGCTCGCGGTGCTGCTGCAGGCCGGAGCGACCCCGGAGGCCGCGTGGCGGCACCTGGCGAACGCCGGCGACGCCGACGCCGAGCGCATCGTCCGCCGCGCCGCCGCCGGATCCTCCCTCACCGAGGCGATCGAGGCGCAGGCGTCTGCGCCGCGCGGCGAGCCCTGGCGCGACGTCGCCGCCGCGTGGGACATCGCGGCGGCGGTCGGTGCCCCGCTGGCCGACTGCCTGCGCTCCATCGCCGCGGCGCTGCGTGATGCCTGCGAGGCGCAGGACGACGTCCGGATCGCACTGGCCGAGCCCGCCGGCACCGCGCGGCTGATGACCTGGCTGCCGCTGGCGGGGCTGCTGCTCGGGTTCGCGCTCGGCTTCGACGTGCTGGGCGTGCTCTTCACGAACCCGATCGGCCTCGCCTGCCTCGTCGCGGGCGTCGCGCTGCTGCTGGTAGCCCGGGCATGGACGCGCCGGCTCGTCCGGGGGTCGCAGCCGCCCCCGGGGATCCCGGGCATGCACGCCGAGCTCACAGCGATCGCCCTCAGCGGCGGCGCCTCGATCGAGCGCGCCGCGCGCCTCGTCGCCGAGGCGCCGGGAGCACCGCGCGCGGGTGGCGCCGAGACCGCCGAGGTGCTGGCCCTCTCGCGCGACGCGGGTGTGCCGGGCGTCGAGCTGCTGCGCGCCACGGCGGCGCACGAGCGCCAGCGCGCCCGCACCGACGGCCGGCTGCGGGCAGCGAAGCTCGGCGCGCGCCTGCTCATCCCGCTCGGGGTCTGCACGCTGCCGGCCTTCCTCTGCCTCGGCGTCGCCCCCATGCTGCTCGGCGTGCTCACCGCCACCCCGCTTCCGGAGCTGCCCGGGTGACGTCACCCGGGCGATCCGGAGACCCGGCCCGACGGGCCACCAACACCATCACCATCACCACTACCACCACAAGAAAGAAGGAGTCATGTCGCTCTTCCCCTCGCACACGTCCCCCGCCCCCGGTCTCGGCGAGCTGCTCGCCGACGAGACCGGCGCCTCCACCGCCGAGTACGCGATCGTCACCATGGCGGCCGTGGCCTTCGCGGGTGTCCTCGTCGTCATCATGCGCTCGGGCGAGGTCAAGGGGATCCTCACGGATCTCGTGCGCCGCGCGCTGTCGGTCGCGTGACCCGCCTCGGCGGGGAGCGGGACACGGGCGAGCGCGGCTCGGTCGCCGCCGAGCTCGCCGTCGCGCTTCCCGCCGTGCTGGTCGTGGTGGCCCTCGGGATCGGGGCGCTGTTCGCCGCCTCGACGCAGGTGCGACTGCAGGACGTCGCCGCCGACGGCGCGCGGCTCGTCGCGCGCGGTGAGCCCGAGGGCCGGGCCGCGGCGGTCGTGGCGCAGGTCACAGGTGCGAGCGCCGCCGTCTCGTGGAGCGGCGAGCTCGTCTGCGTCACGGCCTCGGCCGCGCCGCGCGTCGCGGGCATCGCCATCCCCCTGCGTGCCGTCAGCTGCGCGCTCGGCGGCGGGCTGTGACGTGGCGGGGTCTGCGCTCGCGGCCGGCATCGCCGGCACCGCGACGGTGCTGATGATCGGGCTGGCGGCGGTTGGCGGGGCCGCGGCCGAGAGCCAGCGGGTGGCGGGCATCGCCGACGCCGCCGCGCTCGCCGCCGCCGACGCGGCCAGCGGCGCCCTCCCCGGCGACCCCTGCGAGCGTGCGGCGGAGGTGGCCGGCGCGCAGCGGGCGTCGGTCGCCTCGTGCGTCCTGGACGGCCTCGTCGCGACCGTCACCGTGTCCACCGCGTATGCCGCGCTGCCCGTCCACGCCACGGCGCGCGCCGGACCGCCGCCGCTCCCGGGCGCACCGCCCGGATGATCCGATGTCGAAGGAGGCGAGCGGACACACGGGACTCGGTATGTATTGTGTGCAACGACGAAAGGACACCCGTTGTCAACTGGCAAGAAGCTCGTCATCGTCGAGTCTCCGACGAAGATGAGGTCGATTCAGGGCTACCTCGGCGATGGTTACGAGGTGCTCAGCTCGGTCGGTCACATCCGCGACCTGGCCGACAAGCGCGACATCCCCGAGAAGGATCGCGCCGCGTACGGCAAGTACTCGATCGACATCGACAACGGCTTCGACCCCTATTACGTGGTGTCCGACCGCAAGACGAAGACGGTCTCCGAGCTGAAGCGGGCGGTGAAGAGCGCCTCCGAGGTCCTGCTCGCCACCGATGAAGACCGCGAGGGCGAGGCCATCGCGTGGCATCTGCTCGAGACGCTGAAGCCGAAGGTCCCGGTCAAGCGCATGGTCTTCCACGAGATCACGCAGGACGCGATCCGCGCCGCCGTCGAGAAGACCCGCGACCTGGATCTCGCCCTCGTCGACGCGCAGGAGACCCGCCGCATCCTCGACCGCCTGTACGGCTGGGACGTCTCGCCCGTGCTGTGGCGCAAGGTCGGCAGCGGCGCCGGCGGCCAGGCGCTGAGCGCCGGTCGCGTGCAGTCGGCCGCCACCCGCCTCATCGTCGAGCGCGAGCGCGAGCGCATGGCGTTCGTCGCCGCCGACTACTGGGGCATCTCGGCCACCGCCGCCCGCGACGAGCAGGGCTTCTCGGTGCGCCTCGTGCGCCTCGACGGCGCACCTCTCGCCACCGGCCGCGACTTCGACGACCGCGGTCAGCTCAAGCGTGCCGTGATCGTCCTCGACGAGAACGCCGCCCGCCGCCTGAGCTTCGCGATCGAGGCCGCCGGCGAGGCGAACGTCACCAAGGTCGAGGCCAAGCCCGGCAAGCGCCGCCCGTACGCGCCGTTCACCACGTCGACGCTCCAGCAGGAGGCCGGCCGCAAGCTCGGCCTGTCGGCCAAGAACGCCATGTCGGTCGCGCAGAGCCTGTACGAGCGCGGCTACATCACCTACATGCGAACCGACTCGACCAACCTCAGCGCGCAGGCCGTCAAGGCCGCCCGCGAGCAGGCCGTGTCGCTGTACGGCGAGCGCGCCGTGCCGCTCAAGCCGCGTGTGTACGCGTCCAAGAGCAAGAACGCGCAGGAGGCGCACGAGGCGATCCGTCCCTCGGGCGAGGTCTTCCGCACCCCCAAGCAGGTCGCGGGCGAGCTGGGCCGCGACGAGCAGCGCCTCTACGACCTGATCTGGAAGCGCACCGTCGCCAGCCAGATGTCGGACGCCGAGTTCGAGACCACCACCGTCACGCTCGAGGCGCAGGCCGACGGCAAGACCGCCGAGTTCACCGCCTCGGGCACGGTCTACACGTTCAAGGGCTTCCTGGAGGCGTACGAGGAGGGCCGCGACGAGCGCCGGCGCGACGCCGACGAGGACGACAACCAGTCGCTGCCCCAGGTCTCCGCCGGCGACCGCGTCGCGCTCTCAGACGCCGAGGCCAAGGGCCACTCGACGACCCCGCCGCCGCGTTTCACCGAGGCGAGCCTCGTCAAGGCGCTCGAGGAGAAGGGCATCGGCCGCCCCTCGACCTTCGCCAGCATCATCGGCGTCGTCCTCGACCGCGGCTATGCGTCCAAGCGGGGCCAGGCCCTCGTGCCGTCGTGGCTCGCGTTCAGCGTGGTCCGCCTGCTGGAGGAGCACTTCGCCACGCTGGTCGACTACGACTTCACGGCAGAGCTCGAGGACGACCTCGACGCCATCGCCCGCGGCGAGCAGAAGCGCGTCGAGTGGCTGCGCTCGTTCTACTTCGGATCCGGTGAGCACCCGGGCCTGCGCGGCATCGTCGACAACCTCGGCGAGATCGACGCGCGCGCCCTGAACGCGACGCCGCTGACCGACACCGCCACGCTTCGCTTCGGCAAGTACGGCCCCTACATCGACGTGATCGACCCGGCCGACCCCGAGGGCAAGTCGCGCATCGTCAACGTCCCCGAGGAGCTGGCGCCCGACGAGCTCACCCCCGAGAAGGTGCAGGAGCTCATCGAGGCCCCCGTCGCCGGCGATCGGGTGCTCGGCGAGAACCCCGAGAACGGCAAGCTGATCGTCGTCAAGGACGGCCGCTTCGGTCCCTACGTGCAGGAGCAGGATCCGCTCGACCCGGATGCCGCCGACGCCGCGACGGGCGAGGTCGAGGAGGCGCCGAAGAAGCGCGGCGCCAAGAAGGCCGCCGCCCCCAAGCCGCGCACCGCCTCGCTGTTCAAGTCGATGTCCGTCGACGACATCGACCTCGACACCGCCCTGCAGCTGCTGTCGCTGCCGCGCATCGTCGGCACCGATCCCGCGACGGGCGAGGAGATCACCGCTCAGAACGGCCGCTTCGGGCCGTACCTCAAGAAGGGCACCGACTCGCGGTCGCTCGAGAGCGAGAGCCAGATCTTCGACGTCACGCTCCAGAAGGCGCTCGAGCTCTACGCGCAGCCGAAGTACGGCGCCCGCCGGGCCTCGTCCGCGCTGAAGGAGTTCGAGGCGGACCCGGTCAGCGGCAAGCCGATCCGGATCCGCGACGGTCGCTTCGGCGCCTATGTCACCGACGGCGACACGAACGTCACGATCCCGCGCGGCACCACCGTCGAGGAGATCACGTTCGAGCGCGCGGTCGAGATGCTCGCCGAGAAGCGCGCCAAGGGCCCGGCCCCCAAGCGCGGTCGCGCCGCGGCGAAGAAGCCCGCGGCGGCGAAGAAGCCCGCCGCCGCGAAGACCACCACGGCGAAGAAGTCGACGGCCGCCAAGAAGGCCCCGACGAAGGCCGTGTCCGCCGCGCGCTCGGAGGCCGCCAAGAAGGCCGCGGCCACCCGCGCCGCCAACCGCGCGAAGAAGGCGGCGGAAGAGCAGTGAGCGCGACCACCGGCCTCTGGATCACGTTCGAGGGCGGTGACGGCTCGGGCAAGACCACGCAGGCGCGCCTGCTGCAGGAGTGGGTCGAGGCATCGGGCCGCACCGTCGTGCGCACCCGCGAGCCGGGCGGCACCGAGGTGGGCGACCTGATCCGCGACATCGTGCTGCACCACCGCGGCGACATCGCGCCGCGCGCCGAGGCGCTGCTGTACGCCGCCGATCGCGCCCACCACGTCGCCACGCACGTGCGCCCCGCGCTCGAGCGGGGGGAGGTCGTGATCCAGGATCGCTACCTCGACTCGTCCGTCGCCTACCAGGGCGCGGGCCGGGTGCTCGACGCCGCCGAGATCCGCGACCTCTCGCTCTGGGCCGCCGACGGCGCGCTCCCGGACGTCACGGTGCTGCTCGACCTCGACCCGGCCGCCGCGCGCGCCCGGCTCGACGCCGCCGACAAGCCGTTCGACCGTCTCGAGGCCGAGAAGGCCGACTTCCACACGCGGGTGCGCGAGGGGTTCCTCGCGCTCGCGGCCGCCGAGCCGGGGCGCTTCCTCGTCCTCGACGCCGCGCAGCCGGTCGACGCGCTGGCGGCCGCGATCCGATCCCGCATCACGCCGCTCCTCTGAGGATCGTGTCGGAACCCCCGGCTAGGCTGGGGCCCATGACGCCCGCCGCCACTGCAGAGCTTCCGTGGGGCGACGTCTGGGGGCAGGATGACGCGGTCGAGACGCTGCGCGCCGCCGCGTCCGATCCGGCCTCGCTCTCCCACGCGTACCTGATCACGGGCCCCCCGGGCTCGGGCCGGGCGCCGCTCGCGCGGGCCTTCGCGGCCGCGCTGATCGCCGAGGGCGCCGACGACGTCAACACCATGCGCCAGGTGCTCGCCGGCACCCACTCCGACCTCACCGCGCTGCGCACCGAGGGCTCGATCATCTCGATCAAAGAGGCCCGGGCGATGGCGACCCGCTCGTACCTGTCGCCGTCCGCCGGGCGCTACCGCGTGATGGTCATGGAGGACGCCGACCGCATGACCGAGCGCACGTCCAACGTGCTGCTGAAGGCGCTGGAGGAGCCGCCCGAGCGCACCGTGTGGATCCTGTGCGCACCGAGCGACGCCGACCTCCTGCCCACGATCCGCTCGCGCGTGCGGGTGCTGCGCCTGCAGGAGCCCGAGGTGGCCCAGGTCGCCGAACTCATCACCGCCCGCACGGGCGTCGACCCCGTTGTCGCCGAGCAGGCGGCGCGGCACGCGCAGCGCCACATCGGCATGGCCCAGCGCCTGGCGACCGACGAGGCCTCCCGCGTGCGGCGCGACGAGACCCTGCGCGGGGTGCTGCGGGTGCGCGGCATCTCCGACGTGGTCGAGGTGGCCGGGCAGATCGTCCAGGCCGCCACCGACGACGCCAAGGCCCTCACCGCCGAGCGCGACGAGGCCGAGCGCTCGTCGCTGCTGCGCACGGTCGGCATCGCCGACGGCGCGCGGATCCCGCCCGCCGTGCGCAGTCAGCTGAGCGCGCTCGAGGACGACCAGAAGCGCCGGGCCACCCGCAGCCTCCGCGACGGCCTCGATCGCGTGCTCACCGACCTCCAGTCCCTGTTCCGCGACGTGGTCATGCTGCAGTTCCGCCCCGACGCCGACCTCATCAACCGCGAGCTCGCCGAGGATCTGCATGAGCTGGCGGCACGCTGGACCCCCGAGCGCACGCTGGTGGTGCTCGACCACATCGCCGAGACCCGCGACGCGCTCGAGCAGAACGTGCAGCCCACGCTCGCTCTCGAATCGCTGCTTGTGACGTTCCTCTCCGGAAAGAAGCCATGATCCGCAGATCCCTCCGCCGCACGTCCGCCGCGCTCGCGATCCTCCTCGCGGGCGCTCTGGCGCTGTCCGGCTGCCTGTACTCGCAGATCCCGCCGAAGGGGGTCGGGGGCGCGTGCGTGTCGACCCCGGCCTCGACCGAGGGCGTCGACGAGGGGCTTGTCGAGTTCTACGACCAGAAGGTCGAGTGGGAGGACTGCGGCAGCGGCATGGAGTCGGCGACCGTCACGGCGCCCCTCGACTGGGCCGACCCGTCCGCCGGCGAGATCGAGCTGGCCGTCGTGCGGCAGCCCGCGACCGGCGACGCCTCGAAGGGGTCGCTGCTGATCAACCCGGGCGGGCCCGGCGGCAGCGGCTACGACTTCGTCGCGACATCCGTCGACTTCGCCGTCAGCGAGACCCTGCAGGAGAACTACGACATCGTCGGGTTCGACCCCCGCGGCGTCGGCCGCTCGACGGCCGTGACGTGCCTCGACGGCGACGAGATGATGCAGTACCTCTACGCGCTGCCCACGCACCCGCGCGGCACCCCCGAGTGGGAGGCCGAGGGCACCGCCGACAACCAGCGGTTCGCGGACGCGTGCGAGGCCAACAGCGGCGGCATCCTGCCCTACATCACGACCGACCAGTCGGCCCACGACATGGATCTGCTCCGCGCGGTGCTGGGAGACGACCAGCTCACCTACCTCGGCTACTCGTACGGCACCTTCCTCGGCGCCACCTACGCCAAGCTCTTCCCCGAGAACGCCGGGCGCCTGGTGCTCGACGGCGCGATCGACCCCTCCGTCTCGGGCACCGAGGTGGGAACCACGCAGGGCGTCGGCTTCGAGGCCGCGCTGCGCACCTACATGCAGGCCTGCCTGGACGGCGACGCCGACAGCGGCGGCGGATGCCCGTTCTCGGGCACCGTCGATCAGGCCATGGGCGACCTCGGCGCCCTCCTCGCCTCCGTCGACCGCACGCCGCTGCCGAACACGGCCGACGGGCGCCAGCTCGGCGCCGACTCGCTGCTGACGGCCATCATCGCCGCGCTGTACGCGCCCGAGAACTGGCCGTATCTGACCGATGCCTTCAGCCAGGCGCTGCAGGGCGACCCCGCGACGGCGTTTATGCTCGCCGACTTCTACAACGGCATCGAGAACGGCGAGTTCACCGACAACTCCGCCGAGGCGTTCCAGGCCTACAACTGCATGGACTACCCGGCTGACGAGTCGCAGGAGGCGCAGGATGCCGCCGACGCGCTGCTGCGCGAGAAGGCGCCGACCATCGCCGCGTACTGGGATGGCCCGGGCGTCTGCGAGGTCTGGCCGCACGAGCCGACCGGCGTGCGCGAGAAGATCGCCGCCGAGGGCGCGGCGCCCATCGTGGTCATCGGCACCACCGGCGACCCCGCGACCCCCTACGAGTGGGCGGTGTCGCTGGCCGACCAGCTCTCCAGCGGAGTCCTCATGACGTTCGAGGGGGAGGGGCACACGGCGTACAACGGCCAGAGCTCCTGCATCGACGAGGCCGTCGACGCGTTCTTCGTCGACGGCACGGTCCCCGAGGACGGGCTGACCTGCACGCCGTGACGCACCCGGCGGTCGGAGCGGTTGGGACCATCGCCCGGCATCCGGTATGATCGTTCTTCGTGCCACGCGAGTGGCGCGAGTTGCCGCCTTAGCTCAGTTGGTAGAGCGATTCACTCGTAATGAATAGGTCGTCGGTTCGAATCCGACAGGTGGCTCGAAGGCCCCGGACTCCACTCCGGGGCCTTTTGCTTTGCCGTCACGCAGCGCCCGCCTGGCCGGACCCCTGCGGTTGGCGGGATCCTGCCGCCGGGTGTCCGGATCGCGTCTCGCGGCCCCGTCGCGGCCGCCGCACGATGGATCCATGACCGACATCCTCGCCGCCGACGCCCCCGCCACCCCGGACACCGACACCTCCGACGCGGTGGCGTACTTCGCCCGCAGGCTGCGTCACGAGACCGACCCCTCGGACGTCGCCGCCGCGCGCGCCGCCGGCGCGCCGCTCACGATCGTCGATGTGCGCAGCCGCGCCTCGTACGACCAGGGGCACGTGCCGAACGCGATCCACATACCGGGCGGCGAGCTCGCCGATCGTCATACCGAGCTCGCGGACCTGCCGAACCTCGTCGTCTACTGCTGGGGTCCCGCATGCAACGGCGCCACGCGCGCCGCGCTCGCGCTGAGCCTGCTCGGCTACCCGGTGAGGGAGATGATCGGCGGGTTCGAGTACTGGGCCCGCGAGGGCTTCGCGATCAAGACGGCCGAGGGGCGCACGCGCCGCCCGATCGACCCGCTGACCGCACCGGTGTCCTGAGTTCGGCAGAATGGGCGAGTGACCTCCGCCCCGATCCGGCCCCCCGCATGAACGCGGCGCTGCTGGTGGGGGCGATCACCGAGATCCTGATGTGGGTGGGGCTCGGCGCGGCCGTGCTGTTCGGGGCCCTCGCCCTCATCGCGCGCCTGGCCGATGGCACGTGGGCGCCGATCCGCGCCGTCGTTATGGACGAGGCCCTGCGCTGGTTCGGCGACGACGGTGTGCACACCGCGCCGCTGACCCCCGAGCTGCGGGCGGCCGCGAACGGCGACGAACTCGAGGCGTTCCACCGCGTGGGCACCGCGGGCGATGTGCGCCTGGACGAGCGATCCCCGCTGCCGCGCCTGCTCGGCGGCGTCGCGCTCGCCTGCGGCGGCGTCGGGGTGCTCGCTCTCGTGGTTCAGATCGTCACGATGGTCTCCACCGGCTGACGCAGGATCGTGCGTCGCTTCTCGGGCGCTACCCGGCGGGCGTCGCTGAGATAGATCTCGTGGTGACGCCCCGTCATCCGCAGCCCCTGCTGCGGGATGAACTCGGTGTGCATCCGCTCGAGCACGGGAGCCTCGTCGTCGAAGGCGCCGACGTGGAGGGTCTGCACGCAGCGTCCCTCCGAGAGCGTCTCGAGCCGGACGGGCCCGAGATCCAGGCCGTTGACGAGGGCCGCCGGGACCCACTCGGGGATCAGGATCATCAGGGTCCAGCTCCACTGCGTCTTGTCGCGCGCGGTCGTGAAGCTCGTGTGATCGTCGGCCCACCACAGGCCCTCCAGCGGCGGCACGACGTAGTCGCGGTCGAGCTCCCTGCGGGAGGCGAACTTCAGCGAGTACGCCAGGGGATAGAGCCGCTCGACGGCCGCGGTGAACACCCCCGTGTTCGGATCGCCGTGCCCGTCGATCATCAGATACCGCTGATCCGGGACGTCCAGGATCCGAAAGGATCCGCGCACCGCGCGGTACGAATCGAGGGTCCGCTTCAGGTCGACCTTGTCCGGCATGGGGCCATTCTCCCGCCGAAGCGGGCGGCGTACGCTCGGATCATGACCAGGGCACTGCTGATCGTCGACGTCCAGAACGACTTCACCGAGGGCGGCGCCCTCGGCGTGACCGGGGGCGACGCCGTCGCGGCCGGCATCACCCGCCACCTGACCGACCACGGCGGCGACTACGCGGTGATCATCGCCTCGCGCGACTGGCACGACGCCGACAGCGACAACGGCGGGCACATCTCGGACGCCCCCGACTTCGTCGACTCGTGGCCCGTGCACTGCGTCGCGGGCACGGAGGGAGCCGACTACGACCCGGGCCTCGACACCGCGGCCGTCACCCATCACGTGAAGAAGGGGCAGGGCAAGCCCGCGTACTCGATGTTCGAGGGCGTCACCGACGACGGATCCACCGTCGCCGAGATCCTGCGCGAGCGCGGAATCGAGACCGTCGACGTCGTCGGCATCGCCACCGACCACTGCGTGCGCGCCACCGCGCTGGACGCCCTCGAGCACGGCCAGCACGTCCGCATCCTCACCGACCTCGTGGCGGGTGTGGCCCCGGAGCCGAGCGACGCGGCCCTCGCCGAGCTCGCGCACGGCGGCGCGGAGCTCGCGACGACCGACGCCTGACGCTGCCGCCGCGCGCCCCCGAGCGCCGCGGGACCGGGCGTCAGCCGAGCGCGGCGAGCTTCCGCGCGAAGACCGCGCGCTCGCGGTCGTTGCCGGTGAGCGCCGCGGCCCTCTCGAGCTCCGCGCGCGCCTCGTCGACGCGGCCGAGGCGGATCAGCAGCTCGGCCCGCACGCCGGGCAGCTGCGCGTAGGCCGCCAGCGCCGGGGCGAGCCCGTCGACGATCCGCAGGGCGGTGGCCGGGCCCTCGGCCATCGACACCGCCACCGCACGGTTCAGCTCGACCACGGGCGACGGCGCGATGCGGCCGAGCGCCTCGTACAGCAGGGCGATGCGATCCCAGTCGGTGTCATCGACCGACGGGGCGACGTCGTGGCACTCGGCGATCGCGGCCTGCAGGGCGTACGGCCCGCGCCCGCGACCGAGGGCGTCGCAGCTCTCGAGCGCCCGCCGGCCCAGCGCGATCAGCCCGCGATCCCAGCGGGTGCGATCCTGATCCGCCAGCAGGATCGGATCCCCCGCCGCGTCGAGGCGGGCGGGGAAGCGCGCGGCGCTCAGCGCCATCAGAGCGACCAGGCCGTGCGCCTCGGGCTCCTTCGGGACGAGGCCCGCGAGCACCCGGGCGAGGCGCAGGGCCTCGCTGCTGAGGTCGGTGCGCATCCAGCGCTCGCCCGCGCTCGCCGCGTACCCCTCGTTGAAGATCAGGTAGAGCACGCTCAGCACGGCGGACAGGCGGGCGGGGTGCTCGTCGGGAGTAGGCACCTCGAACGGCACGGCCGCGGCGGCGAGCGTCTTCTTGGCGCGCACGATGCGCTGCTGCACGGTGGCGACGGGAACGAGGAAGGCCCGCGCGATCTCGTCGGTCGAGAGGCCCCCGACTACCCGCAGGGTCAGGGCGACCGACGCCTCGCGCGAGAGCACGGGATGGCAGGCGATGAAGATCAGCCGCAGCACGTCGTCCTCGATGGCCTCCGGGTCCCACGACGGCTCGATGGCCTCATCGAGGTCGCGAGCGAGCCGGCGGTAGCGGTCGTCCTGCGTCGAGGCGCGGCGCCACTGGTCGATCGCGCGGCGCTTGCCGACGGCGACGAGCCAGGCGCCGGGGTTCGCCGGCACCCCGGCGGACGGCCATGAGGCGAGCGCCTCGGCGAGGGCCTCCTGGGCGACGTCCTCCGCGAGGGCGAAGTCGCCGGTCATCCGGGTGAGCGATGCCACGATGCGCGCGGCCTCGATGCGCCACACGGCCTCGACCGCGCGCCGCGCGGAGGCGGAGGCGGCCGAGGCGGTGGAGGTGGACGGGGCGGGCACGGGCTGTCCGGTTTCGCTGCTCGCGGGCCGGATCAGTCGCTGTTCTTGGCCGAGAGCTCCTCGCGCCAGCCCTCTTCCTTCTGGATCCACTCGTTGTCGGCCGGGAAGTCCTCGGCCCCGGTCACCCGACGGATCTCGAGCTTGTTGCCGGGGGTGAGCGGCGCGCGCTTGGCCCACTCGGCGGCCTCCTCGATGGTCGGCACCTCCAGCACCCAGAAGCCGTTGAACAGCTCCTTCGTCTCGCCGTAGGGGCCGTCGGTGACCACGGGCGCCGCCTGGGTGAAGTCGACCACCAGGCCCGGCTCGGGAGCCAGGCCGTCGCCGCCGACCATCACACCGGCCTTCAGCATCGACTCGTTGTACGCGCCCATCTTGGCGATGACCTCCTCGAAGGGGATCTCGTTGTAGGCGGCGACCGCCTCGTCCGTGGCGCGCATGATCAGCATGAACTTGGGCATCTCGTTCTCCTTCGTCTGAGGGCCTCGGAACGACCCTGTCACCTGCACGTCGGATGGGCGAGACGCAGATCGACACCGGCCGGGAACTTTTTTCCAAAGGTGCCCGGCGCGGCGTCGATTTGGCGCGGTGCGTCAGTTGAGGGCGGGCGTGTCCGTGGGGATGACGCCGTCGGCGTACAGGTCGGTGGCGAGGTCGCGCAGCGCCCGGAGAGCCACGCGCTGGGGGAGCGGGCCGTACGAGATGCGGGCGATGCCGAGCGCCTCGTACTCGGCGGCCGTCAGCGCGCCGGGCAGGCCGATCACGCTGACCTTGCGCTCGCCGATGCCCTCGACGAGCGCCTGGGTGAGGTCGCGGTCGAGCGGCGTGGGCACGAACACCAGCGAGGCACCGGCCTCGAGGAACGCGCGGCCGCGGGCGATCGCGTCCTGCAGGCGCTCCTCGACCGGCCCGGTGCCGCGGACGAAGGCGTCCGTGCGCGCGTTCAGCTGGAAGGCGACGCCCTCGGCCTCGGCGGCCTTCACGATCGCCTCGACGCGAGAGACGGCCTCCGAGAGCGGCACCAGGCGATCCTCGACGTTGGCGCCGACCACGCCGACGCCGATCGCGTGGCGCACGGTCTCGGCCGGATCGCCATAGCCGTTGTCGAGATCCGCGCTGACGGGCAGATCGGTCGCGGCGACGATCTCGGCGACGGCCGCGATCATCCGATCGAGCGGGATCTCGCCGTCGGCGAAGCCGTGGCTCGCGGCGATCGCGTGGCCGGCGGTGGCGAGAGCCTTCGTGCCCGGCAGGTCGCTGACGACCTTCGCGCTGATGGCGTCCCAGACGTTGACGACGCGGAGGATCTCCGGCGCCTCGTGCAGCGCCTTGAGGGTGAGGGCGCGGTCCTGTGTGGTGGTCATGATCCGACGCTATCGGCGCGGCGAGGGGTGGGGACAGCTTCGGGCGACTTCCGCCGCTTCCTGTTCAGTGGTCGCCGTCGTCCTCGAGGAGCATCCCCACGGACGTGGCGCAGGTGTCGCCCCGCCAGGCCTCGATGCCCTCCCGGACGGCGAACGCCGCGATCGCCAGTCCGGCCACGGCATCGGCCCACCACCAGCCGAGCGTGCTGTTGAGCACAAGGCCCAGCAGCACGGCCACCGACAGGTAGGCGCAGATCAGCGTCTGACGGGAGTCGGCCACCGCCGTCGCCGAACCCAGGGCGAGCCCCGCACGCCGCTCGGCGAACGACAGGAACGGCATCACGACCGCGCTCACGGCGGCCAGGGCGATGCCCACCGTGCTGTGCTCGGCGGCGTGCCCGCCGATCAGGGAGGACACCGAGGCGACGCCGACATAGGCGGCCAGTGCGAAGAACGCCAGCGCGATGACGCGGAGCGTGGGCTTCTCCCATCGATCCGGCTCACGACGGGTGAACTGCCATGCCACCGCCGCCGCGGAGAGCACCTCGATGGTCGAGTCGAGACCGAAGCCGATCAGGGCGCTGGAGGACGCCGCGGCGCCGGCCGAGATCGCGATGACCGCCTCGATCACGTTGTAGCCGATCGTGGCCCCCACGATGATCCGGATCCGGCGCTGCAGGACGTGGCGGCGCGCGTCGGTGAGCGCCATCAGCAGCTGCACCCCTCGCCGCCGCAGCAGTCGGGCTCGACGTAGAGCACCACGCGGAGCAGCTCGTCCAGCGCGGGGGCGAGGTGAGCATCGGCGAGGCGGTACCAGACGCGGCGCCCCTCGGGCATGGCCTCGACGAGGCCGCATCCGCGCAGGCACGCGAGGTGGTTCGACATCGCCTGGCGCGAGACGCCGAGCGCGTCGGCGAGGTCGGACGGGTAGGCCGGGGCCTCACGCAGGGCGAGGAGCACACCCGTCCGCACCGGGTCGGAGAGGGCGTGCCCGAGACGGGAGAGCGCCGCGGTATGCGTCGCGGAGGCGAGGGCGGAGGGCATGGCTCGATAGTACAGAAAAGGCTGAACTATTCGTGCCGCCCGGGCGTCGGGTGACGCGTGATGGGTCCCGGATACGGGAGCGGGCCCAGGACTCGTGGTCGCTGGGCCCGCGCTGCGCTGGTGGGCCCAGTGGGGCTCGAACCCACGACCCGCGGATTAAAAGTCCGATGCTCTGCCAACTGAGCTATAGGCCCGCGTCCACTTTACGTGGCCCCGGCACTCCGCCCGCGCACGGGAACACGGGCATAGCCTTGAAGGATGACCGACGACTTCCACAAGCCCGTGAAGCGCCCGTCGGAGACCTTCGACCGTCTCTTCGAGGCACCGGATCCGGCGGAGATCTCGCGGGCGGCGCATTCGACCGCCTCCGTGCTGCTCTCCCGTGTGCGCGAGGAGCAGGATCCGGAGACGGTCGACCGCCTCATCGCCTTCACCCGCCAGCACGGCATCGACGACATCGCGGAGCTGTGGTCGCGCTCGCCGGCCGCGACATTGCCCGGATCGCTGTGGCGGCTCTACCTGCTGCAGGTCGCCATCCACGACGACCCCGCCACCGCGGCCCTGCTCTACGACCGCGGCCGCGTCGAGCTGCACTCCGCCGACGCCGTCGTCGCCGGCGCGCCCGTCCCCGCGAGCCCGACCGAGCTCGTCGCCCTGATCGACGCGATCCTGCGTGGTGCGTTCCAGGGCGACTTCGCCGTGGCCCTCGACCGCGCGGCCGCGTTCTGCCGCGTGCAGGCGTCGGGAGCCACCCACCTCGCGGACGACTACGAGGCCACCGAACCCGAGCGGTCCAGTGAGCTCACCCGGCGGGCGCTGCGGCTGGCGACCTACGCCACCGACCTCACGGTGTCCGCGCGGCTCTGGCGCCGCGATTCCCTCACCTGAGCCACCGCCGGGAATACCCGCGCCGCGCTCTTGTTAAACTGATTCAGTCGGGCCGCAGCAAACCCCGGGCTCCAATATTCGCCGCTCCGAGCGGCCTTGCGCCGAGAGGCGTTTTCTGCGGTCCGGCTTTTCACGTTCAGGCACTGCGTGGGGATTCCGCAGGCTAGGCCCGAGGCCATGCGGTCGGCCGGATCGCCCCGCTTCGCCGCGGGTTGCCGGCGGGCCTCGGCCCGATGCTGCTCGGGCGGTCGCTGATCAACAGCTTCTGGGCGGTCTGGCTGCCGGCGGGCGCGAGCGCGTTCAACGTGCTGCTGGTGCGCCGCTTCTTCGACACCCTCCCGCGCGAGGTGTTCGAGGCCGCCCGCATGGACGGCGCGGGCCCGTACCGGATCTTCGCCCTCATCGTGCTGCCGATGTCGAAGCCGATCCTCGGCGTCGTCTCGGTGTTCGCGATCATCGCGAGCTGGAAGGACTTCCTCTGGCCGCTGCTGGTGCTGAAGGAGCCGTCCATCCAGCCGCTGTCGGTGCGCCTGCCGGCGATCGCCGGATCGACCGAGCTCGGCGTCTTCCTCGCCGCGCTCGCCATCGCGACGCTGATCCCCGTGCTGCTGTTCCTGCTGTTCCAGCGCACGTTCCTCGCGAGCGCCGGGCTGGGCGGCGCGGTCAAGGGCTGACGGGTCGGGCGAGGTTCTAGGCTCGGGACATGACCTGGCGCTTCGCCCTCCTCGTCGCCCCGGCGGCGGCCGATGACCTCCGCGACGGCTACGACGACACCCTCGCGGTGATCGACCCGGACGCGCCCGCGCTGAGCGTGGGCGAGCTGAGCACGCAGCGCGGCGACGGCATCTTCGAGACGATCGGCGTGGTCGACGGCCACCCGCAGGAGGTGCAGGCGCACCTCGAGCGCCTCGCGCATTCGGCCCGCCTCTGCGACCTGCCGGCGCCGAACCTCCCGCAGTGGCGCGCGGCGGTCGACCGCGCCGCCGCCGAGTGCCCGCCGGGTGAGAGCGCCATCAAGCTCATCCTGAGCCGCGGCGTCGAGCGCGCGGCGACCGGTCTCGAGGGGCCGACCGCGTGGGTGACCGCCTCGCCCGTGCCCGACCACTCGCGCGCGCGCGTGGAGGGCATCAAGGTCGCCACCCTCGACCGGGGGCTCGACAGCCGCGCCGCGACCCGCGCCCCGTGGCTGCTGCTGGGCGCGAAGACCCTGTCCTACGCCGTGAACATGGCGGCCCTGCGCGAGGCGCACCGGCGCGGCGCCGATGACGCGATCTTCCTCACCACCGACGGCTACGTGCTCGAGGCGCCGACGGCGTCGGTGATCCTGCGCCGCGGCGACCGGTTCATCACGCCCGAGCCGACCGGCGGGATCCTGCAGGGCACAACCCAGCTCAGCGTCTTCGACTGGCTCGAGGAGAACGGCCACTCCACCGACTACGAGCACGTCCCCGCCGGCTCGCTCGCCGACGCCGATGCGATGTGGCTCGTCTCGAGCGTGCGTCTCGCCGTGCCGGTCACGCATCTCGACGGCGCGGCCCTCGGGGTCGATCGCGAGCTCACCGCCGCGATGAACGCCTACCTGCTCAGCCCACGCGACTGACCCGGCCGCCCTCCAGGGCGACGGCGAGGCCGGGCACCTCGAGCCCGAGCGCCCGGGCCGGGGCGACCGCCGTGAGCTCGGCGATCAGCGCCGGATCCGCCCCGCGCGCGAGCAGGCGCTCGACCGCGTCCGAGACCGACGAGGTCGATCCGGCGATGGCGCCGTCCGCGGCGCGGGCGACGCCGTCGCGCACGGTCACCGCCGAGCCCGCCAGCGTGTAGTCGCCGTCGCCGAGGCCCGCCGCCGCCATCGCGTCGGAGACGAGCATCGCGCGTCCGGCGCAGTCGCGCAGCGCGAGATCCAGCACGCGGTCGTCGAGGTGATCGCCGTCGCCGATCAGCTCCACCGCGAGACGCGGGTCGCCCAGCGCGACGCCGACCGTCCCGGGGGCGCGGTGGTGCAGGGGCGGCATGCCGTTGAAGAGGTGCGTGACGATCGAGGCGCCGAGATCGACGGCGCGCGAGACGACGTCCGCGGGCGCCTCGGTGTGCCCGATCGCGACGCGCACACCCGCCTCGACCAGCCGCGGCACGACCTCGAGCGCCCCGGGCAGCTCGGGGGCGAGCGTGATCATCCGCACGCCTCCGTCGCCGGCCTCCAGCAGCGCGTCGATCTCGGCGGGCGCGGGCGACCGCAGCAGATCCGGGTTGTGCGCCCCGCGACGCCCCGCGCTGAGGAAGGGCCCCTCGAGGTGCAGCCCGGCGAGCGTCCCCGCGTGCACCAGCGGCGCCAGTTCGCGCAGCCGCGCGACGAGGTCGGCCGGCGACCCGGTCGCGAGGGAGGCGACGAGCGTCGTCGACCCGCGCCCGGCGTGCCAGGCGATGGCCTCGGCCGGATCCGCGCCCACGGTGGCGAAGTCCACCCCGCGCGCGCCATGCACGTGGCCGTCCACGAACCCGGGGAGGATCGCGTCGACAGTGCGGTCGGCGTCGGCGGGAGCGCCGTCCCCGCGCTCGACCACCCGTCCGCCGGCCAGGCGCACCCAGCCGGGCCCGTCCGATCCGGAACCGTCGATCACGCGAGCCGCGGCGATGAGCGTCATGCCCTCATCCTCCCGCAGAAACGGCGGACGGCCCCGCCCGAGGGCGAGGCCGTCCGTCTGGGGCGCCGGCTGACCGGCGCCAGGGATCACCCGAAGCGGCCCGAGACGTAGTCCTCGGTCGCCTGCACCGAGGGCGTTGTGAAGATCGTCGAGGTGTCGGCGTACTCGATGAGCCGGCCGGGCTTGCCGGTGCCGGCGATGTTGAAGAACGCCGTCCGGTCGCTGACGCGCGAGGCCTGCTGCATGTTGTGCGTCACGATCACGACCGTGTAGTCGTTCTTGAGCTCGTTGATGAGCTCCTCGATCGCGAAGGTCGAGATGGGGTCGAGGGCCGAGCAGGGCTCGTCCATCAGGATCACCTGGGGCGAGACGGCGATCGTGCGCGCGATGCACAGGCGCTGCTGCTGGCCGCCCGACAGGCCGGAACCCGGGCGGTCGAGGCGGTCCTTGACCTCGTTCCAGAGGTTCGCGCCGCGCAGCGACTTCTCGACGAGGTCGTCCGCGTCGCCCTTCGAGATCCGCTTGTTGTTCAGCGTCACGCCGGCCAGCACGTTCTCGCGGATCGACATCGTAGGGAACGGGTTCGGCCGCTGGAACACCATGCCGATCTGGCGGCGCACCATCACGGGGTCGACGCCCTGGCCGTAGAGGTCCTCGCCGTCGAGCAGGACCTCGCCCTGGACGCGCGCGCCGGGGATGACCTCGTGCATGCGGTTGAGCGTGCGCAGGAACGTGGACTTGCCGCAGCCCGACGGCCCGATGAAGGCCGTGACGGTGCGGGGCTGGATGTCGATTGACACCCCCTCCACGGCGAGGAAGTCGCCGTAGAAGACGTTGAGGTCGTTGACTTCGATGCTCTTGGACATCAGATTCTCTTTCGCAGGTCAGTCGAAAAGGTCAGCGGCCGGTCATCTTCGGCGCGAAGATCTTGGCGATCAGTCGCGCGCCGAGGTTGAGCACCATGACGATGAGGATGAGGGTGAGGGCCGCCGCCCATGCGCGGTCGAGGTAGGCCTGGACGTCGACGCCCGGCTGGTCGTAGCTGAAGAATGCGAACACCGGCAGGGTCATCATCGGGTCGTCGAACAGGTTCACGTTCAGGTTCGGGGTGATGCCGGCGGTGAGCACCAGCGGCGCGGTCTCGCCGATGACGCGCGAGATGGCGAGCATCACCGTGGTGGTGATGCCGGCGATCGCCGTGGGCAGCACGACCTTGAGGATGGTCAGCCAGCGCGGCACGCCGAGGGCGTAGGCCGCCTCGCGCAGCTCGTTCGGGACGATCCGCAGCATCTCCTCGGTGCCGCGCACCACGACCGGGATCATCAGCACGGTGAGGGCCAGCGCGCCCATGAAGCCGAACGAGATGCCCGGCTTGATGAAGAGCGAGAAGACGGCGTAGATGAACAGGCCCGCCACGATCGAGGGGATGCCGGTCATGACGTCGACGAGGAACGTGATCGTCTTCGCGACCTTCCCGCGGCCGTACTCGACGAGGTAGATCGCGGTCATGATGCCGATCGGCACCGAGATGACCGTCGCGGTCAGCGTGATGAGGACCGTGCCCCAGATGGCGTGCACGGCGCCGCCGCCCGCGCCGACGATGTTGCGCATCGAGAAGCTGAAGAACTCGCCGTCCATGCGCGCGAAGCCCTCGACGACCACGGTGTACAGCACCGAGACCAGGGGGACCAGCGCGAGGACGAACGCGCCCGCGACGAGCGCCGTCATCAGGCGGTCGGTGGCGTGGCGGCGGCTCTCGGCGATGCTCGAGACGACGGTGATCGCGACGAGGTAGATCACCATGCCGAGCACCAGCGTGCCGGCGATGTTGAACTGCGCGGGGTCGCCCGTGGTGTTCACGAGGGCGAAGACGACGCCCGAGATGAACATGGCGAACGCGAGCAGGATCCACGGCATGCCCTGGGGCAGGCGGCCCGAGGTGAGCGTCGAGAGGCGCGGGGCGGCGGCGGGGGCGGACATCAGTTGGCTCCGGAGAACTCGGCCCGGCGTGCCACGATCCAGCGCGCGAGGAAGTTGACGGCGAACGTCACGATGAACAGGATCAGACCGGCCGCCACGAGGGTGGCGGTGCCGTCGCCGTGGGCCTCGGGGAAGCGCAGCGCGATGGTGGCGGGGATGGTCGACGGGTTCACGGTGCTGAGCAGCTGGAAGGTCACCAGCGACGACGGCGCGAGCACCATCGCCACGGCCATGGTCTCGCCGAGGGCGCGGCCGAGACCGAGCATGGCGGCCGACACGATGCCGCTGCGCGCGAAGGGCAGCACGGCCATGCGGATCATCTCCCAGCGCGTGGCGCCGAGGGCCAGGGCGGCCTCCTCGTGCAGCTTCGGCGTCTGCAGGAAGATCTCGCGGCAGATGGCCGTCATGATCGGCAGGATCATCACCGCGAGCACCAGGCCGGCGGTCAGGATGGTCTTGCCCGAGCCGGACGTGGCGGTGCCGTCGTCGACCGCGAACAGCGGGATCCATCCGAGGTTCTCGTTCAGCCACCGGTAGAACGGCACCAGCACCGGCGCGAAGGTGAGGGCGCCCCACAGGCCGAACACGACCGACGGCACCGCGGCCAGCAGGTCGATGACGTAGCCGATCACGCCGGCGAGCTTGCGCGGGGCGTAGTGCGAGATGAACAGGGCGATGCCGAGGGCGATCGGCGTCGCGATGACCAGCGCGATCGCGGCGGCCCAGACCGTGCCGAACACGATCGGCCCCACCCAGGTCCAGAACGACTCGCCCTTGAGGATGTTGTTGTCGCTGGTGTCGGCCTGGAAGGCCGGCAGCGACTGGATGACGAGGAACAGCGCGACGGCCGCCAGCGTCACCAGGATGACGAGTCCCGATCCGAGCGCGGTGCCCGAGAAGATGCGGTCGCCGAGCCGCTTCACGGCCTTCGGCGGCGTGCCGGGCTCAGCCGGCGGGGCCTCCGGCTCGGTCATGGTCGTGGTCATGGGAGATCCCACTCCTCAGGGTGCTCGGGTCGTTCGGGTCGGGCGAGGGGCCGGCTGAGCCGGAACGGGCCGGCGCCCTCGCGCTCCTCGAGGACGAGGATCCCACAGGGGAGCGCGAGGGCACCGGGTGCCGATACGAGATCAGGCGGTGCGGATCACTCCGTGACGATCGCGTCGATCGCGGCGGAGACCTTCTCGATCAGACCGGCCGAGAGGGGAGCGGCGCCCGCGGCGTCGGCGGCCACCTGCTGGCCCTCCTCGGAGGTCACGTACTGGAAGTAGCCCTTGACGAGCGAGGCGACCTCCGGGTCGTCGTACTCGACGCAGCCGATGAGGTACGACACCAGGGCGATCGGGTAGGAGCCGGCCGGCGCGGCGGACGGGTCGACGTCGAACGCGAGGTCGTGGTCGGCGCGACCCTCCTCGAGGGGCGAGGCCTCGACGAGCGCGGCGGCGGCCTCGGCCGAGTACGGGACGAACTCGTCGCCGTTCTGGACCGCGACGGCGCCGAGCTCGGAGGTGCGCGACGCGTCGGCGAAGCCGATGTAGCCGTCGCCGGCCGAGATCGCGTCGACGACACCCGAGGTGCCGTCCGCGCCCTCGCCCGACTGCAGCGGCCACTCGTCGGAGGGCTCGTGCGTCCAGACCGAGGGCGCCGTGGCGGCGAGGTACTTCTGGAAGGTCTCCTGCGTGCCGGAGGCGTCCGCGCGGTGGACGGGCGTGATGATCGTCTCGGGCAGGTCGGCGTCCTCGTTGAGGGCGGCGATGGCCGGGTCGTTCCACTTCGTGATCTCGCCGGCGAAGATCTTGGCGATCGTGTCGGCGTCGAGGTTGAGCGTCTTGATGTCGCCGAGGTTGAACGCGATGGCGATCGGCGAGATGTAGTTCGGGACCTCGACGATGTCGTCGCTCGCGCAGGCGCCGAAGCCGCCCGCGGCGATCTCGTCCTGCGTGAAGGCGCGGTCCGAGCCGATGAAGTTCGACGCGGCGGCCTTGAGGTTGTCGCGGCCGACGCCCGAGCCCGTGGCCTCGTAGAGCACGTTGGCGTCTGCGTTCTCGGTCTGGAATGCGGCGACCCATGCCTCCTGGGCCGAGCCCTGCGCCGACGAGCCCGTGGCCTCGATCGTGCCCGCGAGGGTGGTGGTGCCCTCGGGGGCGGTGGTGTCGTCGCCCGCGGGGGCGGCGGTCTCGTTCGCCGCGCAGCCCGCGAGGCTGAGCGCGGCGACAGCGCCGAGCGCGGCGATGGTGGTGAGACGGGTGATCTTCACTGTGTGTCCGTTCGATCAGGGTTTCTGGGACGTGCCGGCCTCGTCGCAGGGCACACCGTGAACGTAGGAGGGGACGGTGAAGAGAGTGCGCTGTGGCGGTTAACGCAAGGTGAACGACCCCGGATCCCGCGCGCAGAAGCCCGGAATCACGCGGGCGGGCGCGCGTTCCGGGCTTCCTGAGTGAGCGCCGTGAAGACCCGTCAGGCCTTGGGGGCGTGCGTCTCGATGGCGACGATCCCGGATCCGGGGTTCGTGGCCGAGATGTGCACCACGCTGAACGACCCCGTCTCGAGGGCCGCGGCGTCCGAGAGGTACGAGCCGCGGATCGTGCCGGTGGCGAGGGCGAGCTCCGAGAGGATGTCCGGCAGCACCGGGCCGTGGCTGCACAGCACCGACGGCTTCCCGGAGCGCACGCGGCGGCCGACGACCTCGCGCACGTCCGACGTGCCGTCCTCCCAGGCGTCCTGGCTGATCAGGTCCGTCTCGCGCACGCGCGTGCCCAGGGCCTTGGCCAGCGGGGCGACGGTCGCGACGCAGCGCACGGCCGTGCTCGAGACCACGCGGCGCACGCCGAAGGCGCGCAGGGGCCCCACGATCGCCTTGGCCTGCGCCTTGCCGCGCGGGTGCAGCGGCCGCAGGGCGTCGCGCCCGTTCCACTCGTCGCGGGTGAGGGCCTTGCCGTGCCGCTGCGCGATGATCGGGAAGGTGTGCAGCACGCCGTCGTCGACGAGCCGCTCGAAGCTCTCCAGGATCTCGATGTCGACGGGGTAGCTCAGCCGTGTGTGCGCCTTCTTCAGGCTCACCCACTCGAGCCCGGAGATCTCGTCGTTGGGCACGAACGCGCTGGCGCGGATCGCCTCGTCGGTCGCGGGCGCCGACCAGTAGTGCACGATCTTCTGCTTGCCGTTGGGCAGGTGGTAGTGCGAGACGCCGAGGGGCACGCCGAGCGCGGTCCGGATCCCCGTCTCCTCGAAGATCTCGCGCACCGCGGTCTCGGCGAGCATCTCGCCCGGGTCGACCTTGCCCTTGGGCAGCGTGATGTCGCGGTACTTGGTGCGGTGGATCAGCAGCACACGCAGCTTGCCGTCGAGGACGCGCCAGACGACGCCCCCGGCCGCGTAGACCGCGAGATCGGCCTTCATCGGATCGCGCGCCCCTGACGGCGGCGCTTGATCGTCGACATGCGCCGGTCCTGCAGGTCGACGAGCGGCTTGCCGTCGTCCGAGACGCTGTGGCGTGTCCAGACGCCGCCCTCGCCGAGATGCCACGAGCTCACGCGCTCGTCCATCGCCAGCTCGAACAGGCTGAGCAGCTCGCCGACGTGCGGGGGGGAGGTCACCCGCACCAGGGCCTCGACGCGGCGGTCGAGGTTGCGGTGCATCATGTCGGCGCTGCCGATGTAGACCTCGGGCTCCCCGCCGTTCTCGAACGCGAAGATGCGCGAGTGCTCGAGGTAGCGACCCAGGATCGAGCGCACCGTGATGTTGTCGCTCACGCCCGGCAGGTCGGTGCGCAGCGAGCAGATGCCGCGCACCCAGACCTCGACCTTCGCCCCGGCGATGCTGGCGCGGTACAGGGCGTCGATGATCTGCTCGTCGACCATCGAGTTGACCTTGATCCGCACGTGCGCGGGCTTGCCGTCGAGCGCGTTCTTGGCCTCGCGGTCGATGAGCCGCAGCAGGCCCTTGCGCAGGTGCAGGGGAGCGACCAGCAGGCGCTTGAACTTCTTCTCGATCGCGTAGCCCGACAGCTCGTTGAACAGGCGGGTGAGGTCGCGGCCGACCTGCGGGTCGGCGGTGAACAGGCCGAAGTCCTCGTACAGGCGGCTGGTCTTCGGGTTGTAGTTTCCCGTGCCGACGTGGCTGTAGGTGCGCAGCTCGCCCTTCTCCTCGCGGATCACGAGCGCGAGCTTGCAGTGGGTCTTGAGGCCGACGAGACCGTAGACCACGTGCACGCCGGCCTTCTCGAGCTTGCGTGCCCAGACGATGTTGTTGGCCTCGTCGAACCGGGCCTTGATCTCGACCAGCGCGAGCACCTGCTTGCCGGCCTCGGCCGCGTCGATCAGCGCCTTGACGATGGGGCTGTCGCCCGAGGTGCGGTAGAGCGTCTGCTTGATGGCGAGCACGTGCGGATCGCGCGCGGCCTGCTCGAGGAACGCCTGCACGCTGGTGGCGAACGACTCGTACGGGTGGTGCACCAGCACGTCCGACTTCCGGATCGCCGCGAAGATGTCGGGGCGCGGCTCCTGGTCGACCGGCTGGAACGGCAGGGCCGTGGTCGGCACGTGGGGCGCGTAGCGCAGCTCGGGGCGCCTGATGCCGGCGACGCTGAACAGCGAGCGGAGGTCGAGCAGGCCGGGCAGGCGATAGACCTCCTGCTCGGTGATGTCGAGCTCCTTGATCAGCAGGTCGAGCGTCAGCGCGTCCATGTCGTCGCCGATCTCGAGGCGGATGGGCGGGCCGAACCGGCGGCGCAGGAGCTCGGCCTCCAGCGCCTGGATGAGGTTCTCGGTCTCGTCCTCCTCGATCACCATGTCCTCGTTGCGCGTGAGGCGGAACGTGTGGTGGTCGAGCACCTCCATGCCGGGGAAGAGGTCGTCCAGGTGCTGGGCGATGAGCTCCTCGAGCGGCAGGAAGCGCGTGCTGCTCGCCCCGTCGCCGGGCACCTCGACGAAGCGCGGCATCATCTGCGGCACCTTCAGGCGCGCGAACTCCTGGCGTCCCGTCCGGGCATTGCGGATCCGGATGGCCAGGTTCAGCGACAGGCCCGAGATGTAGGGGAACGGGTGGGCCGGGTCCACGGCCAGCGGCATCAGGATCGGGAAGACCTTGGCCTGGAAGTAGTCGTACATCGTCGCGTGCTCGGCGGCGTCGAGGTCGTCCCAGCTCACGACCTGGATGCCGGCCTCGGCCAGCGCGGGGCGCACCTGCTCGCTCCACACCCGGGCGTGACGCACCTGCAGCGCGTGCGCGGCCGACGAGATGGCGGAGAGGGCCTCGGCGGGCGACGTGCCCACGTTGGTGGGAACGGCGAGGCCCGTCACAATGCGGCGCTTGAGGCCGGCGACGCGGACCATGAAGAACTCGTCGAGGTTGCTCGCGAAGATCGCCAGGAAGTTCGCCCGCTCCAGCAGCGGGGTGTTCGGGTCCTCCGCCAGCTCCAGCACCCGCTGGTTGAACGCGAGCCAGCTCAGCTCGCGGTCGAGGTAGCGGTTCTCGGGCAGCTGGGCGTCGGGGACCTCGATGGCGGTGTCGAAGTCGTCGTCCTCGGCGTCGCTGATGCCGGAGTCCACGATGGCGGAGTCGATCATGCCGCCATCCTGCCATTCACCGGTGACGCCCACGTTAACTGCGGTGCGGCTCACGCGTCGGCCGCGGCCTGCTCGTCCTCGTACACGTTGAAGCGGTAGCCGACGTTGCGCACCGTGCCGATGAGCTGCTCCAGGTCGCCGAGCTTGGCGCGCAGCCGCCGCACGTGCACGTCGACCGTGCGCGTGCCGCCGAAGTAGTCGTAGCCCCAGACCTCGCTCAGCAGCTGCTCGCGGGTGAACACCCGCGAGGGGTGCGTCGCGAAGAAGTGCAGCAGCTGGAACTCCTTGTAGGTCAGATCCAGCGGCTTGCCGTGCACCTTAGCCGAGTACGACGACTCGTCGATCGTGACGCCGGAGGTCTGGATCCGCGTGCTCGTCTGCTCGGTCGAGCGGCGTCCGACGGCCAGGCGCACGCGGGCGTCGAGCTCGGCGGGGCCGGCCGTGACCAGGATCACGTCGTCGATGCCCCAGTCGCTCGAGACCGCGGTCAGGCCGCCCTCGGTGACGACCGCGATGAGCGGCGAGTCGAGCCCCGTGGTGTTGAGGATCTTGCAGAGCGACTTCGCCGCGACCAGGTCGCCGCGCGCGTCGACGAAGACGACGTCGGCGCTGGGGGCGTTTACCAGCTGGGCCGGCTCGGCCGGGATCTGGCGGACGCGGTGGCTCAGCAGCTCGAGCGCGGGCAGGACGGGCCCTCCGCCGGGGGCGGAGCTCAAGACGAGAAGCTGGGCCAAGCGAAGTCCTCACCGGCGCGGGTGGGGGCCGCGCCCTGGCATCGTCGCGGTGGGGTTCCGCGTCGTGGCCCCAATCATAGGGTGCCCCGCGGCCGCGCATCGGCAGCCGCGACACGGGACGACTTCGGCGGGGGGTTTGCCGGGATCCCGCGTCGCCAGCGAGAATGGCGCCATGACGATCCCCGAGCTCGCACCCCGCCGCCGCTACGGCGCGATCGCGGTCACGTGGGTGTTCGCGCTGGTCGTCGCGGTCGTGATCGCGGTGTTCGTGCCGTTCGAGCTGCGCTTCTGGTGGTTCGCGCTCGCCGGGGGCGCCAGCATGGTGTGCGCCTTCGTCGCCCACCTCATCGACGGCCGGGCCGACGGCTTCATCGCCCGCGTGAGCGTCGCGGCCCTCGGTGGCATCACGATCCTCGGCATCGTCGCGCTGATCACGCTGATCATGTCGATCACCACCGCCGCCTGATCCGACGGCGGTCGCTCGACGTCGAAAGACCCCCGCGAGACCGCCGGCGGCCGCCGGGGCTAGACTTCTGGGCATGGATCTCGTTGCGCTCGAACTCTTCTTCGTCGGGCTGCTGGGCCTTGCGAGCCTGGCGATCGCCTTCATCTCCGGCGCGGTGGTCTGGAACCTCTTCCGCGGCCAGCGCTGACGGGCATCGGCATGATCGAGCTGCCGACCGACCTCCCCGCCGACCTGGTGCCCCTCGCGTGGCTCATCGGCGTGTGGGAGGGAACGGGTGTCATCGACTACCACGTGGGCGACACGCACTACGAGGGCGAGTTCACGCATCGCGTGAGCTTCAGCCATGACGGCGGCCCCTTCCTGAACTACTCGGCCTCGGCGTTCCTGGCCGCGTCCGACGGCACGCCCTCGCGCGCGCTCAACTCGGAGACCGGCTTCTGGCGCCTCGCCCGGCCCGCCACGGCGGCCGAGCCCGGCCCCGGGCTGCTGCCGCCGCTCGGCGCCGAGGCGCTGCGCACCGCCGACGACGTCGAGCAGCTGCGCAACGCCGACGGCGGCTTCGACCTCGAGGTGGCGCTGGTGCACTCCGACGGCGTGAGCGAGCTGTACCTCGGCCAGGTCAAGGCCGCGCGCATCGACCTCGCCACCGACGCCGTCGTGCGCACCGCGAACGCCCGTCAGTACGCCGCGGCGACCCGCATCTACGGCCTCGTCGAGGGCCACCTGCTGTGGGCGTGGGACATCGCCGCCCTCGGCCGCGACCTCGGCTCGCACGCCTCGGCCCGCCTCGCGAAGGTCTCCTGATGGGCGAGCGGCCGTTCTTCGCCGATCGCGCAGGGGCCGTGGTCGGTGACGACGGCATCGCGCACTTCGGCGATCCTGTCCGCGAGCAGCGCCGCCTCGCCGCGGGCGAGGCCGTCGCGCCGCTCGACGACCGCGGCGTCATCGAGGTCGCCGGGCCCGATCGCCTGACCTGGCTCGACTCGATCACGTCGCAGGCGCTGGCGAGCCTGCCGCTCGGGCAGTCGACCGAGCTGCTGGTGCTCGACCCGCACGGCCGCGTCGAGCACGCCGCCGGGGTCTTCGACGACGGAGCCTCGACCTGGCTGCTGGCCGACGCGGGCGATGTCGCCGGGTTGGCCAAGTGGCTCACGATGATGCGCTTCCGCTCGAAGGTCGAGGTTCGCGTCCGCGACGACCTCGCGATCCTGGGCCTGTTCGAGCACGGATCCGCCGAGCGCGCGATCGCGCCGGTCGCGTACCGGCCGCACACGACCGAGCAGGTGCCCGGTGGCATCCCGCTGCTGTGGGCCGACCCCTGGCGCTCGGTCGCCGCCGGCGGCTGGCAGTATGCGGCCCCCGCCTCGCACCCCGGCGCCGACTACGCCTGGGTCGAGGCCGTCGTCGATCGCGCGGCCCTGCCGCAACTCGCAGGCGTCGAGCTCGCCGGTCTGCTCGCGGTCGAGGCCCTGCGCGTCGCCGCCTGGCGGCCGCGGTGGAGCCGCGAGGTCGATGACCGGGCGATCCCGCACGAGTACGACTGGCTGCGCTCGGCCGTGCACCTGAACAAGGGCTGCTACCGCGGCCAGGAGACGGTGGCGAAGGTCCACAACCTCGGTCACCCGCCGCGCCGGCTCACCCTGCTGCACCTCGACGGCAGCGACAGCGTGCTGCCCGCGCCGGGAACGGCCGTGCTGCAGACCGGCGCCGACGGCGAGGCCACCGAGGTCGGCCACGTCACGAGCAGCGTGCGCCATCACGAGCTCGGGCCCGTCGCGCTCGCGGTGCTGGCCCGCCGGGTGCCCGGCGACGCGACCCTCGAGATCCGATCGGACGGCTCGCGGATCGCGGCGGCGCAGGAGATCATCGTGCCCGCCGATGCCGGCGCCACCGCCGACGTCCCGCGTCTGACGCGGCTGTCGCGGCGGCCGGTCGCACAGGATCCGGCACGCTGACCCTGCGGAATCGGGGATGATCGGCGGATGACCGATTCGCAGCCGCTCACCCAGGCCGTGCCGGTCACCTGGCGGGGCCGCTTCTCGCCGCGCCCGGGCCTCGAGCGCCTGCGGGAGTCGTGGCTGCCGGTCGCGCAGATCGTCGTCGCGGCGACGGGCGCCTATCTGATCGGCGTGCACGTGTTCGGGCACGCGACGCCGATGATCGCGATCACGGTCGCCATCTCGAGCCTCGGTCTCGCCCGCGACGCGCGCCCGAAGCGCGTGGTCGAGACGGTCATCGGCATGCTCACCGGCATCCTCGTCGCCGAGGCCCTGCGCCTGGTGTTCGACACCGGCTGGTGGCAGCTGGCCGTGACCCTGGCCGCCACCCTGCTCGTGGCGCGTTTCCTCTCGCCCTCGCCGGGCTTCGCGATCGCCGCGGCGATCCAGTCGACCATCGCGATGCTGCTGCCGCTGACGGGCATCCCGTTCTCCCGCCTGCTGGACGGGGTGATCGGCGGCACGCTGGCGGTGCTCGTGACCGCGCTGCTGCCGCGCAACCCCCAGGCGCACGCGCTGCGCGACGCCCGGGCGTACTTCGCGGGGTTCGACGCGGCCGCCGCGCGGATGGTGTCGGCGCTGCGCCGCGGCGACCGTCTGCGGGCCGAGCGGGGCCTCGAGAAGGCGCGCGCGCTCGAGTCCGTCGGAGCCACCTGGCGCGAGTCGCTCGAGACCGGCCGCTCGGTGGCGCGGGTCTCGCCGTTCCTCCGCGGGCGACGCGCCGAGCTCGACCGTCAGGCGCTGATCCTGGATCAGATGGACCTCGCCACCCGCAGCCTCCGCGTGGTGGGGCGGCGGGTGGTCTACCTCACCGATGACCGGCAGGCGCTCCCCGTCGCGGCCGACCTCCTCGCCGACATCGCCGCCGCGGCGTCGCTCGTGGGCGCCACGCTCGACGATCCCTCGCGCTGCCCCGAGGCGCGCGACGCGGTGCTCGCCATCGCGCGCCGCCTCGACCCTGCCGAGCTTCTGCCGGGCGCCCCGCTCGGTCATCAGGCGCTGCTCTCGGCGCTGCGGCCCATGGTCGTCGACCTGCTCATCGCGACCGGTATGGCGCCGGCGGACGCGCGCGCGGCGATCCCGCGCATCTGACCTCAGATCAGGGCGCGGACGCTCCGGTAGCCGTCGGCGTCGACCGCGTGCTCGTCCGCGCCGCCGAAGATCCGCGTCGTCCCGGGTGACGCCGACCACGCGGGCCACCCCGGGTCGTGGGAGCGCGCGAGCCCGAGGGCCGCGCCGTGGACGGCGTCGGCCAGGTCCTGGGGCGGCGCGTCGCCGGCGAGCGCCGGCACGTGCGGCTCGTCGAGGCAGTCGAACCAGAACGGCACGTCCAGGCAGTGCAGCGCCCATCGGCGCACCGGCGAGGGCCACGTGAACCGGTAGAGCCAGGTGGGGGAGGCCCCGCGGCCCCTCGCCGTGGCGACCCGGACGGCGGTGGTGCGGAAGATCATGTCGGTCGCGTAGCGGCCGAGCATCGCGGCGGCGCCGAGACGGCGCTGCGGGCGGTTGTCCGCCAGGTAGGTCCGCAGGCGCCGCCGCGACGTCGCCACCACCGCGAGGGCGAGGGTCGCGGGCAGCATCCGCAGCCGGCGCGCGTACGAGTCGGTCACGAAGGTGAACTCGTCGTCGGTTGTGCCGAGCACCAGCGGCTTGTCGGATCCGACGCCGGCGGCGAGGGCCTCGAGGGTGGTCCGCGGCAGCAGGTCGCCGTCGACGACGGGCCCCAGGCGAAGCGCGCCCTGCAGCGTGGCGCGCAGGGCGGCGAGGCGGTCGCGCGCATCCGGGCGCGCTGCCCCCTGCTGCTGGTGGCGGATCTGCTTCTCGGTGAGCGCCGCGAAGCCGTCGCGGGTCTGCTCGACGCCCGTCAGCTCGGCCAGGCGCGCCGAGGCCCGCTCGGCCTGCGCCTGCGGGATGTCGCTCAGCGCGGGGGACATCGCCCACGCGGCCGCGAACAGGGGCTGCGCGACCGGCATCCCGAGCAGCGTGAGCACGGCGCCGCCGCCCGCCGACTGGCCGGCGAGCGTCACGCGCGACGGATCGCCGCCGAAGGCGCGGATGTTCGCCTGGATCCACTCGAGGGCGGCCAGCCAGTCGCGCACACCGCGGTTCGACGGCGCCCCGGGGATGTGCCCGAAGCCGTCGAACCCGAGGCGGTACGAGATGCTGACGGTCACGACGCCGTCGCGGTTGAACGCGCGCCCGTCGTACCAGGGCGAGGCGGGCGATCCGCTGATGAACGCCCCGCCGTGGATCCAGGCCACCACCGGCAGCCCCGCCGTCGGATCACCGGGCGCCGGGGTGAACACGTCGACGTTCAGCGTGGAGCGCCCCGGGATCGACGGCTCGGGGATGAGGGTCTCGCCGGGGTCGCCCCGCTGCGCGGTGGCCCCGTGCGCGAGGGCGTCGCGGATGCCGTCCCACGGCTCCGGCGGCACAGGAGCCGCGAAGCGCAGGCGGCCGACCGGCGGCTGCGCGAAGGGGATGCCGAGGAACGCCGCGGAGCGATCGGGCGCGCCCGGCTCGCCGCGCCAGAGGCCGCGCACGCGCCCGGCGTCGATCGCCACAACGGGCGGGTCGGTGGTCAGGGTCATAGAGGCCTCACACTCTCCCACGGCACGGTCAGTTCCCCCAGGCGCCAGCGGGCCCGGCCGCCGATCACCGGCACACCCCCGGCCCGCAGCGCCGACACGGCAGCCACCCAGCGCTGCGTCGCCCCGAACGTGCCGAGCGGCGCCGCGCGCTCCCACTCCCGGTCGAGGGCGGCGAGCAGGTCGTGGATGCGCTCGCCGGGCACGTTGCGATGGATCAGGGCCTTCGGCAGGCGCTCGGCCACGATGCCCGGACGCTCGAGGTCGGCAAGTCGCAGCGACAGGGTGAGGCGCAGCGGCTCGGCGGCGGGCGACACGTCGATCCAGCTGCACACGCGCCCGATCTCATCGCACGTGCCCTCGACGAGCACACCCCCGGGCGCGAGGCGCGAGGCCATGCGCCTCCACGCGCCGGCCACGTCGTCCTCGTTGTACTGCCGCAGCACGTTGAACGCGCGGATCACCGCGGGGCGCCGGCCCCCGGGGATCGGCACCTCGAAGCCGCCGCGCGCGAACGACACCCGGGCGTCCGGCGCGAAGGCCGTCTCACCGGCGCGCGTGGCGGCCAGCTGCGCGCTCGCGCGCGCGACGCGATCCGGATCGATCTCCAGACCGAGCACCTCGACGTCGGCGCGTGCCCTCCGCAGGCGCGCCTCGAGCTCGAGGGTCGTCACGCCGTTGGCGCCGTAGCCGAGGTCGACGACGAGCGGGTCCGCCGCGCCGCGGAACTCGGGGAGCTGTGCGATCCAGCGGTCCACACGACGCAGGCGGTTGGTGCCGGTCGTCCCGCGGGTGGGGCGTCCCTCGTGCGTCGGCATACCCCCATTCTGACCCGAGTGCCCGGCTCGGTAGTCTGAAGGCATGGCACACACCCTGATCCTGCTCCGCCACGGCCAGAGCGAGTGGAACGAGCTCAACCTCTTCACCGGATGGGTCGACGTCCGGCTCACCGAGCTGGGCCGCAGCGAGGCCACTCGCGGCGGCGAGCTGCTGAAGGAGCAGGGCGTGCTGCCCGACGTGCTCCACACCTCCGTCCTGAGCCGCGCGATCCAGACCGCGAACCTCGCGCTCGACGCCGCCGACCGCCTGTGGATCCCCGTGAAGCGCACCTGGCGCCTCAACGAGCGCCACTACGGCGCCCTCCAGGGCAAGGACAAGGCCCAGACGCTCGCCGAGTTCGGCGAGGAGAAGTTCATGGAGTGGCGCCGCTCGTTCGACGTGCCGCCGCCCGTGATCGACCCCGCCGACGAGTACGCGCAGACCGATGACCCGCGCTACGTCGGCATCGACGGCGAGATCCCCGGCACCGAGTCGCTGAAGATCGTCATCGACCGCATGCTGCCCTACTGGGAGGCCGAGATCGTCCCCGACCTGCAGGCGGGCAAGACCGTGCTCGTCACCGCGCACGGCAACTCGCTGCGCGCGCTGGTGAAGCACCTCGACGGCATCAGCGACGAGGACATCGCGGGCCTGAACATCCCCACCGGCATCCCGCTCGTGTACGAGCTCGACGACGACATGAAGCCGCTCGGCCCGGGCCGCTACCTCGACCCCGAGGCCGCCGCCGCCGGCGCCGCCGCCGTGGCGAACCAGGGCGCGAAGAAGTAGCACCCACAACGAGGAGGCGCCGTCCGGATCCGATCCGGACGGCGCCTCTTCGTGTGCGCGGGGTCAGCCCTCGGTGATCGGGGCGGCGTCGGAGAGCGCCTCGATGCCGGACCAGTCGCCCGTGTGCAGGTAGACGATCTTCTTCGCGATCGAGACCGCGTGGTCGGCGAAGCGCTCGTGGTAGCGGCTGGCGAGCGTGGCGTCGACGGTGGCGCCGGCCTCGCCCTGCCAGCTGTCGCTGAGCACCTTCTCGAAGACGTTGGCGTGCAGCTCGTCGACGTCATCGTCGCTGTTGCGGATCCGGTCGGCGATCGGCAGGGCGATCGCGGCGTCCGGGGCGGCCACGAGCTTGGTGAGCTCGCGGGCGATCTCGACGTCGAGCTCGCCCATGCGGGTGAACGTCGACTTGAGACCCTTGGGGATCGCGCGCTCCGGGTAGCGGGTGCGGGCGAGCTGGGCGATGTGCTCGGCCATGTCGCCCATGCGCTCGAGCGACGCGGTGACGCGCAGCGTCGTCACCACCACGCGCAGGTCGCGCGCGACGGGCTGCTGCATGGCGAGGATCGAGATCGCCTGCTCGTCGAGCTCGCGGGTGAGCGCGTCGATCTTCTTGTCGTCGGCGATGACCTCCTCGGCCAGCGCGACGTCGCCCTTGCCGAACGCACGGGTCGCCTTGTCGATCGAGACGGTGACCAGCTCGCTGATCTCGACGACGCGCGTCTGCACGTCCTCGAGGGCCTGGTGGAAGAGTTCGCGCATCGTGGACCTTTCGTCGGTGTCGCGGGCGGCGGTGGGTCGTTCCCGGGCACGCTCTCTGCGATTCTCTGTGCCGTTGGTTAACAGATGGTGCCGCGACGGTGAACAGTCCCCTGCGAGGCCGCAGACTGGCGGGGATCCGTCCATCCTGGCATTCGCTGGGACTTTACTCTGGTGCCATGGCACCCACGCAGCTCGCGCTGCTCTCCCTGCTCCTCGGAGTGATCATCGGGACGGGTGCGTCCCTCATCGTCTTCACGGCGATCCGCGCGCGGGAGCGCGCCGCCCGGGAGGCGGCGGGCCTGGTTCCCGCCGGGATCACGTCGGTGCTCGACGCGATGGACGACCCCGCCGCGCTCGTCGACGCCTCCGGCCTCGTCGTCGCGACGTCGCCCTCCGCGCCCTGGCTCGGTATCGAGACGGACGCGCCCCTGCCGCACGACGGGCTGCGCGAGCTTGTGCGCGCCGCGCGCTCGGGCGCCACCGAGACCACGAACCTCCGGCTCGTGCGCGGCGGCATGTCGTCGGATTCGCGCCTGATCGCCGCGCGGGCGACGCGCGTGAGCGATCGCCACACACTCCTGCTGGTGCGCGACCTGTCGGAGCAGGAGCGCCTCGAGCAGATGCGCCATGACTTCATCGCGAACACCAGCCACGAGCTCAAGACCCCCGTGGGCGCCGTGATGCTGCTCGCCGAGGCGATCGACATGGCCGCCGACGATCCCGCGCAGGTCCGGGCGTTCACCGCGCGGCTGTCGGCCGAGGCCGAGCGCCTGAGCCGCCTCACGGGGCGCATCATGAACCTCTCGCGGCTGCAGGCGGCCGACGAACTGACCTCGGTGGGCGACGTCGCCATCGACGAGGTCGTCGCGGCGGCGGTCGAGGCCTCGGCGGTGCAGGCCGAGTCGGCCGGCGTCGACCTGGCCCGCGGCGGCGATCGCGGTCTGTTCGTGCGGGGCGACCAGCAGATCCTCAAGGAGGCGGTCGGCAACCTGATCGCCAACGCCATCGCCTACTCGCCGCGCGGATCCCACGTCGGCGTGGGGGTGCGCGCGGTCGGCGGCGTCGTCGAGATCGCGGTCACGGATCAGGGGATCGGCATCGCCGAGGCCGATCAGCAGCGGGTGTTCGAGCGGTTCTATCGCGCCGACCAGGCGCGCTCCCGCCGCACCGGCGGATCCGGCCTGGGCCTGTCGATCGTGAAGCACGCGGTGTCGCGCCACGGGGGCGAGATCCGGCTCTGGTCGCAGCCCGATCGGGGCTCCACGTTCACCGTGCGCCTGCCCCTGAGCGAGGCGCCCGTGCTCGAGTCGTCCCTGGCGAAGACCGCCAGGGGGAAGAACTCCATGAAGAAGAAAGGTCGCGAATGACGCGTCTGCTGCTGGTCGAGGACGAGCCCGACCTCGCCGAACCCCTCGCCTATCTGCTCCGCCGGGAGGGCTACGAGGTCGAGATCGCCGAGGACGGCCCCGCGGCCCTGGCGGCATACCGCGAGCGCGGTGCCGATCTGATCCTGCTCGACCTGATGCTGCCGGGCATGCCGGGCACCGAGGTGTGCCGCCAGGTGCGCACGACCTCGTCGGTGCCGATCATCATGCTGACGGCGAAGGACTCGGAGGTCGACATCGTTGTGGGGCTCGAGCTGGGCGCCGACGACTACGTCACCAAGCCCTACTCGGCGCGCGAGCTGCTGGCGCGCATGCGCGCGGTGCTGCGCCGCACGGTCGACGCGGAGGCCGAGCTCGACGAGCGGGTCCTCGAGGGCGGCCGCGTGGTGCTCGACGTCGACCGCCACACCGTGTCGGTCGACGGGCAGCAGATCAACATGCCCCTGAAGGAGTTCGAGCTGCTCGAGGTGCTGATGCGCAACGCCGGTCGTGTGCTCACCCGCGGGCAGCTGATCGATCGGGTGTGGGGCAGCGACTACTTCGGCGACACGAAGACGCTCGACGTGCACATCAAGCGCATCCGCTCGCGCATCGAGCAGGTCCCCTCCGAGCCGGTCATGCTCGTCACCGTGCGGGGCCTCGGCTACCGCTTCGAGGGCTGAGCGCCGCCCGCCCGGCCGCACCTCCGGTCGCACGAAGAAGGCCCCGAGGATCGGATCCTCGGGGCCTTCTTCGTGCAGCTGCGGGGGAGGGTCAGTGGCCCTCGCCCTCCTCGCTCTCCTCGGCCGGGGCGAGGTGCTCGCAGTCGGCCTCCTCGTAGCCGCCGGGCACGAGGTTCTTGAAGTGCGCGAGGCAGCCGTTGAGCACGGGGACCTCGACGAGCTCGCCCTCGGCGTCGCCCGACTGGAAGTACAGCGGCAGCGTCGCGCCGGCCTCGGTGTTGATGCCCTCGAGAAGCAGCGGCTCCTCCGAGCCGGCGCCGAGGCTGACGACCTCGCCGCCCTCGAGGTCGATCGTCTCGGACTGGCCGCTGCCCCACTCGAGGCTCAGGGTCGCGTCCTCATCGGTGGTGTTCACGAGCGCGGCGGCCAGGTTGCCGTCCGTGCCCTGCGAGTCGGCGATGACGACCGCGTTGCGGATCTGGATCGCGGCGCCGTCGCTGTGCGGGACGTTGACGCCGTCCGACGGCGAGTACGGGATCGTGGTGGCCTGATGCGTGAGCCCCGCGCAGCCGGTGGCGGTGAGGGCGACGACGGCACCGAGGGCGAGCGACGCGAGAATGCGGGAGTTCACGGAACCTCCAGGTCGAGCGGCCCCGCCGAGCTGCGGGCCCTGTCTGTCATTCTAGGGGGTCGCGGCCCCGCGCCCCTGTGCGTTCGCGCGCGGACGCCCGCGAGGCAACGAAGTCGCCCGGAGGCGCGTGTCGCTGCCGCCCTGCGGGGCCCGCGAACCTTAGTACATGGCGGGCTGTGGTATCCTGAAAGTCGCCGAAAGGATACTTTTCTATGCTTTTTGAGGTTGGCGAGACCGTCGTTTACCCGCACCACGGGGCCGCGACGATCACCGAAGTCAAGACCCGTGTCATCAAGGGCGAGGAGAAG